>JAGAYZ010000086.1 GCA_017940245.1 Muribaculaceae bacterium | reverse complement strand
CTCACCTTCACCATCGATGCCGACAAGAACCTCACCATCACCGGATGGGCTGCTCCCGCCAACGAACTCTACCTGGCAGGAAACATGACCAACTGGGGCGAAGGCAAACTGGCCATGACACTGGGCGAAGACGGCAAGTTCACCATCACGCAAGCCATGGAAGCCGGTGCCGAGTTCAAGTTCATCGATCAGGACGGCACTTGGATTGGCGGCGATGCCGACGGCAACTTTGAGGTGCAACGCGAACAAGTTGTGAACGGCACAGAACTGAGCCTGCTGCTCAACGCCGGCAACAACTTCCAGATTCCCGTGGCCGGCACTTGGACACTCACCGTGGATAAGGAGACTATGAAACTGGTCATCAGCGGCGAGTGGGCTCTGCCCAAATACACTATTACCGTGGCCGAAACCGAAAATGGAACAGTAGTTGCCGACAAGGCTGAAGCCGAGGAAGGCGAGACCGTGACGCTGACCGTGACTCCCGCCGAGGGCTACGAGCTGAGCTCGCTCACCGTGATGAACGGCGAGACTCCCGTGACTGTGGAGAACAATGCGTTCACCATGCCGGCCGGCAACGTGACCGTGACCGCCACCTTCGCCGAGATTCCGCCTGTGCTCTACACCATCACCGTGGCCGAGACCGAGAACGGAACCGTTGAGGCCGACAAGGCTGAGGCCGCCGAAGGTGAGACCGTGACACTGACCGTGACTCCCGCCGAAGGCTACCAGCTGGATGCTCTCACCGTGATGAACGGAGAGGAAGAAGTTGAAGTCGTGGACAACGCCTTCACCATGCCGGCCGGCAACGTGACCGTGACCGCCACCTTCGCCGAAATTCCACCCGTGGAGAGTGCTGTCAACTTCACCGCTCAACTGCAGAATGGCACCGTAGCTGTGTTCGTGGGCGAGACTGAAATCAACAGTGGCGACGCTGTGGCAGCTGGCGAAACCGTGAGCATCACCATCACTCCCGCCGAGGGTTACGTGGTAGAATCGGTCACTGTAGAGACAGCTTCCGGAACCGAGACTCCCGCCGCTGGCGCTCCCGCCCGTCGCGCCGCAGTGGATGTCAACGGAAGTGGCAACAACTACTCCTTCGTGATGCCTGAAGAACCTGTCACTATCGACGTGACACTCGTTCAGAACACCATCACCGGTGTGAACGACCTGCGCGTGAACAGCGTCAATGGCGTGAAGTATGTCAACCCCATGGGCCAGGTGAGCAACCGTCCGTTCAAGGGCGTGAACATCGTGGTCGACGGAGGCAAGACCTACAAGGTATTTAAGAATTAAGAATGAACAATTAATAATTTCTTGACTCGGTTAAGCTCCGAGAACTCCGAGTCAAGGAATTAATTATTCATTATTAATTATTCATTGTTCATTAACGAATTAAGAGCGCGGCCCTCATTGCTGGGGACCGCGCTCGGTTTTAGTAAACGCCGCTTTTTATTCTGTCAAGTCGTCGTAGTGCTGGAACAGGAAATCATTGTAGGGGAAGCGCTGGGTGTGGATGATGCGCGCCTTCTCATAAATGAGTTGTTTGAGCTCGTCAATGTTTTGCTGCTGCTTGGCGCTGATAAACACACAGTTGCCAGCCATGCGAGCCATCCATGTTTCCTTCAGTTCTTCCAATGGAATATTTTCTCGCAACCGGGGGGTGAGGTCGTCTTCGTCCTTTGGCACATAACTGAACTGGTCTATCTTGTTAAACACCATGATCATTTCTTTCCCCGTCGCGTTGCACACCTCCTGCAACGTCTTGTTGACCACTTCCACCTGATCTTCAAACTGCGGGTGACTGATGTCTACCACATGCACCAGCAAGTCGCTGTCGCGCACCTCATCTAGTGTGCTCTTGAACGACTCCACCAGGTGTGTGGGCAACTTGCGGATAAACCCCACTGTGTCGGTGAGCAAAAAAGGCAGATTGTCGATCACCACCTTACGCACGGTGGTGTCGAGCGTGGCAAAGAGTTTGTTCTCGGCAAACACATCGCTCTTGCTCAGCACATTCATGAGCGTGGACTTTCCCACGTTGGTATAACCCACCAGCGCGATGCGAGTGAGTTTGCCTCGATTTTTGCGCTGAATGATTTTTTGCTTGTCCAGGTCTTGCAATCGCTGTTTGAGCAGTGAAATCTTGGTCTTGATGATGCGGCGGTCGGTCTCAATCTGCGTTTCGCCCGGGCCTCGCATTCCGATACCACCTCGCTGGCGCTCAAGGTGAGTCCACATGCCGGTGAGGCGCGGCAGCAAGTACTGATACTGTGCCAGTTCCACCTGCATTTTGGCATTGGCCGTCTGCGCACGTTTGGCAAAGATGTCGAGAATCAGGCTGGTGCGGTCCAGCACTTTCACCCGCGTGGCTTTTTCGATGAAAGCAATCTGCTTGGGCGAGAGGTCATCGTCAAAAATCACCAGCCCTATCTCATTTTCATCAATATATGTCACAATCTCTTCCAGCTTTCCCTTGCCCACGTAACTGGTGCTGTTGGGCGCATCCACGCGCTGGATGAATTTACGCATGGTCACGGCACCGGCCGTGTGGGCCAGGAACTCCAATTCGTCGAGATATTCCATCGTCTTGGCCTCGGGCTGCTGCGGTGTGATGAGTCCCACCAGCACTGCCTGTTCTTGCTCCACGGCATTGATATCGCGTTTCTTATCGTCGATTAATCCCATATTATATACTATATTATTAGTTTGAAAAAAGGGTCGCTGCTTGTGTAACGGCGACCCTGCTTATGCTTGTTCCCACGATGTGGGACAACTTTATTTCTTCTCTACCTTGGTGTAACGCTTGTTCAGCCCGGCAATCACGTCATCGGTTACGTCATACTTTGGGTCAATGTAGAGCGTAGCCGACTTACGAATCACCATGTCATAACCTTTCTGCTTGGCATAAGCCTTCATGAAATTGTCAATCGAGTCCATCAACTGCTGCTGGCTCTGTCCCAATTCGTTTTGCATGGTCTGTTGCAGGTTGCCCAGATAGGTTTCGGCATCACGTTGCTTCTTGGCCAGTGTGGCTTGATCGGCATTGAAACTCTCTTCGCTCAAGTACCCATTATTTTTGTACTTCTGCTGCATGGTGTTTGCAAATTTGTTGATCTCGTTGCTACGCTGGGCCTGAGCGGCGTCAAACTGGTTCTGTTTGCGCAACATAGCCTCATTGATGTCCTTGGCCAGGTTATAATTGGCCATAATGGAATCTTCATCAACATAGCGGATGGTCATTTTTTCCATTGCCGTTGCAGGAGTAGATGCAGCCGATGTGGCCTTGGGAGCCTTTTCATTACACGATACTGCCATAAGCACAAGTGCGACCAGGGTCGCAACCATAGAAAAGCGGGTTAAGTTCATTTCGTTGTTAAGCCTAAATATTTAATTATTGTAAAATTCACTGTCTCTCGCGCAACTGATGCCACGCTTTTTCATCTCGGGGTTGTCGTGAATGTGAGTATTGGGGAAACGACCTCCTCGTGTAAAGAAGATTTTCACGCCTAACAACATCACAGCCAGGCCAATTAATGCCACCGTAAACAATAAAGTCGCCATTGTTGCGTTATTAAATTGTGCTATGGCGAATGAGTTTCGCCATAAAAACATTGCAAATATAGTTTACTTTTGTGAGATTTTGCTGCGCAATTCAAAACTTTTTTGTAACTTAGCACCACAAAAAGCGAGGTTTTAACAAACTTTCGCCCCGTGAAAGAATAACTAACATTTAACCATTAAAATAACACTACTATGACAGTAAGAGAATTGAAACCGACTCGAGTGTGGGAAATCTTTGATGACATTACTAAAGTGCCCCGTCCCTCTGGACGCCTTGACAAAATTCGCCAGTGGCTTGTTGACTTTGCAAAAAAGCACAATCTGGAGTATAAGGTCGACGAAGTGGGCAACGTGGCTATGTTCCGTCCCGCAGCAGCCGGTTTTGAAAACGTGCCTGGCATCGTCATGCAGGGTCACATGGACATGGTTGCCGAGAAGGCTGCCAGCTCCAATCACGACTTTGACAACGATCCCATCGAAACCATCGTAGACGGCGAATGGGTGCGCGCCAACAACACTACCCTGGGTGCCGACGACGGCATGGGTCTGGCTATCGCCCTGGCTGCCATCACCGACCCCGACATCAAGTGCGGTCCGCTGGAGGCTCTGGCTACTGTTGACGAAGAGACCGGTCTGACCGGTGCCAGCAACATCAAGGCCGACATGCTGCAAGGCAAATACCTGCTCAACCTCGACAGCGAGGACGACGGCGTGATCACCGTGGGATGCGCAGGTGGACTTGTATCCATCTTCAAGTTCAACTACAAAACTGAAGCCGCTCCCAAGGATCGCCTCTACTTCAAGCTGGGCATGGAGAAATTCCATGGCGGACACTCGGGCACCGACATCGACAAGGGTTATGCCAGCGCCACCAAGCTCATCGCACGCATGTTGTGCACACTGGGCGTTGACTTCGACTTGGCCTGCATCGACAGCGGCAACCTGCACAACGCCATCGCATTTAACGCTGTGGCTGTGATTGGCATCAAGCCCGAAGACAAGGAGAAACTGGCGGTTGCATTCAACACCTTTGTGGCCGATGTGAAGAACGAGTATCACGTGACCGAGAAGAACGTGGAATTCTTCTGCGAAAGCGTTGACACACCCGAAACCATCATCGACCGCGACACTGCTTGCCGTGTACTGAGTGCTGTTGTGGCTGCTCCTCACGGAGTGACCTCGATGAGCATGGAAATCAAGGGGCTGGTGGAAACATCCACCAACTTGGCCAGCATCAAGATGCGCGAAGGCAACCAGTTGGTAGTCGAGGCCTTCTCGCGTTCGTCGGTTGAAAGCCGCAAGATGGAACTCGTGAACCAAATCGAGACCGTCTTCCGTCTGGCTGGTGCCAACGAGATTCTGCAAGAAGGCAGCTATCAAGGTT
Organism: Muribaculaceae bacterium; assembly: GCA_017940245.1. GTDB lineage: Bacteria > Bacteroidota > Bacteroidia > Bacteroidales > Muribaculaceae > Sodaliphilus. The sequence goes on along the minus strand of JAGAYZ010000086.1, from coordinate 4,035 downwards.
GGGAACCCCGCATGGACAGCCACATCCTGCACGTGGCCATCGAGTGCTGGGAGCGCCTCTATGGTGTGAAGCCCGTTGTCGAAGCCATCCACGCCGGCCTTGAGTGCGGCCTGTTCCTGAAAGCTGCTCCTCACATGGACATGATTTCTTATGGACCCACACTGCAAGACGTGCACTCGCCTGCCGAGCGTTGCCACATTCCCGCCGTGCAGAAGGGTTGGGACTTCACCGTGGCTATCCTCAACGACGTGGCTGCCGGCAAGTGAATCCCGTCACAATCGGGTACCAAGTTTCGTCACCCGGTTATTTCATAAACAATATAGCAGTGGCGCATCCCTCTTGTGGAGATGCGCCACTTTTGTGCTTACGGACATTAATTTTCCCCGGGATATTCCGGCCAGTTTTTCCACAAGCGGTAGCGGTCGCCAAAACGCGACACAGCATCCTCCCACATATCGTCGCACCGATGGCTCATCATCCATTCCGCCATTACATCATCGAGCACCACCCAGTCGTGACGCTTAATCTCACCGGCGAGCTGACCAGCATCCCATCCACTATAGCCCATATAGAAACGCATGTGATCATTGATGGAATTTCCGCTTTCCAGATAGTTTTTCACCGCATCAAAGTCACCACCCAGATACAAATCGCCGGTAATGTGCTCGCCGTCGGGTATCACATCTGGGCTCAAATTATGCACATAGAACACCAAATCCATGTTCACCGGGCCACCGAAATAAACCGGCACTTTTTCGGCAATCGTCAAATCATCGACTATCTCGTCGAGCGTAAAATTGGTGAGTTTATTCAGCACCAACCCCATAGACCCTTCACTGTCGTGGTGCATCATAGCCACCACAGTGCGGCCGAAAAACATGTCCTCCACCGTAGGCCTTGCCACTAGCAATGAACCCTTTAGCGGCTCGGGTTGCTCGTCTTGCAGGTTGAATATGTCGGCATCAATTTCTTTCATATCTGCAAAAATAATAAAAAACTTGCTATCAAGGCATTTTTCACCAATATTTTGGCACGATTTTCGTTATTATACTTAGAAGCACAGGGGCTTTAATGACCCATTTTATCATTGTTATAGGATGAAAGTACTGAAATTTGGCGGAACATCGGTGGGCTCGGCTGCCAGCCTGCAAAATGTGAAAAAGATAGTTGAGGCCTGTCCCGGACAGGTGATAGTTGTAGTGAGTGCGCTGGGTGGTGTTACCAACCAACTCCTAGACATGACCAATCGTGCACTGGATCAAGACAGCAGCTACGAGGCCATCCTAGAGCAGGTGCGGCAGCGACATCTAGACACTATCGCCCAGGTGGTTCCTGAAGCTATGCAACAGCAATGTAATGCCATTGTCGAGCAGTTTATTGACGGACTGACTTCGTTCTACTCCATGCTCTTCATCAACCGCGACTTGCCTGCCGATTATATCGGCACATTGCGTGATGCCATTGTGGCACATGGTGAAATTATGTCAAGTGCCATCGTGTCGTGCCTGATTGATGGTGCCGAACCGCACTTTGCTCCGAATTTCATCAAAACAAGGACAGTAGATGGAGAACATGCGCTACAGGCAGAACTGACCGAACGGCTCATCGCCCAAGAATTGGGCTCAAGCACTGCCCGATGCATTGTAACACAAGGCTTTATCGCCGAAGATGAGCACACCGGCCACAAGACCAACCTGGGCCGCGGTGGCAGCGACTATACTGCCGCACTGGTGGCCGCCGCGCTCAAGGCCGAAAGCTTGGAAATATGGACCGACGTTGACGGATTCATGACTGCCGACCCACGCACGCATCACGATGCCACGGTCATCGACACCATGACCTACGAGCAGGCGCAAGCCATGTGTGATGCCGGAGCCAAGGTAATCTACGCCCCCACCCTGCGGCCCGTGGCACGACTTCACATCCCCGTGTGGGTAAAAAACACGTTCAACCCCGGTGCACGAGGCACTCTCATCCATTGATCATCACTATACATGAAATACTATAGCACACATAACAAGAACATTTCTGTTTCGCTGGCCGAGGCCGTTCTCAAAGGTCCAGCTCCCGACGGCGGACTGTTTCTTCCCGAAAAAATCGTAAAACTGCCTCGAGCCTTTATCATGAACATGGCAGGCATGAGTCTGCCCGAGATTGGTTACGCAGTTGCCAACTTTGCATTGGGCGGCGACGTGGATTCGGGCGTGCTGCACGACATCGTCTACGACACGCTCAACTTCCCCATTCCGCTGCATCGCATCGATGAGCACCGCTACACGCTGGAACTGTTCCATGGCCCCACAATGGCCTATAAAGATGTGGGCGCAAGGTTCATGGCGCGCCTGCTGGCCTATTACCACAGCCTGCACCCACACACCAGCACCGTCAACGTGCTGGTGCCGTCGTCGGGCGACACAGGCGGTGCCGTAGCCAATGGTTTTTTCAACGTGCCCGGGGTGCACGTCTATGTGCTCTATCCGCAAGATGGCGTGAGCTACATTCAGGAAGCGCAGTTTGCCTCACTGGGAGGCAATGTAACAGCCCTAGAGGTTAAAGGCACCTTCGACGACTGCAAGCACATGGTGGAGCAGGCTTTTATGGACGAAGAACTCAACGAGCAAATGGTGCTCACCAGCGGCACCTCAATTAATGTGGCGCGACTGCTACCGCAGACGTTTTACTATTTCCATGCCTATGCCCAGCTACTCAAGGACAACAAGGACGCTAACGACATCGTTGTCTCTATCCCTTCGGCCAACCTGGGCAATCTGGCATCGGGAGTAATGGCTCGCGCCATGGGTGTGCCCATCAAGCGACTGGTCTCTGTAGAAAATGTGAACAATATCTTCTATCACTATCTGCAGACGGGGCAATTCATTCCTCGTCCATCGGTCTACAGTATCGCACCGGCTCTCGATGCCGGCAACCCCACCAATTTTGCCCGCATCGCGGCCTTGCTAGGCAGTGTGGACAACGTGCGCCAGCTGATTCATGGTTACAGCTACAGCGACGAAGAAATCATGCACACCATCGCGCAAGTTCACGAACAGTTTGGTTACGTGTTTGACCCACACAGTGCCATCGCATGGCGCGGACTCACCGAAGACCTGCAACCCGACGAAACTGGCATCAGTCTGGCAACGGCTCATCCGGCCAAGTTCAGCGAAACCGTGGAATCGGCAATCGGTGAGAATGTGGAGATGCCATTGCAGCTGGTGCGCTTCTTGCGCGGCACACGTCATGTCACACCCATCAACAGCGGCTACAACGCTTTGCGCAATTACCTGCTCGCTCACCAATAGCGACCACCACCTCATCGCCCATCAACTGCATCGAGCCCGAAAAGGCTGTGTTTTCGGGCTCACCAGGGCAATGCACATTATACTCACCTCAGAAAAAAGTTCTACCGCAGGAGCCAAACCATATACATGGGCATGAAAAAAGGACGCTGAATTCAGCGTCCCTTTTTTTGCTTTACTTGGAATGTGAATTACTTCACAACCTTTGCAGTGCTCTGAGTGCCATCGGCATACTTGGTAACAACGATGTTCACACCCTGGAAAGCAGTGTCGCTAACCATACCAGCAGCGTTCATGTACTTCACGCTAGCAACAGTCTTAGCAGCGTTCACATCCTCAACGGCAGTATTCAACTCATTTTTAACAGTACAGAGTTTTGCAAACTCGTAAACATCCTGAGCGGGAGAAGCACCATACTCAAAAGCTGCATTGTCATAGTCGGTATACTTCATGTACACGCCAAAATCTGCAGTTTTATCAGCAGTTTCATCAGCGATGATGTTCACTGTATAAACATGGCAGGGATTGGTCTCAACCTTAACCTTATTGGGGTTTTGACCGAAGATGATATAAACAGGCCAGTAAGATTCTTTGCTCATATTATCGCTAAACGAAACAACAGGAGTATTCTGACGTCCGGTAACGGGGATATCATCACCACCAAAGCCATAAGAATCATAATCATCCTTGCAAGGCTTCACACCCTTGGGGAAGTTCAGAACGATCTGAATGTTGG
>JAGAYZ010000085.1 GCA_017940245.1 Muribaculaceae bacterium | reverse complement strand
CACTCTGCCCGAGACCAAGAAAGAGAAGACAACCGTGCTCAAAATGTCAAACGAGCAACAAATACTCGTGGAAATCGCTCAAGGCTGATTGGCGTGTCCCATTGCGGAAAACAGGAAAGAATTTATAAGGGCTTGTAAGTTATGGGCCACCGCATTGCGGCAGCCCAAATTTATGTTCAAGTAGAAAAACTTTGCGTAATCTGCGTGAGATTCAGGAGGGGCCAGTGGAGCCTGAAGCACGCCGCTATTCCACCACCACCTTTTGGCCGTTGCGGACGTAGATGCCGGGGGCGGGGTTGGTCACCATGCGGCCCTGCAGGTCGTAGAGCGGCCCCGAGCCGTCGGCATGCGTGTCCACCGGCAGGTCCTCCACCGCCACGTTCTCACCCACGGGCTTGTCGGGGTCATAGGCATTCTCTTTAAAGAAATCATATAGTTCTCCCTTAAATATAATTTCCCCGTGTTCAATCACGTGGCTCAAAACGCCATTGGGGAACCATTCAGGCGCATTGAACTGAATGGGATTTAGATTGTAAAAATTGGAAAATACCACTGGTTGCACTCCAGATCCCCAATTGGTCTGCACATAGCCCACACCTTCAATCATCATTCGATAGGGATCATTCGTTGTGTAGCAGTAACGTTTGCATCCGTTGTATTCAATTTGTTTCTCGCCTGTGAAGGAAAAGTATATTTCTCTTTCCCTTACAGTTAGGGCAATTTGGTCAAAACAATTTATATCTCCCTGCAAATAAATCAGATACTCATATCCTATGTCCGATTCGCGAAAATCGGGAGCTGTCACCCAACCGTATAACGGCATCTTATAAAAGCGTCCGCGTTCCCGCACATAAACTTTATTGAGGTGTTCACGCATATAAGCGCATACGGTTCTTGTATGATTAATTTCTTCTGTTTTTTTATCATAGAAATATGCGTCCCTGTAAAGCTTTAAATACTGGTGATTTCCTATGGTGGTATCGCCTTTCAGTTCATACACAACAGGAGTGTAGACATAACCATCCATTACTTTATAACGCATATAATACACCCATTGTTTACCGTCTTTCACAATTGGATTACAAAGGGTAAATGACTGAGCCGTGCCCACGGCTTGCACTCCAAGTGTGGCAATCAACCAAATCAAGATTTTTTTCATAGCTGTAAGTATTAAAAATGAAACATTAAATTCAGAAGATGGCCTGATACGGCCGGTTTATTCAGGTTTCGCAAGTTGTTAATTTGCCATTGGTCGGTATGAAGTTCCTCTTCGAGGCACTTTCTTTTCGGCTTTGAGTGACCAAGCTGCGCACATCTTCTATGTGCTTGCATGGTCTTAGGAACAAAGTCGGGGTCTTCGACCCGACAGACCTTTTCAAGGTCATCTTAGGCTTGATTCAGCAACGATGTTTGTATTATTCAGCAGTTAAATCTACTTACGGAACTTGAATTTATTTATAGGATCAGTTTTTTTGCGGAATTGTCGGTGGCCCAGGTTTCGGCTGGCATAGTATCAATAGGGCATCGGGCATCATTGATGATGGTGTTGACCGTGGCCGAGTAAAAATGGACTCCTGTGTTGTTTTCTCGGCGGTTTTTGACCAGTTGCATAGCTTGGGTGTCGCTCAGGGTGACGGCGGTGTGGCCGGCGGGGCTGAAGAGGCCGTCGTAGGTACCATAGTCGCCGCCATCCACGGTAATGACATAGTCGGCGGTGGTGTTCGTGATAGGCAATGTCATCGTTGATGATGTGACTGGCACCACGATATCTTCACCGCCATCAGACGGCGTAAGCCGCACGGAGTAGGATGAATAGTGCGTAGACGAAAACTGTATTTGAACATTGCCTGTTGTAAAAAATACAGCCGCAGGTTCAATGTCTTCAATCAAATGGCTTTTTCGTCCATCATGGGATAGAATGATGGGCTGCTCAGAAACGATGTCCCTGTTTTGTGACCACGAAAAATGTGTGGTAAGCACAAATAAAATCAATAATAATTTACTTTTCATAAGATAAAATTTTAAGTTAATACAACGATTATTTTGGTGCAAAAATAGTTAAGTCACCTTATTAACTCAAAATTTTTAAGTAAGAAAATTAGTAATGCAAAGTGTTGTAAATGAAATAATTAAAAAATAAATTATTCATTATAGATTGTTGACTTTATTAAAAGTACCTTCAATATTGCCAGAACTGTATCTTCGTAACAATTCATTGATGTCGGTTACCCCATCACCAATTCTCATGAGTAACTTAGAACGTATTGGAGCCAAAGACCTTTCGCCATATCCTAGAGTTTTCTCAATAACTGCATTTGGAATGTTTAGGCAATCGAGAGAAATGATTTGCTTTTCTCTGTCACTTATTGAGATTCCTTTTGATGCCATATTATCGAAAGCATGCGGATACTTAGTGTCAATATATTGGCCTACTTTCTCCCAGAAATCATTTGGCAGTTTGATGGAGATAAGATTTGTGTTTTTTGCTGCTTCCATACTGAATATAATCTTAAAAATGGAGGTTCCTCTTATACCTGAATACACAACACTGCGAAACACTTCTCCTATGCAATAAGCCTGAAGTTCGGTTAGTGTACTTGATGACTCTGTATATTGGTCGGTTTTCTGGGGCTTATTTCGGGCTAGTTCTTCTGTTTGTAGTTGTAGAAGCCTTAGTTCTTCTTGAATTCTAACATAAACTTTTTTTTCTGTCTTTATTCTTCTATGGGCCATATATAGGTTTGTCGATAAAATGATCAAGAAGATAAACAGCAAGAAAGTGAGTATATATTGAATAAATACCTGTAGTGATAATTTTCTGTTGGATTGTTTAATATTTTCATAAGCCGGTTGTTGTTCTTCAATTTCATAATTGTACTGCAGTTGTCTATTTATTGCGGCGCTTGCAGTTCTTCCGGCCATTTCGGAATATTTGGCACTTTGTCGATAGTTATTCTCAACACTATCAAGTGTTGAAATTGTCCTAAAAAACAACACACTATCTCTTGTTGACGCAGGAGGCGGGCATTCTGCAATGAGTGCACGTGCAGAATCTACCTCTCCGAGGTATAAATATGATTGAGTGGCAAAACAATAGCATGGTATCCTAGTGTTTGGCAACGAACTATTGATCCCTTTGAGGGCATATCTTAATGTATGCGTCCAATCGTTATCTTTATAATAACTACCTGCAATTGATTCAATATTTCTATAATAATTAATGGTATCATCTAATAATTTGGACATTTTTAGCGCTGAAAATGCATAACAACGGGCACTGTCAGTGTTTTCCATGCGGTATATCATTCCCAGTTGCGTTAGACAAACCATTTGGTAGTGAAAATCTGAGACAGACCGGAAATCATCCAAAGCCCTTCTAAAATTAGATATGGCATTCTTTGGCGCAACATACTGAAATTGATAAAGATATGCGATATTCATTAAAGCTAGACCATGAAAATAACTGTTTTTACCATTTGATTCGAGTTCGGTGCGCTTGTACCATCGCATGGCGCTGTCGGGGTGGCCGAGTTCCTCGGCCACGGTGCCGCGGTAGAGCATGGCGCGGATGCGGCGGTCGTAGGGGCCGTGGTCGGCGTAGTAGCGCCAGGCGCGGGTGATGAGTGTGTCGGTGCTGGCGGGCACATAGGCTTTATACATGGCTTGGGTGACGAGCAGGTCGTGGTAGGCCCGCAAGTCGGTCGGCAGCGCGTCGGCATTGATGGCCTCCAACTGGGCGAGCGCGCTGTCGGGCTCGATGGCGATAAGCGAGTCGATGGCAATGAGCCGTGCCTCGGCCTCGCCCGGCGTGTGCCGGCACGACCCGAACACTCCGGCCAGTGTTGTCACCATTATTAATATGTACAGCAAACGGCGCATAAAGAAACGAGGACAATCGTTACTATATATAACACGAATTTTCTCGGTTTATTGTGTGGCAGTAGTGAGAAATTTGGCGAAAAGATATTAACGGGCTGCCCGGTGATAGAGGAAGATGGCGATGACGATGTAAAGGATGTTAGGAATCCACATGGCCACGCGTGCCGATGTGTAGCCCGAGACGCAGAAGGTGCTGGTGACGGTCATAAACAGAATGTAGGAGAAACTGAGCAGCAGTCCGATGCCGATGTTCATGCCCATGCCTCCACGCACTTTGCGCGAAGAGAGCGACAGGCCGATGACGGTGAGGATAAAAGCGGCCGCCGTCATGGCAAACCGTTTTTCATATTCAATTTCAAAGTTCTGAATATTGGCTACACCGCGTGCTCGCTGCCGGTCGATGTACTCTTTGAGCTCGGGCGAGGTCATGGTCTGCTCGTCGTTTTTAGAGATGAGAAAGTCGCGTGGTTCCATGCCCAGTAGGGTGTCCATGGTTGTGCCGCGTGTGAGTTGCTCCTTGATGCCGCTAAAGTGACGAATGGTGTAGTTGTTGAGTGTCCATCGTCCCAGGGTGTCGTAGCGGATGTTGTCGGCCGCAAGTCGCGACTTGAGCGTTTTGCCGTCGTACTCATCGAGCGAGAATCTGAAGCCCGTCTTGGAGATGTTGTCGTAGCGGGATATGTAGGCCATCACGCCGTCGCGCACCTGCAGCTGGATGTTGTCGCCATAGACCACGGCTTTGTTTTTCACCCATCGGTTGGTGTAGGCGATGCGCTGCACGGTGGCTGGCGGAATCACATAGGCCGCCAGCACATAGCTGGTGATGGCGATGATGGTGGCGCTCACCATGTAGGGCACGAGCAGACGTTTGAAACTGATGCCGCTGGAGAGCATGGCGATAATCTCGCTGCGGTCGGCCAGCCGTGAGGTGAAGAAAATCACGGCTATGAACGTGAACAACGGGCTGAACTGGCTCATGATGAACGGGAGGAAGTTCATGAAGTACTGGAACACGGTGTCTTTTAGCGGGGCATTGATGACGGCATCCAGTTTCTCGTTGATGTCGAACATGATGACGATGGCCATGAGCAGCAGGATGGCAAAAACGTAGGTGCCCAGGAAGTTCTTGATGATGTACCAGTCAAACTTTTTGATCCAGGGCTTACGCAAAGGCTTTTCGGACTCGGCGGCAGCAGTGGCCTTCTTAGCTTTCTTTTTGGTGAAGAAAGACTTCAGCGCCTGCCAGGCGTGAGCCTTGGCAGTAGCGGCAGCCGACCCCTCGGGTAGCTCAGCGGCAACCGATGCGACAGGTTCGGCAGCCGGTTGCTGCTCGGCAATATGTTCTAATTCGTTTTCCACTTGCAATTGTTGTGCTGTGTTATAACCGTCGAGTGACACGCTCCACCATGTCTGCTTTCCATGCGGGGAAATCGCCTGCAATGATATGGTTGCGTGCTTGCCTCATGAGCCACAGGTAGAATGCGAGGTTGTGGATGCTGGCAATCTGTAATGCCAGCAGTTCTTGCGAGATGAACAGGTGCCGCAGATAGGCGCGCGAGTAGATGTGGTCCACGATAGATGCACCGTCGTCCTGGATGGGCGAGAAATCATCGGCCCACTTGCGATTGCGCATGTTCATGATGCCGTGCTGCGTGAAGAGCATGCCATTGCGGCCGTTGCGCGTGGGCATGACGCAGTCCATCATATCCACACCGCGGTCGATGGCTTCCAGCATGTTGGCAGGTGTACCCACACCCATGAGATAGCGTGGCTTGTCGTGTGGCAGAATCTCGTTGACCACCTCAATCATCTCATACATTTTCTCGGTGGGTTCTCCCACAGCCAGTCCGCCGATGGCATTTCCGTCGGCTCCCAGGTCGGCAATGTGCTTGGCGGCATCTTGTCGCAGATCTTTATAGACACAGCCTTGCACGATGGGGAAATAGGCCTGCCGATGTCCGTAGAGAGGCTGTGTTTCGTTGAAGTGCTTCCATCCGCGTTCTAGCCACCGCTGGGTGAGCCTGAGCGACCGAGTGGCATAGTCGCGGTCGCTGGTGCCGGGCGGGCACTCATCAAGCGCCATCATGATGTCGCTGCCGATGATGCGTTGGATATCGACCACATTTTCGGGCGTGAACAAGTGTTTAGAACCGTCGATGTGGCTGCGGAAGGTGACCCCTTCGTCGTGCAACTTGCGGTTGGCTGCTAGTGAAAACACTTGGAAACCACCGCTGTCGGTAAGGATGGGTCGGTCCCAGCCATTGAAACGATGCAGTCCGCCAGCCTTGTGCAAGATGTCCATGCCAGGGCGCAGGTAGAGATGATATGTGTTGCCTAAAATGATTTGGGCCTTGATGTCGTCGCGCAACTCAGTCATGTGCACGGCCTTAACCGATCCCAACGTGCCCACAGGCATGAAAATTGGGGTCTCGATGGTGCCATGGTCGGTGGTGATGAGCCCAGCGCGTGCGTTCGAGCCTTGGGCGGTGGATATGAGTTTGAAATCCATAAAGTTGTCAGTTAGAAGCCAGTTGCTTATTGATGGAGTCGATATAATTAAGAATCTCGTCGCGACCGCGACCATCCTCGCTACTGGTCATGAACACCGGTGGCAGTTCCTCCCAGGTCTTAAGCAGCTCTTGTTTATAGGCCTCGACTGCTGTGGCTCCAGCCACTCGTCCCAGCTTGTCTAGCTTGGTAAACACGATGCTGAAGGGCACCCCATTCTCGCCGAGCCACTGCATGAATTCCAAGTCGATGCGCTGTGGCTTGAGGCGAGAGTCAACCAGCACGAAAAGGTTGGTCATCTGCTGGCGCTGCAAGACGTATCCCTTGATGATGCGTTCCAGCTTGTCGCGGCTGTCTTTGCTTCGCTTGGCATAACCGTAACCGGGCAGATCCACAATATACCACTTGCCATTGATAATGAAGTGGTTGATGAGCAACGTTTTTCCCGGTGTCTGCGAAGTCTTGGCCAGAGCTTTGCGGCCGGTGAGCATGTTGATGAGCGATGATTTGCCCACGTTGCTACGGCCGATGAAGGCATATTCGGGCAAAGTGGTGTCGGGGCACTTGCGCACGTCGCTGTTGCTAATTTCAAATTCAGCCGAGATGATGTTCATAGTCGCTAATTTTTTGTGCAAAGTTAGTGCTTTTGCCACAACCATGCAAGCATAAGGGCAAAAATACATGGGCAGGGAGGCCAAGGACCTTCCTGCCCAGTGTCGGACTACTATTTTACTGATTGAATCAGAGGTTGGGGTTGATTTTGTTCCACTCGCTGATGGGTGGAACAATGCCCAAAGTCACCAGTTCGTCGCGCATCTTGCACAGGTGCTCGTAGCTGGCATCGAGTTTGGCATTCTCTTCGGGAGTTCCCTGAGGAACCTCGTAGGTTGCGCCGTTCACATCCAGGGTGGTCTTCATGGCCATCATGATGTGGTTGTACTTGTCGTTGCTCACGTATGTGCCCACGGGGAAGCGGAACTTCTCGCCACCCATGACGCTGCGAATCATTTCTACCGAGAGATATGCGGGACTCTGGAACGAACTGCGTCCGCGCAACTTGATAATGGCAGCTCCACCTTGTGTGACAGCAGTCTTCATGGCTTCCCACTCGTCGACGGGGAATTCATCGGTGCCGATGATATCGGTGAGCTTGCGACCCTTGATTTCAACATGTGAACCGAACACGGCCATTTGTTCGCCATGTCCACCATAGGTGGCACAGCCCGTGATGTCGTCTTGCATCACGCCGAATTTCTTGGCCAGAGCACTCTGGAGGCGTGTGGTGTCAAGGCCAGCCAGTGTGGTCACTTGTGAGGGCTTCAGACCCGAGTAGAGCAATGTCACCAGACCTGTGAGGTCGGCAGGGTTGAAAATGATCACCACGTGTTTCACATCGGGGCAATAGCGCTGGATGTCCTTACCCAGATTCTCGGCAATTTTGCAGTTTCCGGCCAGCAGGTCTTCGCGTGTCATTCCCTCCTTGCGGGGAGCACCACCACTGGAAATGATGTATTTTGCTCCGGTATAAGCCTCGGCTGCATCAGTGGTAGCTGTGATTTTAACGTTGCCAAATCCGCTTTGACGCATTTCTTCGGCCACACCTTCGGGCGAGAACACATCGTAAAGACAAATGTCGTCGGTCAGACCCATCATCAAGGCGGTCTGAACCATGTTGGAACCGATCATGCCGGCAGCGCCGACGATGACCAACTTGTCATGAGTTAAAAATTCCATTTTTTGTAAGTTATTTAGTAAATAAAATTCCCATTTTTGAAATCGGGCTATTATATCCCTTTTTCAAGATTGAATTGCAAAGGTAGTCAATTTTCCACGAACGCGCTAATATTTTAATAACATTAACTCTATGTGATGCCGCTGTGAAAGTTCCAATAAGAAGTGCGAAAGGCTTCTGAAAGTTGTTTTCATATAATAATATTATGAAAAACACCGAGGGGAACGCCAAGCGGCAAGGGGGCGAGTAGCCCCCGCCGAGCGTGAAAATGATAACAAAACGAAATAAAAAAAACAAAAGGGAGACCTAAGTCTCCCAGAGATTAATTAATTTTGTTTTGCAATGTACAATCAACTAACCTCGGAGCAAAGATACTACATAGAAGTGTCACTCCAAAACAAAATGAGCAAAAAAGT
>JAGAYZ010000084.1 GCA_017940245.1 Muribaculaceae bacterium | reverse complement strand
TGACGATCAAACCATCAAACAGGTACAGTACAAAATCAACCGAAGACCAAGAAAAAAACTTGATTTCGATACACCAAAATCAAGTTTCTTCAAAAATATCAATAATTTTGACTAATTTCGCACTTGCTATTAGAATTCACGTATGCCCTCAGGATGTGTGAAACTCCATATTTTTTGCGTTTGTTTCGAAGAAAATTCGTAACTTAGCCACCGCTTTGCAAATTGATTTGTATATAAACCAAGCCAATGACTACGCGCGCGACATCGGTGCGCCGGTATACCATCCCCAAGTCTCTGTGATACACTATGACGAGGTGGGTGAGATACGCCACACTCTGAACCGAATTAACTGCTACGGCATTTTCTTGCAACAAGAGTTCCCCGAAGGTCTGACCTATGGCGTGGGCACCTATCATGAGGGCGAGGGCTCGCTGATGGCTTATTCGCCGGGGCAGATAGGCGGCAAGCTCGATGACGGTACCCGTCGGCAGTACCACGGTTGGGTGCTGTTGTTCGACAACGAATTCATCCAGGGCTCGGCCATCGAAGAGCATCTCGACGGCTATCAATTCTTCTGCTACCATTCAAACGAAGCACTCATCTTGACTCCTGAAGAAAAAGGCACTTTGGAGCAGTTGCTGGCAAACCTGCGCCGAGAGCTGGAAACGCAGTCCACGTCATTCGGGTATGACGACATCATCAGGGACTACATCATGCTGATTTTGGACTACAGCAACCGCTTTTATTTCCGCCAGGTCAAGGACATGACAGTCAAAGGCGATGACATCTTGAGTCGTTTCAGGCAGGTGCTCACCGATTATTACACACGCGGCATGCAGCATGCACATGGATTGCCTAGCGTGAAGTACTGCGCCGGCGAGCTGTGTCTTTCACCTGGCTACTTTGGCGACATCATCAGAGATGCACTTGGCCAGAATCCGAAGGACTACATACGCAACTTCATCGTCATGCGTGCCAAGAATCTCATTCTCAGTGGCAAGACCATCGGTCAAGTGGCCGAAGAAATGGGCTTTGAATACCCACAACACTTCACTCGGATGTTCAAAAACACAACCGGCCTGACGCCGAAACAATTCTATGACGACCGGCGCAAAAAGTGAATTCCCTCAATTCGGGTAGTTTTGTCTGCATTCTGTCTATTCCGCTTAAGGATTCAACTTCGTAACTTTGCAGCGGAATATCAGCATGGCATCGAATGAATACGATGCCAACTAAACTAAATTAAAACAGGATTATGAAGAAATTGCTTCTTTTTGCAGTCATTCTCAGTGGAATGCTGACGGCCTGCACAGACGACAAACAAACTAAATCGGAAGATAACATGAACAAGTTAGAATTAACGCAAGAATGGGACAAGGTGTTCACGCTGAGCGACAAGGTGAACCACCGCAAAGTTACGTTTGAAACACAGTATGGACTCACGCTCGCCGCCGACCTATATGAGCCCAAGAATGTTCAGGGCAAACTGGCTGCAATCGCTGTCAGCGGCCCCTTTGGCGCATGCAAGGAACAGTCGAGTGGACTCTATGCCATGCGCATGGCCGAGCGCGGTTTTGTGGCTCTGGCCTTCGACCCCTCGTTCACGGGAGAAAGCAGCGGCATGCCGCGCCGCACGGCATCGCCCGACATCAACACCGAGGACTTCATGGCGGCTGTTGATTTCCTGTCGCGGCTGGAAAATGTGGATCCCGGCAAGATTGGCATCATCGGCATTTGCGGTTGGGGAGGCATTGCGCTCAACGCTGCCGCTGCCGACACGCGCATCAAGGCCACCGTCGCAAGCACCATGTACGACATGACCCGCGTGAGTGGTAACGGCTACTTCGACAGCGACGACAACGAACAGGCGCGTCATACTGCCCGAGAGGCCATGGCAAAGCAACGTCTCGCCGACCCGACGGCCATGGCTGGCGGCGTGGTGAATCCGCTGCCCGACGATGCGCCACAATTTGTGAAAGACTATTATGACTACTACATCACCGAGCGCGGCTACCACAAGCGCAGCGGCAACTCCAACGACGGCTGGCGCACGATAGGAACCCAGGCATTTGCCAACTCGCGCTTCCTCTACTACATTAACGAGATTCGCTCGGCCGTACTTGTCATGCACGGCGAAAAGGCCCATTCACGCTACTTCGGCGAGGCTGCCTATAAGTATATGGTGGAAGGCAAGGCTCAGGGATATAACTTCGTGGGCAAACCCAATCCCAATCCCGAAAATAAGGAACTGCTCATCATTCCCGGTGCCTCGCATTGCGACCTCTACGATGGAGGATATACTGAATTGCTCGGTAAAGGCGAGCCGAAAAATCTCATTCCGTGGGACAAACTCGCCGACTTCTTTAATAAAAACCTGAAGTAAGGCGAGAAAACTTATTCTCTAGCGGTATGACTTTTCTTCAAAGACTTTTCACCTTTGCTCTGGTCACACCTGTCCTGCTCACCCACGCCCAGAGTATGCGAATACACTACGACGATGGGTGGACCGAGCAGATAGACGTAGCAACGATAGACAGCATCACCTTCGACATGAACCAGCAACATTTAGCACCCACGATTATGCTCAATAACGGACTCAAAATGTCGGCCTTCGGCATTGGCACCTACTCACTCCACAACGAGACCTGTTTCAACTCCGTCTATACGGCCCTCAAAAACGGCTATCGACTCATCGACACGGCCTATATGTACGGCAATGAGGAAGAAGTGGGGCGTGCCGTGCGCCAAGCAATCAGCGACGGCATCTGCCGCCGCGAGGATGTGACGGTCATTACCAAGATCTATCCCGGGCCACAGTTTGCCAACCCGGAGCAGGCCATTCAAGACCGCATAGACTTGCTCAACATCGACTACGTAGACATCATGCTGCTCCACCACCCGGGCGACAACGATGTGAAAGCCTACAAGGCGATGGAAAAACAGGTCGAAGCCGGAAAAATCCGCTCTTTAGGCATCTCCTGCTTCTATATCGACGAACTGAAACGGTTCTTGCCACAAGTCGACATCAAGCCCGTGCTAGTGCAGAACGAGATTCATCCCTATTATCAAGATACTGAGGTGGTCGACTATATCCATCAACAAGGCATTGTCGTTCAGGCTTGGTACCCGTTAGGAGGCCGTGGTTTTCAGACGGAGTTGCTCAGCGACCCAGTGTTGAAACGCATCGCCGAGGCGCACGGCAAGTCGGTGGTGCAGGTCATTCTGCGCTGGCATTATCAGCGCCGAGTGGTGGCTATTCCCGGCAGTAGCAATCCTGCCCACATCGCCGAAAACATCGACATCTTCGATTTCGTGCTTACCGATAGCGAAATGGACGATATCGCCGCTCTCAACCGCAACGAGAAGCACGACTGGTACTGACTTGCCGACAACAGTAAACCATATTTTTAGGGGAGAGAATGCAACATTTCTTTCGCCCATAACAAGAGGGCCGTCCTTCAAGTGCGGCCCTCTATAATTGGAGTCTTTTTGAAAATGCTACGAGCAACAAGCACAAGCATCGCAGCTCACTCAATTATCAACTGTCTGATAATCGACACAGGCGCGCGCTGCCTTGTGCCCAGCCAGCAGACTTGCCGCTGCCACATGAGCCGGATGCTGGGCATAGGTAGCCACATCGGCCATAGTGGGTACAATGGCTGTAAGCACCACATCCCAGTCTTCGCCGGGGTTTTCATTGATTCCCACTTCTATGCTTTGCAGCACATCTATTTGAGCAGGCAGAGCCTCGAGTGCGGCCTTGAAACGGCGGGCCACCTCAAGGCGCTCGTCGTTAGTCCCACTCAGCTGAAAAGTAACGATGTGTTTGACCATCTTGAATGAGTATCTGTTTACAAAAAGTGCCGGAACATTAGGTGTGCCGGCACTCATATCGAGAATTAATTAATTCTTATTCAGCAGCAGGAGCTTCTTCCTGAGCGGGAGCCTCCACAGCGGGAGCCTCCACAGCGGGAGCAGCCTCGACGGGAGCCTCTTCCACTACGGGAGCATTCTCGGCTACCACCTCGAAGGGGATTTCCACAGCCACTTCCTTGTGCAGACGCACGGTAGCCACGTATTGACCCACCTGCTTCACAGTCTCCTTGATGGAGATGATCTTGCGATCCACCTTGTGACCATTAGCCTCAAGAGCCTCAGCCACTTGGATGTTGCTCACCGAACCATAGATAGTGCCGGTTTCGCTCACCTTGGCGGGGATAGTCAGCGACACGCCAGCCAGCGTGGCTGCGATTGCCTCGGCATCAGCCTTAATCTTAGCAATCTTGTGAGCGCGCTGCTTGAGGTTCTCAGCAAGCACCTTCAATGCCGAAGGAGTGGCCAGGATGGCCTTGCCCTGCGGGATGAGGTAGTTGCGGCCATAGCCGTTCTTTACTTCCACAACGTCGTCCTTGTATCCAAGGTTGGCAACGTCTTCTTTCAATATAATCTTCATATTGCTATTATTCCTCTTTAATGATTAATGTGTAAGATGGGGTTACTTCATCAAGTCGGCCACGTAGGGCAGCAAAGCCAGGTGACGAGCGCGCTTCACGGCCTGAGCCACGCGACGCTGGAACTTGAGCGAAGTGCCGGTGATGCGGCGGGGCAGAATCTTGCCCTGCTCATTGAGGAACTTCTTCAGGAACTCGGGATCTTTGTAGTCGATATACTTGATTCCG
This sequence comes from Muribaculaceae bacterium, assembly GCA_017940245.1. Taxonomy (GTDB): domain Bacteria; phylum Bacteroidota; class Bacteroidia; order Bacteroidales; family Muribaculaceae; genus Sodaliphilus. The sequence continues at coordinate 23,431 of JAGAYZ010000084.1, read as the reverse complement.
CTTCTCTTGAAACGGCAATATTTCTTCTTCTTCGTGTCAACCGACAGCGGAGTGAGGTAACGGATTTCACTTTGAGTCTGTGCCATAATTATTTTCCTCCTTTAATCATTAAGCGTTAATGTTTTCTTCTTGGGCGGCAGCAACCTCCTCGGCGGGAGCTTCTTGCTTGGCAGCCTTCTTGTTACGGCGCTTGGCGGCGTACTCAGCAGCATACTTGTCGAGACGGAACGTCAAGAAGCGGAGCACCTTCTCATCGCGACGATAAGCGGTTTCCAGCTTGCGAACCAGCGTGGGGTCGCCATCAAATTCAATCAGCGTGTAAAATCCGGTAGTCTTATTCTGGATGGGGTATGCCAGCTTGCGCAGGCCCCAGTTCTCCTCGTTCACGATGGTGGCATCGTTATCGGTGAGGACACCCTTGAATTTTTCTACCGCTTCCTTCATCTGAGCTTCAGACAAAACGGGAGTTAAAATGAAAACGGTTTCGTAGTGATTCATAAAACGTTAAAAATTAATGTATTAATAAATTTTGCTCACAAAAAGCGGTGCAAAGTTACAACTTTTTTCTCAACCGGCAATGCTTTCGCCCTCTAAAAAACTTTTTATTAACAATTTTGCCATTACGCTTTTCCGCTATTTTGAATTTTTCGTTTTTGCCCTCGATTCCGGTCACAACGCCAAATCACGACCACATACGCAACTATGCCGCAAGCCACAAGTCAAGCACCAATAATGAACCCATCGCCCATAGTACGACAGAGGGGCGCCACACACACCATGCACGCCCCTCTGTTACGTTGTTTATTATTATTCCATGCACATCTTGAAGATGTTCTCCACGTCGTGCGCCTGCAGGGGCTTGAAGCCAGGCAACGTGCCACCGCCCACTGACTTGCGAGCCATCACAGCGAAGTGGGTCTCGTCGATGCCCACTTCGGGCAAGGTGCGTTTCAGGCCGAGGGTATCGAACAGGAATTCACTCGTCTTGGCGATGGCCTTGCGAGCAATGTCCATAGCTGGCAACGAAGGGTCGATGCCAAACACGTTTACACCATATTGCACATACTTCGACACGGTGGTCTCATCTAGGCAATACTCCATCCAGCGGGGAGTGAGGATGGCCAGTCCCAGACCGTGGGTGATGTCGTAGATGGCCGAGAGCTCATGCTCCATGGGGTGGCACGACCAAGCCTGACGCTTGCCGCCATCGATGAAGCCATTGATAGCCCAACTCGATGTCCACATCAAGTTGGCGCGCGCCTCATAATTCTCGGGGTCCTTCATGGCTATGGGCGCATAGCGCACGATGGTCTTCATCAGGCCTTCCATAAAGCAATCGAGCATAAACAGGTCCTGGTTCATATTGAAGTACACCTCACAGATGTGCGAGAGCATGTCGGCTGCGCCGCAAGCCGTCTGGTAGGGGCTCACGGTGAACGTGTTGGTGGGATCCAGAAACGAGGCCTTGGGCAGCAGTGCCGGCGCCAAACGACCGTTTTTGTCCTTAGTCTCGGGATTGCTGATCACTCCTCCACTGTCCATCTCCGATCCGGTGGCAGCAAGCGTCAAGATGGTCACGATGGGAAGCGCGCGCTCAATGGGTGCCTGCTTACTGTAATCCATAAAATCCCATGGATCGAAATCTACACATGCACCAGCAGCCATAAACTTGGTCGCGTCGATAGTGGAGCCGCCACCCACGGCCAGCAGCACATCTATCTTATGGTCCTTGCACATCTGCGCGCCACGGCGCACTGAGTCGATGCGGGGATTCGGCTCTATGCCGTTCAGTTCGTACACCTCCAGCCCGGCATCCTTCATCTCTTTCATCACACGGTCATAAAGACCCATGCGCTTAATGGAACCGCCACCATAGGTCATCAGCACTCGTGTGCCGTATTTTTTCAATTCTGGTCCCAGGTTTTTCAGTTGATCACGACCAAAGTACACCCTCACTGGGATGTCGTAAACAAAATCATTCATCTTTATCGCTTATTAACGGATTAGTGTAAAGTTAGTTTCTCCACTGCAAATTTACAGCAAATAATTGACTTTTACAATCCTCACCGCTATTTAGTTGCCGGCATAACGAAAAGGTTCCCGCCACCACTGAGTGACGAGAACCTTGCAGATAAACAGCAATTTCCTGATGCTTTCTAGTGCTAATCGTTAATCTAATTTGAGAATGATATTTATCACTGCATTCACATCTTCCACATCTACACGGCCATCACCGTTCACATCGCCACGCAGCGGCGAGGTGTTGCTCTCCCACGCGTCGGCCGTGATACTCACATCACCATACTCGCTCACCAGCGATGGAGACTCACCATTATATAACGCACTGAGTCGACCATTCAGCGTGAGAGTGGTTTTTCCGCCCTCATCACTACGCGACACCGTTAGTGGCGATGCATCGAGCGTAGAGCCGTCCCAGCCATAAGAAAACACATTATAAATCAGTCGATAGCCCAGTAACTGCCCGGCCGGAATCTCGTAGGATTGTCCTTTTTTCCTCAGCCACATCCAGGCATCGGGATAATCGGGACACAGTCCCTTGACATACAAGCCACCGTCGGTAGCATAAAGATCCACATCGGCCACAAGCGTTTTACCATCGCTCTCCCTCACACAAGTGCGTATGCCGGTAAAGACCTTTTTTTCTACCGATGTTTTCGGGGTAAACACCGCCCCCGAGAAACGATAAGTTGTAGTCTGCGCATTATCTACATACATGCCCAGGCACACATCGCCCATCGAATATACGCCCTGCTCGGCGTCATAGGTCATCGTGAACGTGCCACTGTCCGACTCACGATTTCCGTCGGCATCACAAGCACTCACCCAGAACACCGACGTGTCGTAGTAATACACCGGCTGGCGGTTTTTGAAGGTGATGGTGCGGCCATCACTGCCCATTGTCCCCACCAAATAGCCCACACCCTCATAAGGCATGGTGATACATGTCACAAATACCGAGTCGTTTTCGCCACGTATCACACGACCGGGCATCATGCTTTCACGTAGCACGCCTCCCAATCCGGAATCATGTGTAAAATCATCATAGTAACACTCTACAACCTCTCCTTGAGGGTCAAATGCGATGTTGATCACTTCTTGAGCACCAGCACACTGCACGCCCAGCATTGTCATCACCAGTAAAAAATTTCTCATATCTTTTTAAGTTTTCACAAAGTATAATCATCCATTATTTTTCCCATGCGTTCACCACCTCACCTATATACATCGTGTGGAAACCGGCCGGGAAATTAGCGTACATCCGCTTGGGCACATCATCCCTGAAATAACGAGGGTCGAAGGGTGCAGCATACATTGTGCGACACTCCAGCACCAAATCGGCCTCTATATAATAAGGTGTTCCATTCTCTGTATAGGCCGTGTGCAGGTTGAGCGCTTTTGCTTTATCACCATCTCGCCCACTCTTGGTGCCCATGTATTCCATGATTTCATCTTTGCGCTCATCAAAGGCCATGACAGTAAAATATTGGGCACTGTCCATGAACTGCTTTGTGTAACGCTTCTCGGCCACGTAGACCGTAACCGCGGTCTTGCGCCACAATGTGCCTATACCACCCCAACCTATGGTCATGGCATTGCTCTGCACTTTGTCGCCGGCGGCCAGCAACAAGGCGTGACGGAACCAGTTAAAGCCGTTGTCGGCAAAGTCCTGCTCCACGGCAACAGCCTTGAATCCATGTTCTGTTTGTGCCAGCACAGCTGACGGAGCAATAGCTGCCAGGACTAAAATCATCGTTTGCAAAAAACGGTTCATCATTCATATTTCTATTTTGGGTGAATACAATTTTTTCTCAGATAGTCGGGTCACCAAGAGCCATAAGACTTGCGGTCGGCATCGATGCGCAGCAATATGAACAGCAGGAATGTGAACCCCCACAGCGACGAGCCGCCATAACTGAAGAACGGCAACGGAATGCCTATCACCGGGCACAATCCTAGCACCATTCCTATATTAATGGAGAGGTGAAAGATGAGGTAACTTGCCACGCAATAGGCATAGACACGCGCAAATGTGGTGTGCTGGCGCTCGGCAATGACGATAATACGCAATATCAGGGCCAAAAACACAATCAGCACCAGTGACGAACCCACAAAACCTTCTTCTTCGCCTATGGTACAGAAGATGAAGTCGGTGTGTTGCTCTGGCACATATTTCAGTTTGGTCTGCGTACCGTTGAGGAACCCTTTGCCCCACACGCCACCTGAACCGATGGCTATCTTGCTCTGGTTCACGTTATAACCCACACCGCGCGGATCGTCCTCAATGCCCAGCGTGACCAGGATACGAGTTTTCTGATGAGGTTGCAGCACATTATTAAACGCAATGTCTACCAAAAACATAAATGCTATCGATGCCACAGCAAACCCTATTGTGAGCAACACCTTGCGCATATCATCGTGCAACATGCCATAAAGAAGATACAGGATTGACACCCCTATCACGGTGAAGAAGAACGCATAGCCGTTGATGACAATACCGAAATAGGCCAGCAAGCCGGCAACGGCACCGGCACCCAGATAGCCCAGCAGCACATTGCGCGTGAGGATAAATGAGCGGCAATACACGGCCAGCATGCCCACAATCAGCACCATGATGACGATGAACACAATGAACATGCCTAGCGGAATACCCATGATCATCACCGATGCAAACTTGAGCACCAGCACAAAATAGGTAATCGCGCACAATGCCGCAAAGAGCACAAATCCACTCATGCCTTCGCGATAGAGCACGAAAATGAGCGACGTATAGACCAGTGCCGAACCCGTCTCTTTCTCCATGATGATGCACAGGATGGGCAACACGATGATACCCACTGCTATGGCATAACTTTTCCAGTTGTTGAGTGCAAATCCATAGGTGCCAAAGAGTTTGGCCAGTGCCAGCGCAGTGGCACACTTGGCAAACTCGGCGGGCTGCAGGCTCACCGGACCGAACACCAACCACGACCGCGACCCCTTGATATCGGGTGCGAGAAAAATGGTCGCTATCAGCAGCAGTATCATCACTGCATAAATGGGATAGGCATAGGCTTCATAGAGCCGACGGTCGATGAGCAACAACGACAAGCCGATGAAGAACGACAAGCCGGCCCACAGAAACTGCTTGCCCGAGAAACCCGAAAAGTCGAACATACTGCTTGATTTGTCGAAATTGTAGGTGGCGGCATAGATGCTCACCGCTCCGGCCACAATCAGCACCAAGTAAAGGATGATGGTAATCCAGTCGACCGACTTGAGCAGGCTGGCACCTTCGGTATTATTTTGTTGTTGCAATTCCATGTTGTTATTTTGCGGTAGTTGTGGATGCTTTTGCGCCCGATACTGGTTTGGGAGATTTGCTGCCTTGTTTCTTTGTTCCGTAGGCCTTGGTACTGTAGGTGCTGGTTGCCGACATGCGATTGGCACGCGCCTCACCGCCTCCCGACAATTGCCCACGCAGATACTTTTCAATCATAATAGCTCCCACGGGTACTGCCACTGTAGCGCCAAAACCAGAGTTCTCGGCATATACACAGATGGCAATCTTGGGATCGTTCATCGGCGCAAACCCCATAAACACCGAGTGGTCACGACCGTGTGGATTCTGCGCGGTACCCGTCTTTCCACACACATCCAGTCCCGGCAGATTTGCACCACGGCAAGTGCCACCAGTCACAGCCATGCGCATACCCTCCACAATGCTTGGGTAAAATTTCTTGTCCACAGTGGGGTCGTGGCGTTCTATACTCTTCTTGAGCACGCCGACACCATCAATTTTGCGCACGACATGCGGGGTAATGTAGTAGCCACGATTGGCAATAGTTGCCGCCAGATTGGCAATCTGTAGGGGAGTCGCCAGAATTTCACCCTGCCCTATGGCATCACTGATAATGCTGTAACTACTCCACTTGCCCGCACCGCGAATTTTATCGTAGAAAGCGGCATTAGGAATGAAACCACGACTCTCATGGGGCAAGTCCACATTCAGTTTATAACCATAGCCCATCGACACCATGTGGCGTTTCCACACCTCAAATGCCTCATTAATGTTCTTATACTTCTTGCGATTCTCCAGCATGCGCTTCAGGCCCCAGCAGAAATAGGCGTTGCATGAAGTCTGAATGGCTGGCTTTAACGCAATGGGGGATCCATGACCGTGGCAACCCACACGCATCCCGCCGCTAATGAAACCGCGATGACACGGAAACGCGGTGGTTAAATCTACAATGCCCTCATGCAAGAATATCAACCCCTGTGTGGGCTTGAATGTGGAACCGGGTGGATAAGCCGCTTGAATACTTCGGTCAAAAAGTGGCATGCGGGGATCCTTAATCAAGGCTGCGTAATTATTGCCACGCTCTTTGCCCATCAGCAACGACGGGTCGTAATTGGGACTGGTGACCAGCGCCAGAATCTCGCCCGTCTTGGGTTCGATAGCCACGATAGCCCCCATCTTGCCTTGCATCACACGCTCGCCCAGTGCCTGCAGTTCCATGTCTATGCTCAAGTGCAAGTCGTTGCCGGCTATGGGAGTCACATCGTTGGCACCATCATTATAGCGGCCTTTGATTTTGCCCAGCGCATCGCGTATCAGTATCTCTTTGCCTTTGCGTCCTCGCAACCACTTCTCGTAACTTTTCTCCACCCCCAGGTCGCCTATGTAGTCACCGGGGCGGTAGTATTCGTCGCGATCTATATCGCTCTGGTTCACTTCACGAATGTTGCCCAGGACGTTGGCTCCGCAAGTCACATTATACTGCCGCAAAATGCGCTGCACGATGTAGAATCCCGGGAAACGATACAGCTTTTCTTGCAACCGGCCATAGTCTTGCGCCGAAATGTGGGGCAAAAGCACCTGTTGGGTATAGGCCGAATAATTCCGACCTTTCTTCATTGTCTCTATGCGACGGTTAAGTTCTTCGGGAGTGATCTGCAACGTCTGGCAGAAGTCCAGTGTGTCGAAGGGCTGCACGTCTTTAGGTATCATCATCACGTCATAGGCCGGCTGGTTATACACCACCAACTTGCCGTTGCGGTCATATACCAGTCCGCGCGACGGATATATTGTTTTCTCCAGAAACGCGTTGCTGTCGGCATTCTCCTTGTATTTGCTGTCGCCCACTTGCAACACAAACAGGCGGCCGATGTAGATCATCACCAGCACCACAATAAAGCCCGCAATCACAAACTTGCGTTTCTCGAGGTTATAATCCTTTCTCACGTTGAGTGCTTACTAAACTGTCTATTCCTAACAATAACAAGGCAGTGAGCAAAGTGCTGGCCAAGATGCGTTCGAGCGTGAGTAGCACATCGCGCAGGGTGAACGCCTGGATAAAGAAAATGAGCGTACAATACACCAGCACCAGCGTAATCATATACTTGAGATAGACCCCCAGACCCAGCGTTTCTATCGACGGGATGGGGTCGGCCATTTCGTTTTCGCGCGACACAAATGCGTTGAACACCATGTGTCGCACGCCTGCCAGCACGGTGCACGAGAGCGCATTCATTCCCGGTGTGTTTCCAAACACATCCACCATCAGCCCCATCAAGAAAGCGACGGTGAGTACCACGTTGGTGTGCCAGTTCATGGGCAAACGCAATATCAAGTAGATAAACACGAATGGCACAGCCACGTTGAACAGTATCAACTTGCTGCACACGGCCTGCACCAGAATCAGCACGACGGCCAGTATCACGAAATGTAATATTGTCTTCGTCATCGGTTCTCTTCCATCTGTTTGGCCACTGAGTCGGCATCGGCGCGGCGCAACGCCTGCAACTCGGCACTCATGCTATTTGTGATTACACGCACCGCGCTCAACTGACTGAAGTTTGTTGTCAAGCGCACTTTAAGAGCGGCAAAACTTGCTTCAGCACCCTTTGCCTTGCCTTCGACAATGCCCACGATAAGACCTTCAGGAAACAGGGCCGAGTAGCCGCTTGTTATCACGGTATCTCCCTTGTGATAGGTCACATGCTTGGGCAAGTCGCCCAATACGGCATACTGCGGACTGCGCCCGTCCCAAATCAGTGAACCGAAGTACTCATTATTCTTGAGTTTGCACGACAATTTCATGTCGGTGTTCAGCAGCGATATCACACGAGCGGCATTGGGTCCCACCACATTCACCACGCCCACCACGCCGTTCTGGTCAACCACCCCCATCTGGGGTTTCACACCGTGCTTCAAGCCACGATTAATCGTGATGTAGTTATGAGGCTGAGCTATGCTGTTGCTGATAACGCGGGCCATTACATAGTCGAAATGCTGTTGCTCGGTCTGGCGCAACGAGTCGGGAACCATCATCTGCAAGTCTTTCACTTGCGAGCGCAAGCTCACCAGCTCCATTTCCAGCAGGGCATTGCGGCTCTGCAAGTCCTCATTGATGTCCTTGAGGTGAAAATAAGATGTCACTGCACTCATGGCCTCATAGGTGGTCGCGCTCACGGCATTGGCCGAGGTGAGATACACGCTCTGCTGGTAAGGGTTGTCACGAAACAAGAGCACAAGGCTCAGTATCATGTAGACCATGAATACGAGCCATGCGCTATGCTTGACAAAAAAACTGAGCAGATTGTTCATCTAGCACCCTCCATATTTCGGGGTTGTCGCTCCCCGGTATTAACGTTTCAGGAACTGGAAGTGCTTGATGTTTTTCAGTGCCACGCCTGTGCCTTTGGCCACTGCATGCAATGGATCCTCGGCCACATGGAAGTCAATGCCGATCTTATCGGTCAGACGCTTGTCCAGGCCACGCAACAAGGCGCCGCCACCGGTGAGGAACACACCGTTTTTAACGAGGTCGGCATACAACTCAGGCGGCGTCTGCTCCAGTGCGCTGAGCACTGCGGCCTCAATCTTGCTGATAGACTTCTCAATGCAGTGGCAAATCTCCTGGTAGGTCACAGCCACTTCCATGGGCAGAGCAGTCATCACGTTGGGGCCATGCACGATATAGGGTTCGGGCTCGTCGTCAAGTTCGGTAAGAGCAGAACCCACTTCAATCTTGATTTGCTCGGCTGTGCGCTCACCCACTCTCACGTTATGGGCACGACGCATGTGCTCACGTATGTCGGCAGTGAGATCATCACCGGCGATGCGGATGCTCTTGTTGCTCACAATGCCACCCAGCGAAATCACGGCGATTTCGGTCGTACCGCCACCTATGTCTACAATCATGTTGCCTTCGGGCGCCAGTACATCCAGACCGATACCCAGAGCGGCAGCCATAGGCTCATAAATCATATAAACATCGCGTCCTCCAGCATGCTCGCTCGAGTCACGCACGGCACGTATTTCCACCTCGGTCGAGCCCGAAGGTATACACACCACCATGCGCAACGAGGGTGAATACCAGTGGTTTTTGTTGCTCACTTTCTTAATCATGCCGCGCAACATGAGCTCGGCGGCATTGAAGTCGCCAATCACGCCATCGCGCAACGGGCGCACCGTCTGGATGCCTTCGTGCACTTTTCCATGCATCTCGCGGGCGCGCTCGCCCACGGCTATCATTTTACCGGTTTTGGAGTCGAGCGCCACCACCGAGGGCTCGTCAATCACTATCTTATTGTTATGGATAATGATGGTGTTGGCCGTTCCCAGGTCAACGGCTATTTCTTGTGTAAATGAAAAAAGTCCCATTTTTTATTACTTGTTTTCGGATTATTAATGTCTGAAGTGGCGCACACCGGTCATGACCATGGCCACCCCATTCTGGTTACAATAGTCAATACTTTCTTGATCGCGCACCGATCCGCCGGGCTGTATCACAGCCGTGATACCGGCTTCATGAGCAATCTGCACACAATCGCCAAACGGGAAGAACGCGTCGGAGGCCATCACGGCACCTTGCAGGTCGTGGCCGTGCTCGCGAGCCTTCTCTATGGCTTGTTTAAGGGCGTCTACACGCGAGGTCTGACCCACTCCGCTAGCCAGCAACATGCCATTCTTTGCCAGAACGATGGCGTTGCTCTTGCTGTGCTTGACGATGATATTGGCCAGCAACAAATCGGCCACCTGATTGGCCGCGACAGCCTTTTCGGTCACCTGGCGCAAGTCGCCAGGCTGTTCCACACATGAATCACAAGCCTGCTCCAGTGCTCCGTTCAGCACCGTGCGCACCTGAGTGGCAGGAAGATCAAAGTCGTTCATCTTGAGGATGATGCGATTTTTCTTCTGCTGCAATATTTCCAGTGCCTGCGATGTGTAACCGGGAGCGATGCACACCTCAATGAAAATTTTATTCATCTCGGCAGCCGTAGCCTCGTCTATTTCTCGATTGGTAACGTGCACGCCACCAAAGGCACTCACGGGGTCACCGGCCAGCGCGTCGCGGTAGGCATCCACCAGCACAGGACGCGTGGCCAAGCCACAAGCATTGTTGTGCTTCATGATGACAAACGTGGGCTCGCTGAAATCTTTTATCAGCCGCACAGCCGCATCTATGTCAAGCAGGTTGTTATAGGAAATTTCTTTGCCATGCAGTTGCGTGAACACACTTTCAAAATCACCATGGAAGCATCCCCACTGGTGAGGATTCTCGCCATAGCGCAGTGTTTTGCTGCCCTCGACAGCTACACGCAGATGAGAGTGCTCATCGGCATCAAAATAGTTAAAGATATGGCTGTCATAAGCACTCGACACGGCAAATGCCTCTCGCGCCAGCAGCCGACGCTCGGCGAGCGTGGTGGCTGCCATGCTATGACCGCGCATCATCTCCAGCAGTGGGCCATACTGGGCCTTGCTGGCCACGATGGCCACGTCGGCAAAATTTTTGGCTGCGCCTCGGATGAGAGAGATACCGCCTATGTCTATTTTCTCGATGATGTCGGCCTCGGAGGCTCCGCTGGCCACGGTCTGCTCAAAGGGGTACAGATCCACAATCACCAGGTCTATCTCGGGAATTTCATATTGGGCTATCTGCGCCTGGTCGCCTTCATTGTCACGACGTGCCAGAATGCCTCCAAACACTTTGGGATGCAGCGTCTTTACACGGCCACCCAATATCGACGGGTAGCCCGTGAGGTCTTCCACTGCGGCACATTCATATCCCAGCGATTCGATGAAGCTACGCGTTCCACCCGTGGAAAGCAGCTTCACTTGCGAATCAACCAGTATCTTCAATATATCCTCAAGTCCGTCTTTATGAAAGACCGAAATGAGGGCTGTTTTGATTTTTTTCGTCTCAGGCATATCTGTTGTGCAGTTCAAATATTTAGTGCAAACAATAGGCAAAGCCAGTCGTCATCCCCAGCCTTGCGCACTTGCTATCACATCACAATTTTTGCAAGGGCAAAGGTACTACAATTTGCACGATTAATCATCATGATTAACAAATTATTTTTTCAATATTTTTTTCGACTTCAAAAAAAGGCAGTGAGGCTATAAGCCGGGTTATGTAGCAGCGCACTAGGCACTGCCGCCTGTCATTTATCTGTCTGGCGCATTGCTGCGTCAGTATATCGTGTTCCATGTGGCAACACGAAGTAGCGGCCTACCCCCCGGCAATGGACGAGCAGCCCTTAGATGCCGGTATACTTGACCTTGCAACTCACAGGTAGTGCGGCACGTGATGTCACCACCACGCCCGGTGGGCTCTTACCCCACCTTTTCACCCTTACCACAGGCATGGCCCGCATGCTTGTGGCGGTTGTTTTCTGTCACCTTAAACCCCACGGTCGCCCATGGCTTCCCGTTAAGAAATGTGATGCTCTGTGTTGCCCGGACTTTCCTCTTGACGATTACCCGCCAAGCGACAAGCCACCCCACTGCCAATGTTTTTCCACGTGCAAAATTACTAATTAATTATGAATTAAGAATTATGAATTAAGAATTATTTGGCACCACATCGGGAGCTCGGCATCTGGCATGTCATGGATTCACTGCATGTTTCCTTGATGTTATCAAAGATAAATAATGATTTGAATGTTTTAACTTCTTAAAAATAAAGTGTATATTTGCACCGCAAACGACAAGACTGATTCTGCAATGAAACGTTCACTTCTATTCTCGGTCATGCTGATCATGTGCCTGCTCACTGCCGCAGCCAACATGCATTTTTATCGTGGCAACAGTCACTACTCCAGCGACATCCTTTATAGTTTCGATGGCAAGCACATTTATCGGGGCAACAGCAATTATTCCAGCGACATCCTTGCCACGTGGGATGGCCGCTACCTCTACCGGGGACGCAGCAACTACTCCAGCGACATCCTTTATGCCTGGGACGGCCGCTACCTGTATCGCGGACGCAGCAGTTATTCCAGCGACATCATCTACAGTTGGGACGGCAAGTGCCTTTATCAGGGGCGCAGCAACTACTCCAGCGACATCATCATCTCCATTGCAGGGGGGCACATCTATAGAGGTCGCAGCAACTACTCTAGTGACATCTTGTATAGCTACACGGGCATAATTCCCATTCCCGCGCTCATTTTCATGATGATGTAAAGAAAATGGTCACCACATCAGGTCGCGAATAATGGCGTCGCTCACCATCACACCATCGGCAGTCAGGCTCAACCGGCTTCCGTTTTTCTTGAGTTTCCCATCTGTGATATAGGGCCGGGCTTCACGCAGCAAATGCTTTGTCGCCTCGTTTCCAAAACGCATTTCCACGGTTTCCAAGTCTATTCCCTGCTTGGTGCGCAACCTCACCATCACCGTCTCGTCATAACGCTCTTGCCACGTCAACGCCTCGACTTCGCAGCACAGTTCTCCACATTCTATCGATTCGATATAACGGCGCATATCGGCAGGATTATAACGCCGCGCATGGCCGTCATAGCTATGGGCCGACGCTCCCAGCCCCAAATAGGGCGTGTCGTTCCAGTACGAAGAATTATGGCGAGAAAATTTACCGGGCAAAGCGAAGTTGGAAATTTCATAGTGCTCATATCCAGCAGCCCGCAGCGCATCGGTCATGAATGTATACATCGACAAGCTCGTCTCTTCGTCGGTCTCACACACCTCGCCACGCTCGCGCTGCTGCCACAGCCGCGTGCCGGGTTCATAACTCAGCGCATAGGCCGAGATATGCTCGGGTCGAAGCTCCAGTGCCTGATTCACCGAGCATTGCCATGACTCCAGCGTCTGGCCCGGTAAGCCATAAATTAAATCGATGCTCAAGTTAGCGATGCCGGCGGCTCTGATGGCAGCAACGGCATCTATAGCCTGGCCAGCCGAGTGACGCCGACCCACCGCCCGCAACTCGGCATCATTAAAACTTTGTACGCCCATGCTCACGCGGTTTACACCCATTCCTGCCAAGGCTGCGACATAATCGCGGTTCACATCATCGGGATTCACTTCTACAGTAACCTCCCCAACGGCATCCAGCGCGAAGACTTGCCTTAATCCGGCAAGCAAGCGGCCAATTAATTCCACTGGCAATTGCGACGGGGTGCCACCCCCCACATAGAGCGTGGTTACTGGAGCGCCATGCAGTTCTTGAATGCGCAATGCAGCCTCGCGCACCACTGCATCCACATAGCGCCCTGCCAACCCCGTCCCTACCGTGGAGTAGAAATCACAATAGGCGCAACGGGTCTTGCATAATGGAATATGTACATATACACCAGGCATTATTGATGGAGTCTTTTCACTCGACAAAGTTACAAAATTCTTCGCTCACCACCAATTTCTTAAATAAGCAACACCAGTAGTGACGAAGCCAGCCCGTAATACACCGCATCACCGGGCAGCGACACCATGTTGGCGACCAGCATCACCGCCACACCCACCGGCATGGACAACAACACCTTGCGGGCCGCAAACCGCCCGGGCATCCACAGCGCGAAACTCAGTGGGAACAAGATGGCCATGGCACGCAAGCCCAGCGACAGGAAGCCCAAGTCGTTGATAAAACTGCCATGGAACACCTGTGTGGCCAGCACCGCCACCGCAAGCAATCCGACGATAGACAGGCGAGTCTGCTGCAACTGCGACATCCCCTCACTTTTCCAACCGAGTCGGCCTCGCACATTACTATATACGTCACGCACCAGTATGGTAGCCGCCCCAAGCGACAACCCGCTGCCGCAGCCTATTATATTAATGAGTAACGTTCCCAGCATGATACCACCCAGCCATGCCGGCAGGTGGTTGAGGATGAACTGCGGGAAAGCCTGAGCCGAATCGGCAATCACACCCACTCCTTGCGGCAGTGCTTGGCCTGCTTGCCGCATTGCCACCGCCTCTTCGGCCGTAACATAGTGTCCACGCATATACAGGCCCACTAGCGTGCAGGCGGCCCCGATGATGGGAATAAAAAAGGAGCACAACAACGCTCCGCGACGCGCTTTTCGGGTACTGGCGCCCGACCAAATGCACTGCGCATAGGTTTGAGTCGATACCACCCCCAAAACAAGCGACAGGCAACCACCCAAATCTTTCATTGCACCACGTGCAATCAGGCTTCCGTAACGATGATGAATTTGCTCCACTCCAGTCAAGTTATTCAGATTTCCAACTGAGGGTAACTGGCAAATGCCATCAATGCCCGTGCGCAGGCCCATGAATCCGTCGCCCAGATGCCACACGACCACTCCAGCAGCGATAGAACTGAGATAGAGCAAGATGAGTTTTATGATACCGCTGGCTCCGGCACTACGGATTCCCCCGAACAGCACAAAAAGCATAATCAGTACCGCACCAGTTACCGAAGCCCACATCGTAGAAATACCAAACAGACTGCCTATCATGGCCGACGACGACAGCACCTGGGCCATAATACTGATGAAAATGCCCACCAGAAACAGCATGGAACCCAACGTCCCGGCCTTACGGCCATATTCTCGACCCACAATCTCCAGCAGCGTGGTGCAACCACTACGCCTTAGCGGACCGGCATACACCAGGCCCAGTAACAGCGACCCCAGACCGGCACCAATGGTAAACCACCACGCCGACAGGCCATAGCTGAACGCCAACTGAGCTGTGCCTATGGTCGACTGGCCGCCGGCCAGAGTGCCCAGCAACGCGCCACACACCATCCAACTGCCCGATGAACCACCAGTCATGAACGCGCGCGCATCTTTCACTTGCCTACCACTCCACCAGCTCACAACCAGCAACAATGCCACAGTGAGCAACACTCCTACTATATGAACAATCGAAATCATGATTTTTTCTCCTTTCACAATCCCCCCTACGGGAAACAGCGCGCAAAATTACTGCTTTTCGTCCGAATCGCAAAGTCTATAGGGCTCTTCACACTTCATATTTCATCATTCTCCATTCCTAATTCACATTTTATGCTTACCTTTGCGCCGCCTTAGAAGGAGACACCGGAATTTTGCTGCAGCCCTCATAGTAGGCATTACATTTTCAATGAATTGGATTATTCTGATTGTCGCAGGACTCTGCGAAGTGGGGTTTACTTATTGTTTAGGACGCGCAAAATCGGTATCAGGGCTGGAATGGTGGCTATGGATAGGTGGTTTCCTGGCCTTCTCGGTCGCCAGCATGGTCTTGCTGGCACGAGCCACACGCACGCTCCCCATCGGCACTGCCTATCCCGTGTGGACCGGAATCGGCGCGGTGGGCACCGTGCTCATCGGCATCTTCATCTTCCATGAACCTGCCACATTCTGGCGACTGCTGTTCATCACCACCCTCATCGCTTCCATCATCGGGCTCAAACTCTGCTGATTTTTCCACCCCACAAGTCACCAGGCATGCGAGGGTAAAAACGTTAGAAAATTATAAATAATTTAGGTTTCGCACAAAATATAGGCTCTGTTTCGCAATTAATTACTAAATTTGTAGGCATTTTAGTGTACACTCGCCAAATAGCGAGTGAAATCTTTTGTGTGAATTCATATAAACATCTTATAATTAACTGATAAATGAAGGTTTACAAGACTAACGAGATCAAGAACGTGTCCTTGCTGGGTGGCAAGGGTTCGGGCAAAACCTCACTCGCCGAGGCCATCCTCCACGAGTGCGGTGCCATCAACCGTCGCGGTACTGTAGATGCAGGCAACACCGTGTGTGACTATTTCCCCGTAGAGAAAGAGTATGGTTACTCTGTCTTCTCCACGCTTTTCTATGCCGAAGCAGCAGGCAAGAAGATCAACTTCATCGACTGCCCCGGCAGCGACGACTTCGTGGGCAACGTGGTAACAGCTCTGAACGTGACCGACGCAGCTCTCATGCTGGTCGACGGACAATATGGTGTGGAAGTTGGCACACAAAACCAGTATCGCACCGTTGACAAGATTGGCAAGCCGCTCATGCTGGCCATCAACAAGATGGAAGCTGAGAAAACCGACTTCGACAACGTGCTCAACCAGCTCCAGGAGAGCTATGGCACCAAGGTAGTGCCCATCCAGTTCCCCGTCACCAGCGGCCCCGGCTTCAAGGCCATCGTGGACCTGCTCACCATGAAGCAGTACAACTACGGTCCCGACGGCGGCAAAGCCACTGTGACCGACATCGACGCCAGCGTGGCCGACCGTGCCGAAGAACTCAAAGCCAACCTGCTGGAAATGGCTGCCGAAAACGATGAGGCTCTCATGGAGAAATTCCTCGACACCATGGAACTGACCGAGGAAGAGACCATCGAAGGCATCCGCAAGGGTCTGCTCGACCGCAGCTTCATCCCTGTGATGTGCGTCAGCGGCGAGAAGGAAATGGGCATCGATCGCATGCTCGAAATCATCGCGCAAATCGCTCCCTCACCCTGCGACGTGGCCGGTACCCCCGACACCGACGGCAACGAGGTGAAGCCCGATGCCAACGGCCCCATCAGCCTGTTCTTCTTCAAGACCACCATCGAGCCTCACATTGGCGAGGTATCGTATTTCAAGGTGATGTCGGGCACGCTCAAGAGCGGTACAGACCTGAACAACATGAACCGCGGCAGCAAAGAGCGCATCGCTCAAATCAACACCGTGCGTGGCAACCTCACCCGCGAAACCGTCGATGAGATGACAGCTGGCGATCTGGGTGCTACTGTGAAACTGAAAGACGTGCGCCGTGGCAACACTCTTAACGACAAGGGTTGCGAGCACGTGTACGACTTTATTGAATATCCCGCTCCCAAGTTCCAGCGTGCTATCCGCCCGCTCAACGAGAGCGAAATCGAGAAACTGGGCACTATCCTCAACCGCATGCACGAGGAAGATCCCACATGGCTCATCGAGCAGTCGAAGGAACTCAAGCAGACCATCGTGTCGGGCCAGGGCGAGTTCCACCTGCGCACCCTCAAGTGGCGCATCGAGAACAACGAGAAGCTGCAAGTCGAGTACATCGAGCCTAAGATTCCTTATCGCGAGACCATCACCAAGGCCGCTCGTGCCGACTATCGTCACAAGAAGCAGTCGGGTGGTTCTGGCCAGTTCGGTGAAGTGCACCTGATTGTGGAGCCTTATCGTGAAGGCGATCCCGAGCCCGACACCTACAAGTTCGGTAACCAGGAGTTCAAGATGAACATCAAGGACAAGCAGGAAATCCCCATGGAATGGGGCGGTATGCTGGTCATCTACAACTGTATCGTGGGTGGTGCCATCGACGCACGCTTCATCCCCGCCATCGTCAAGGGTATCATGGACCGCATGGAGCAAGGTCCCCTCACCGGTTCTTATGCTCGCGACGTGCGCGTTTGCATCTACGATGGTAAGATGCACCCCGTCGACAGTAACGAAATCTCGTTCCGTCTGGCAGCTCGCAACGCCTTTAGTGCAGCCTTCCGCGAGGCCAACCCCAAGGTGCTTGAACCTGTTTACGACGTGGAAATCTTGCTGCCTAGCGACAGCATGGGTGGTGTGCAGAGCGACCTCCAGGGCCGCCGCGGCATCATGATGGATATGTCCAGCGAGAACGGTCTGGAGAAAATCAAGGCCAAAATTCCTCTGAAGGAAATGGCCAGCTATTCTACCGCACTGAGCTCAATCACCGGTGGCCGCGCTTCGTTCAGCATGAAGTTTGCTAGCTACGAACTCGTTCCCGCCGATGTGCAGGCTCAACTGCTCAAGGAATACGAAGAATCAAAGCAAGACGAGGATTAATACTAATTCTCCATCCATTTTACACAAGTGCCACTCCACATGGGGTGGCACTTGTTCTTTAGCTGTAAATAATAGGCAAACAATTCTTTTATTATTTAAATAATGTGTAACTTTGTGACATTATTTTATTTCTACTAACTATGTTGACCTTTCAAATACTGAAACGGCTCGTTGCCGCCACGGCATGCTTACTGGCTATGACTCCGCTCAAGGCTGTGCCTGCATGGCCACACCCCATCACACTCAACCAGCCCGACGGCACCACCATCGGGGCACGCATTGTGGGTGATGAATACTACAGTTTTTTCACCACCGCCGACGGCTACACCCTGACGCGCAACGCACAGGGCTACTACGCCTATGCCACCATCGACACATCGGGCAAACTCACAGCCAGCCGCTTTGTAGCACACAATCCGGCACATCGGTCGACACAAGAAACACAATGGTTGGCGAGCACTCGTCGGCACCTCACTGACCGCAACGCTGTGAACAAAGCCCTGCGACACCGCAGGCTCTCACGCCAAGCCATGTTACGGCCGCGCCGGCTCAGCACCGACAATTTCAAAGGACTAGTGTTGCTGGTGCAGTGGAACGACACAGAGTTTCAACGTTCCGATGCCAAAGAATTCTATAACCGAATGCTCAACGAACATGGCTACCAGGGATTTACCAACGAGGATGGGACTCCTAACGAATATGGACAGTTCACCGGTAGCGTGCGTGACTATTTTATCGACAACACAAGAGGACAACTCGACCCGACATTCGACATTGTTGGCCCCATCACAGTGCCTTATTCAGTCGACTCACCCGAGAAAATGGCCAACATCTACTACCCACTATCGACAGCTCTGCGTGCAGCCAAAGACAGCGTAGATTTGCGCAAATATGATACCGACTACGATGGACGCATCGACATGTTCTACGTCATCTTTGCCGGCGTGGGCAGCAACACGGGCGAAGAAGGTGCCGAGAACCATGTGTGGCCTCATGCGGGATTCCATGAAATGAGCACTTCACTCAACGGGGTGGAAAGTGGCCATTATGCCTGCTCATGCGAGTTTCTGCTGTCGGATGTATACGACGGTATCGGCACCATCTGCCACGAATTTAGTCACTTATGGGACATACAAGACCTTTATGACACAAATTATGAAGAGCAAGGGCTCAGCCACCATCCAGCCACTTGGGACATCATGGCCTATGGCTCATATAACGACTTGTGCCGCACGCCTGCTGGCTTTTCGGCCTACGACCGCTATGCCATGGGATTCGGCACACCACGGCTCATCACCGAGCCTGGCAAGTACTCGCTGCGCGACATCCAGTCTTCGGGCGAGGCATTTATTATCCAGTCGGCAGTAGAGGGTGAAAAATTCCTGCTGGAAAACCGCCAACCCACACGTTGGGACACCAGTCTGGCAGGACACGGACTCATCATTGCTCGCATGGACTCCACCTCACGCACGCCATGGGTGTGGAACACTATCAATGCCGATTCCACCCACAACTATTATGAACTGCTGCGTGCCGGCGGACAGGCTCAACCCGAACTCGACGAAGAGGAAGACCGCGATAGCGACCCATTCCCCGGATCACTGAACCGCACCCACATCTCCAACGACACCAAGCCGCATCTGCGCTCGTGGACCGGCAAACGCACACCGTTGTTTATCGACAACATAACCGAAACGGCCGACGGCATCATCACCTTCAATGTGGGCAAAGAGAAAGCCGACACCATGACGATGATGGAGGACTTTGAACTGATGCCCACCACCTCCGACCTCATGGCCGACTCCGTTCAAGGGCGGTGGGCCAAATGGAAATTCATTCAATGCCGGGTGTTCGACACTAGCGACGGATTGGGCAACGGGCTACACGCTGTGGCCATGACCATGCCCAGTGCATTCAACATGGTCACCACCATCACTAGCCAAATAACCGAGGTCACCGCTATGGCCTATAATCCTACTGGAACAACGGCCAAGTTCGCCCTGTCCTATTCCACCGACAATGGTAAAACGTGGAAAAACGCAAGTGGAAGCAACAACAGCGTTGCCGCTCACCAGAACCAAATGCTCAGTTGGCCTTTGAAAATGGGAAACGACAACACACTGCAACTCCGCATCACGCAATCTGCCGGTAGCAAGACCGAAACGTGCTATCTTGACGATGTCACGGTGCGCTACGTCAACTACACCACCCATCAGCCGACACCGCTCATCGGCGATGTAAACGCCGACGGCCGCGTGGATGTGGAAGACGTGAACGCCGTCATCAACATCATCCTCAAGACAGCAAGCGATGAGTTGCAGGCGGCTGGTGATGTGAATGGCGACAACCGTGTTGACGTGGAAGATGTGAACGCCATCATCAACATCATCCTCAAACTTTAAATCCTTTTCCTGGCTTTAGGCTAGAAACCGGTCCACGTCTGGCGCCACAAGTGGCGGGCCAGCTCATCCCAGCGCGCGATGGTGGCACCGAAGAAGTCGGCTACATAGCCATTGAGCATGGTCTGCGCCTGAGCCTTGTCGGTAGCGTTAAGGCGCATCCATGTGTCTTCCACAAAGCGTGTCTCGCGCTGCCCCTTGTCCGTGAAATAGTCGCGCAGCGGCTCCAGTGTCTTGCGGTGCGTGCCCCAGCGCACAGTGGCCAAGCGGTTGGCCTTGCGGTAGTGCCACAGTGCGGCATCGTCGCGGTCGCTATGCTGGCCGCACACTTGCAGCAACTTTGGCAACTCGGTGGTGCCGGCATAGATGGGAAAACGAGGACTCTCACCAGGATTGTCGAGCGCCACCCAGGCCACACCGCCCACTTCGTCGGGCAGCCACGAGCGTGCTTGTATCACCGTGCTATAGGCACACCATGAGACACTCACCGTGCGGATGTTCTTCATGGCCGAGTCGCCTCGTGAGTAATACACATTGATTTCGTCGGGACGCATCCAGGGATTGGCAAAGGGCGACACGATGCTGTCGGGCTCGGTCTCCACCAGTTTTCCGGCCTTGTCCTTGCGCTTGGGATTTGGTATCAGGTTCCGGCCGCTCAGGTTCTTTTCTGTTCCTTCATAGTAGCTGGTAAGAAGTTGCATCACCCGTTCGGGGCTCACCAGTGAGTCGGGCTTCACACTCAGTGGCAGCAGCTCCACCGTGTCACTCAGGTTGAGCGATGGCGCCAGCTGGCTCATGATGAAGTGCTCACGCACGCTGTAGTTTTTCTTTTCGTGCAGATAGTTCTCGCCACTATACACACGCCAAAAGTTAAACTCCTCCTTGCCGTCCCACAACTTCAATCGCTTGGCCACTTCATAGACGTTGTCCGATGCCATGTAGTGGTCTTTGTCGCTCAGGTCCAGCGTGGTAATGCGCGAAATGTTGGCCGAGACAGCAATCTCATCGTCGGGAATCCGCACGGCTGCCCACACGCCACCCACTTTCTTGGGACCTTCGCCCATAATTTCAAAAATCCACACCTCATTCTTGTCGGCAATGGTGAGACACTCACCACTGTCGCCGTAGCCGTAGTCTTTCACCAGCTGCCCCATGAGCCGGATGGCATCACGGGCTGTGGAGCAACGCTCCAGGGCAATGCGTTGCAACTCTTCGATATAGAACATGCCCTTCTTGTTGCGGAGTGTGTCGCGACCGCCAAAGGTGGTCTCACCCATAGCCAGCTGCTTTTCGTTCATGCACGGATAAGCGGTGTCGAGATAGCGATAGGTGTGCCGTGCTTGAGGAATCACACCCAACCGATACATTTTCGTGCTGTCTTGCGGCGACTGCGTGTGCATGCGCCCTTCATAGATAGCGGTGACCGTGTCGCGCTCATAGTCGCGCGCCGGAACCATTTGCATCCAGGTGCGATACCACGAGTCGCAAGTGTGTGACGTCATCACCGACCCATCGGTCGATGCGCGCTTGCCCACCATGATGCTGGTGCATGACATGCGCGAGTCTGGTTCATCGATTTGTGCCCACATGGGCAATACAATGAGCATTGCCGCCATTGCAACAAATATTTTTTTCATTTCATTTGAGTTTTAATGGTTTCCAATAATGCCGTGCAACCTTCCAGCACGTCGCGCCAAGTGGCTTCGAAGTCGCCAGTGTACCACGGGTCGGCCACGTCGCCGGGCCGCTGGGTATAGTCGAGCAGGGCATGAATTTTCCCGTCGGGATCACCGCCGGATATGCGACCCATATTGCGCAGGTTGGCGCTATCCATGCCTATTAATAAATCATATTCCTGATAGTCGCGGCGCGTCATCTGTCGTGCGGTCTTTCCTGAGCACGACAAGTTGTGCTCGGCCAGTTTCCGCCGTGCAGGTGGATAGACAGGATTACCTATCTCCTCGGTAGAGGTGGCGGCCGACTCTATGTGAAACCTGTGGGCCATGCCGGCCTGTGCCACCAGGTCTTTCATCACAAACTCGGCCATGGGACTACGGCAGATGTTCCCATGGCACACAAACAGGATGCTGATTTGATTTCTGTTTTCCAATTTATTTAAAATAAAGATATTGTCTTGTCTTCTTTTATGGACGACTAGCTCACGCTGTGAGTGGATTAGCGCCTCAGTAAGTCACGCCGATAGGGTTTATCGTAATTAAATGACTTTAGCCAGCAGTGATTCGCTTCATCCATAAGGGTCGATTATCACAAATGCTTCTGATTGAACTCGGCTATGGGGGCGACAATGGCGGCTATGGCCTCCAGATGATGACGGTCGGTCTCATCAAAGGTGTTCAACTCCTTGCTGTCGATGTCAAGCACGGCAAGTACCGCTGCATCGCTCCCTCGCAGGGGGACCACAATCTCGGAGCGCGACTCGCTGCTGCATGCGATGTGACCGGGGAATTGCTCTACATCGGGCACCACGATGGTTTCATTACGCTCCAGCGCGGTTCCACACACGCCACGCCCGCGAGCAATGCGATAGCAAGCTACCGGACCCTGAAATGGGCCCAGGTGCAGCACACCGTCGGCACGCACGATATAGAAACCGGTCCACCAGAAATGCATCGTTTCATGTACCAAAGCGGATACATTGGCCATCACAGAAATAGGGTCGTCCTCGCCCTCAACCAGGGCACGCACCTGCGCCACAAGTTGACTATATTTCTCTTCTTTTGTCATCATTTTTCACTTTTGGCGCAAAGGTAACATAAGATGGTCGCAATTGCAAATTTTTTTGCCACAAGATATTGGATGGCAAACCACTGTAGGTTCTAAAAAGCACCAAAGAACCAATATTGTCCTAAATAAAATTTTCAGAAAAAGACAAAGGAAGTTGAAAAGAAAGTAGAAAAATACTACTTTCGTAGTGACGACCAAATCACTTCAACCTCCTTTGATATGGCAAAGATAACACTATTTTCTCAAGTAAT
>JAGAYZ010000083.1 GCA_017940245.1 Muribaculaceae bacterium | reverse complement strand
GTGTACCTTTGTTCATCTTTGTTCAAGTTACCTGGTTTTTGTGACGAAAACAAAGGTAACGAAAAAGGCTGAACCTCGGCAACGGGATTCAGCCTGATTTTTTCAGCCGCTAAAAAAGTTTTAGCGGACACCAATAATTAACTTTTAAAAGAACAACAATATGGCTACGACAATTAATGACGAGTTTATGCAGCAAATTGCTACTGAACAGGCTTGGAAAGAGCTATCAGAGAATTTTGCTTGGACAGAAACACTTTTAGAGAAATACTGTGATAAGGTTGATTGGGAAGAGATATCAGCAAACACAAATATTATATGGACAATACCGATGCTTCAAAAATTCTCAAAAAAAGTGGATTGGAAAAGATTGTCTGGACAAGTATATGGAAGCGTGGAATGGTTCACCGAAGCGCATCTTGAAGAATTCAAAGATAAATGGGATTGGACTCTGTTATCCAATAACATTTCTCTTATTACGGAGAACACCATTGATAAATTTATCGACTATTGGGATTGGGATGCTCTCATTGATGGAAGTCATTATTTTAAAGACTTTGATAATGCTATCAGTTTCTTCAACAAGTACAAGGATCGCATTCAAATGTCAAAACTTCAAGATACGGTGTTGTGGCAACGAATTATTGAGCAAACCGCTGAGCAAATAGAATCAGAAATCATGTCATAGTTCTAACGGCTCATCTGCCACAGATTCCATGGACAAGTATTTGTTTCTTGACTTTGATGGTGTGCTGAATACTGAGTTTTATCAGGATTTGCTGATGTCTCAGGGAAAACCATTTCGAGACAAACATGGGCCTTTCTTTGATCCAGCGGCTGTTGAACAGTTAAAGCGGGTCATTGATTCAACTCATGCTGATATCGTCATTGAATCTTCTTGGAAGTACCTTGGACTGGAGGCGATGCAGGACATGTGGAAGGATCGGCAGTTGCCTGGTCGCGTGATTGACATCACACCGACGATTGTCGGTGCCAGTTGGTCATCAAATATTGACATTGACACATTCGGCCTTGATGTTAGACAGAGCAAGGGAATTGAGATAGACTTCTGGCTTTTCGAGAACACCATAGCAGATGCTCGTTACGTCATTATTGACGATGAATATGTGATACTGGATTCACAGTTACCTCATTTCATCCTGACCAACCCTTTTGACGGATTAACTGAATTACTGGCCGATCGAGCCATAGCTTTACTCAACGGCTGAAAAATATTTGAACATCTGCCGCAGAATGGCATAGGTGCCTTTTACTTTTGTGGTGACAAAACAACTAATAATATTTGAAATATGGAACAATCAACAGACAATGATATCTATCCCTTGACGATTATATCGAATCGCTATGGCAGCGGGTTCCTGGCGTTTAATCTTGAGTTATGGGATGTGCCGAATGAAATCAATAATGACGGATTGGACTATTGCGATTTTTGGCTTCATAATGCCCAGAAATATATCATCGGCAAGGGTGATACGCCACAAGAAGCGCTTGATAACTTGAAAGCCAAGCTGAATCCCGCACCAGACAATACATTGATCGATAAATTCCTGTTTTTGGACTTTGCAGATGTTTTTCTATTATCGCATCAATGTCATCGAGATTTAGTAGAGAACCTGCAATTCATCGTGGAGCAAACTCATTGCAAAATAATCTTCGGGACCAAATTCAGCCCCAAAAAAGTTAAAGAAATGTGGAAGAACATGCCAATGGAGTTTTACTCGATGACACCCGTTTTAGAAAGCACGCATTACATAGATCCGATTAAACGAAGTCACAAAAGAATAGAATCGACCAGACATAGGAGAGCTTTAGAAATTGCCACTTGGCTTGAGAAAAGAGCAAAGAAAGATTATCGCTATGCAATTCTTGGTAGGGGCACTGACTTCTTTATATACCAGCAAGACCACCTCGTTGAATTTGACAAGGAAAAGGGTTTAACAAGATTAAATGCAAATGAAATCGTCTGCATACTGAATAATAAAGAGTAAATTTAATATTTTTGTTTCACATTTAATTCGCTAGCATTATGAGCAAAGTTTTTAGAATTACGCCGAAGCGCACTAAGCGCGTCAATGGGCAAGTCATCACGCCCGAAATGGTGATTACGGTAACAACCCGCCAGCATTGTCTCAACCCGTTCTACAACGGGGCTGTTGAGATTAAGGAGCAGTACATGCGCATGTACCAGTTCGACTACAAGAAGGCCTGCATGAGTGTTGCTGACTTCACCTACCAGGCGCTGGACTGAGATGTAGTTTTGAAATTTGATATGTGATGTTTGGTTAGCTGGGCTTTGAGTGCCTTTTTGGCCATTTTTACTTGATATTGTTCGTCACGATGCCCGCATCGCTCCTCAAAGATTAATTAAAACTGCCTCAAAAATCCATCTCAAATCCTCGGCAAAAATTTCAAAACAGCATCTCTGCACTTTTCTTCAAGAAAAACAACTTTTGACTGCACCTCTGCCACGGATTGGCAGGGGTGTGGTTTTATTTTGCATCGTACAATAAAATGAGACACTATGATTGAATTACAAGACTATGAGATTCGTTGCATTGAAGAAGTAATTCTCAATGTGTTCAATGACAACTGGAGCAAATATCCAGAGTGTGATTGTTTGCTTACAGTTCGGAAAGACATCATTAATAAGCGAGCCCTGGCTCATCAGGAAGAGATCCTGCCAGACATCATCGCATTTAATGATGCGCTCACGGCTGCTTTGCGGGAAATGTATGACCGTGCACATCGCATCTGGGACGCTATAAAGGACAAGGCTGAGAATCCCGATCACATGCATTTGACAGCGAGATGCTACCTGGGTGACGATTATCCGGCTCTTCATCCAGTCCAAGGGGCCGATCGCCAGGAACTGTGGAATGCGCTATGTGATTGGGGCTGGAACCGTATCTATGATGATGGCGTGACGCATGGGCATCTGATCATCCCAATGGATGAAGGGTACAGTTTTGAGCGTTTGACCGGCATGGACTGCGCTCCGCCCAACTGGAATGAGGGCCTGGATCAGGAACTCACCAAGGACTTGCACCTCACGTTGCCCTTCCACCACTTGTTTGACCACATGAAGTTCGCCATCACCGACTTTATCTATGTGCGCCAATTTGAGACCGAAATCAAAATAGAAATCAAAAAAAAGTAAATATAAAGTCTTATGGAAACTAAAGATGTATCACAAACAGAACACAGTGAAACCACTGAACGAGATCCGTTGTTTGAAGAAGTAGCAATAACTGTTGTTTCAAGTGGCAATGCTACTGCAGATCGAATTGCTTTTGATTACTGTATTGGCTCCAATCGTGCGAGTAGAATTGTTGAGCAACTTGAGGTTGCAGGTATCGTTGGCCCATATCAAGGTGGTAAACCCCGTAAGGTGCTAGTTGACCTACCAACCCTAAAAGCAAAATTAAATAAGAACAAAAATACGAGGCCGGTACAAACAAATCCGTTCAATCCTGATTACTTCAGTTATACTGACGACTATCCCATTGAGGAGGTATGGAATACGGACAATGTTCTCGCACAGTTGATTGTGCCACGTCTGTTGGCATTCAAAGAACTTGACAAGCATGGATGCCCTGAGGATTTTAAGGACATGCGTGCTTGGAACAACGCCATCCAGGAGATGGTGGATGCCTTTGAGTTAATGAAGTACGTTCAATCATTGTCCGACGAAGAATCTGCCATCGTAGAAAAGGGCTTGAATCTTTTCTGCAAGTATTTCCGCTACCTTTGGGACTAACAACCTATAATGAAAAAATGGAAATTATTATGGACAAGAATCAATTCGGTACCATTATAACTGTGATGGGTGTAGGCGGTGGTGGCATCAACGCCGTTAACCACATGTATTCACAGGGTATTGATGGTGTCACCTTCGTAGTATCAGACACAGACAAGCATCAACTTGATGAGTCGCCTGTTCCAAACCTCTTGTTACTTAGTGCGAACACGACACATGAGCAGAGCTCATGCTATGACGTAGATGTAGCACGACGTGCTGCAGTAGAGAGCGATTCCGAGATTGCACCCCTCATTGCCGATAATAATACTAAATTGCTCATCATTATCGCTGGCTTGGGTGGGGAGACCGGAACCAATGTGGCTCCAGTCGTAACTCGCATTGCTCGCGAGAAAGAGGTAGCACTCACCGTTGGCATCGTGACAACACCCTTCCAGTTTGAGGGATCCGAAAGGATTCAAATGGCTCTTGCAGGGATCGAAGATATGCGCAAGCATGTCGATTCCTTGTTCGTCATCAACAACCAGTACCTGACAGAAATATACAACGATCTAGACCAAAGCAATGCATTTGCTAAATCCGATGAAACACTGACCACAGCCGTTCGCAGCCTCTGCGATTTGATTACCGTCAAAAATCTCATTTGCATTGATTTTAATGACGTGAACTGGACTTTACGAAAAAGTGGAAGCGCCATGTTCATCTCGGGCTATGCCTCGGGTGAACGCCGTGTGACCAAGGCCATAGAGAATGCCCTGGAATCACCATTGCTCAAAGACTGCAATATATTTAGCGCCAAGAAAATGATGATGAATTTCTATTACAATCCCGACAGCGAGTCTCCGCTCCTAATGGAGGAGATGAATGAGGTCCAGGCATTCATGTCCAACTTCGACCAAGACACGGACATTATCTGGGGTATCGCATACGACAACACGCTTGAGGATCAACTCAAAGTGACTGTGTTGGCTTCAGGATTCAACGTGTCATACAACAGCAAAATCGCTGGGACTAACAGATGAAAGTTGAAACACAAATAAGAACGCTGCTCAAAGTGTTGTCGCAGGGCATCTTTGAGAAAGAGCATATCCTCGCGATGTCTTTACTGAGTGCCATTGCCGGGGAGAGCATATTTTTACAGGACCAAGAAGTGGCCTCGATATAAACGATATCTGGGCATTACTTGAACATAACGGAGTCCTGGAAACATTTGAGGTTTCTGTCAATGCAAACGAGGAGAACCGAATGGAACAACTTGTCGAACAAATCAGAATGCATTTGGAAAAATGTGGGCATCTCACATGTATTTTGCTTATTTTCTATCCGGTCCAAGATAATCCTGCCACAATGGATGAAATCAAAGAACTATTTAAGGCTTTGCCAAATGAGTGTGATGCGTGCTGGGACGTTGAAATTGATGACACCGGGAAAAAACGACCATCCCCGAAATTCGTTTTTTTCGGCAGATGGCCGCTTTGTGTTACGGTTTATGACCCGACTAGAGTTTCATCACACGTTTCATCTCCAAGTTCTCATAGCCCTCGGGACAATGCGTCGACAGATACACCGTGGGATGCTGAGCCACAAACTCACGCACGCGGTCGAGTGTCTGCCGGGCTGCTTCCTTGTCCTCAAAGATGATACTCAGTTTGTTGGCCTTCAGGGCAGCATCGCAATAGGTTACATCGCCATGGAACATATAGAACAGGCCGTCGCTTTCGACAACGACAATGCTGTTGCCGCGCGTGTGACCGCGAGCCTCGATCAGCCAGATGCCGGGAGCCACCTGCTGGGCATTGGGAAAGTTATAGTAAGGTTCGCCATATTGCGCCCGCACGATGTTTTCACCATCCAGCTTCATTGCATCGGCATCCTCGGGACCAATATATATTTTGGCGTTGGGGAAATACTGCAATGCGTCGCTGTGATCGTTGTGCTTGTGAGTGACCAAAATCTTGGTCACCTGCTCGGGTTTGTAGCCCAGTGCCGCAAACGAATCCATGTAGTCGGCCACCTTCTCGCCCATATACAGCGGTGCACCAAGCTTCTTGGCCGGTCCTTGATAACCGGTCTTGAAACCGGTGTCAACTAGTATCACCTCATCGCCCGTATCGATAAGGAAGTTCTGCAAACTGCTGCGGTAGATGATTTGCTCATCAAAGGCGTCCTTGCCTTCTTCGCCTCCAAAAGCGAACGGCTGGTTCATGAACCCACCGTCGAACATGCGTATTGCTTGAATTGTCATAGTTCTGATTCTCTCTTAGAAGATTAATATAAATGTGAATTAAATATTGCTTGCCGTTTTATCCCTGCACCACATCCAGCACCATCATCATGGCAAAGCCCATGAGCACACGCTGCAAGCTTGCCGACATTTTGTCTTTCATCAAAAAGACAAATCCCGAACCCAGCAACGTGCCCAAAAAGGGAATGGTCAATGCCACAGCCAACCCATTCATTAGATTACATAATTCTGTGATGATGTAACTTTTTTTACTCTAATAATAACGATGCGGGCACAGCCGTAGAACCGTGTTTTGGCAACGGCTCTACGGCTGTAGTCCGATAGCTTGCGTGGCACTCTTCATCTCCATAGATGAAAAGCGACACAGCCCCGCTCATCCATTTACTGCTGAGCGGGCTCCCACTTGCAACGCACTGGCGAAACGATGGCGCCCTCCTTCTTGAGCTGGGCGAATGCCTTGTCCACCTCTTTGCGGTCGGCTGCCAAAGCTTTGGTCACATCGCCGGCCGAAACCGGTTTGCCTGCTTCGCGCATGGCTTGTAGCACTTTTTCTTTCATCATCAATATCGATTAATGGGTTAGCATTAGAACTTGATTGTTTCCACTGGCTCCATCATCTTAAAGAAAGTGGCCGTGGCATCTTTCAGATAATACATCACGCCGTTTTCACCATTCTCGCCCAGAGCCGGTCGCAGGACAGGCATTTTGTCGACCAGCGCCTTGCCCACTTCGGGACGGTTGTCTTCAACGAGCTTGCACTCGATGCGCAGTGTCTGTCCCTTGAAAGCGCACAATTCGGCTTTCTGGTTGGCTTCGATCTGGTGAGTGGCATTGGTCTTACCAAACGCCATGATGTAAATCCTGCCTTCAAAGAGCAACATGGCTCCATAAGGGCGCACACGAGGCTGATCTCCCTCTACAGTGGCCAGATAGAACGTCCCTGCCTGCTGCAGAAAATCGAAAACTTTGTTTATACCTTCCATCGTGTCAAAAATAAAGATTGGGTTATACTTGAGTAAACAACCAGTTTTGCTTGCCTATCTTTTCCATCATTTCCACAGCACCCTGGCTCCAGTAGAGGTCTTCCTCCTCGTCGGCCAGATAAGCCTTCATGATGTCGTAGGTGGTGGGGTCGTCGTGCAGAGTTTCCATGCACTTGTAGAGCAGTTCCACACCTTTTTCTTGAATGGCCAGGTCGGCCTTGACATATTCCACGGGGTCACACACCAGATCGCGGGCCTTGGTAGCCTCAAATTTCACCTCACCGCCCAGATCCATGATGCGGTTGTAAAATTTCTCAACCCATTCCATTTCTTCGGTAAAATGGTCTACATACTTCTGTCCGAGTTTCTCAAAACCCTGCGACTTGAAGATTTGTCCCTGTAACTTGTGCACGAGAGCACCTTCGGTCAGTCCTGTTGCAAAGAATTGCAACGCTTCGATTGATTTTTTGCTATCCATAATAAAATAAAAAAAATCGATTAATTTAGCGACTGCAAAGTTAACTACTTTATCGCGATTCTGCACTATTCAACCACAAACAAAAATTATCCCAAACGAAACATTTTCATCGCACAAGTTGCTCCGAAGTTACTCGCGCTCGGAAAAACAAATGCAAAAACTTGTTTTTTCATTTGCTTTTCGCTCGCTTATCCGTAACGTTGGATACTCCGAAGTTACTTGCGCTCGGAAAAGTAAATGCAAAAACTTGTTTTTTCATTTGCTTTTCGCTCGCTTATCCGTAACTTTGCCAAAATGTTTCAATTTTCGCCATTTTTATGTACCGACTATCAGACGCCTATAGCATAATTAACCTCTCGCCCACACATGAAATGTGGGGCGGGAAAATGGCTTGCGCACAAACCGATGCTCAGCGCACCATGCTCACCAACGCACTCAACGACTCACTGGGCTGCTTCAGTTTCACGCTCATCACCAGTGGCACGCTAGAACTGGAAAGTAATGAAACGGCTCTGGAATTCTCGGCTGGCGACATGTTTACCTACTACCCGGGAAGCTTCGTGAACATTCAACGCGTGAGCGACGATTACCACGGCACTTGCCTCATCGTGGACCAGCAGTTCACACCTGGCAGCGAGACCGGCCGAGACCTGATCAGGGCCTCGCTCATTCCGCTTACGAGATTCGGCAGACCCAAAATCTCGCTCACACCAGCCCATGCACACCGCATTGGCTCGCTCATGACACTCATGCAGCACTACATGGCTGAGCCTTCTTCCGTGCAGGGCAACATACTTGAATCACTCTATTCGGTCTTTATCGCCGACCTCTCCATTACGCAAGACCTCGACACTAAGCCTCTGGTATCCAGTCGTTCGCAAGAAATATTCATCTCTTTTTACGCGCTGATGCTGCAGCACTTCGTCGAGCAACGCGGCATCGCGTTTTATGCCGACGCGCTGCACATCACCGACACCTATCTCTCGCGCGTAGTCAAGCACATCACCGGCCACACCGTGTTGCAGAACCTTGACCAGCTGCTGGCCGCCGAGGCCACGTGGTTGCTACGCTCGACGACGCTTACGGTGTCGCAGATAGCCGATCAACTGCACTTCGCCAGCACATCGTCGTTCGACAAATTTTACCTCCGCTCACGTGGAATGAGACCACTCGCGGCCCGAAAGATGTGACTCGCGCTCGGAAAAACAAATGCAAAAACTTGTTTTTTCATTTGCTTTTCGCTCGCTTATCCGTAACGTTGGATACTCCGAAGTTACTTGCGCTCGGAAAAACAAATGAGGATGTGACACAATTATAGCTCACCCTCATTCATCGGCTGCGATTCATGTGGCGGCATCTAAAAAATAATTCATCATTCTTAATCCTTAATTCATAATTTATTAGTAATTTTACCGCCTAAATGATTTTAACACCCTAGCAAAATATGAAATCCCGTCTATTGATAGCCGCGCTGGTGGTCTTTGCAGCCAGCACCACGGCGGCTCTGGCCGACGTGCCCGCTGGATATTATGCCACGCTCAACGGCAAGAGCGGACAAGCGCTCAAGAATGCCATTCACGAACTCACCAAGGTGCGCACCGTGCACAACTATGGCAGCCTATGGTACTACTTTCGCCAGACCGACGCGATGACCGGCGACGCGGCACGCGTGTGGGACATGTACAGCGACAAGACCTACTTCTTCACCAGCAATGGCTCAGGAGCCACCAGTGGCATGAACAAGGAGCACTCGCTGCCCAAGAGCTGGTGGGGAGGCGGCAACGAGAGCGAGGGTTACTTTGCCTATACCGACCTGAATCACCTCTATCCTAGCGACGCCGAGGCCAACATGGCCAAGAGCAACTACCCGCTGGGCGAAGTGGAAACGACCCGCTTCGACAATGGGGTGAGCAAAGTGGGTACACCCATAGCGGGACAGGGCGGAGGATCGACCATCGTTTTCGAGCCCGACGCACGCTACAAGGGCGACTTTGCACGCACCTATTTCTACATGGCAGCTTGCTACCAGGACTACACCTGGAAATACAAATACATGTATAGCGAGGACAACTGGCTCACACTCACGCCGTGGTCCATCGACTTGCTGCTGCGCTGGGCGCGCGAAGATCCCGTGAGCGACAAGGAGGTGGCGCGCAACGAGGCAGTGTATCGCTGCCAGAACAACCGCAACCCCTTCATCGACAATCCCGAGTTGATGGAATACATCTGGGGTGAGCGAGCCGGCGAGGTGTTCAACGTGGACAGCACTCCCATCGACGACGGACCGGCCGAAATCATCACTCCCACCAACAGCATGACCTTCGACCTGGGTCAGGTGGCCCTGGGACGCTCTACCAGCATCACCATTCCCGTGAAAGGCCACAACTTGACCAACAACGTGGGACTGATGCTTTATCGCTACGACAAGGATCTGTTCTCGCTCTCGGTTTCCGAGATTGACCGCGCCATAGCCAACAGCCCCAACGGCTACCCGCTCACGGTGACCTACACGCCCGACACGCTGGGCGTTCACCGCACGCGACTGGTATTCTACGACGGTGGATGGGGAGAAGGCAGCTTCGGCATCTCGCTCATGGCAGAATGTCTGGAAGTGCCCGAACTGAGCACGCCCGTTGTGCTCGACCCGCTGGAGGTGACCGACAGCAGCTACATCGCCACTTGGGAACCCGCCATCGAACAGGTGGACTACTACGTGGTGAACCGCACCATCTATGACCTGCAGCACAAGGTGCTCGACAGCGAGTCGTTCACCACCGATGATGCCAGCCAAACGTCGATGACATTTACCGACCGCAAACATGGAGAAATCCACACCTACACGGTGCAATCCTACCGCCTGGGCTACCTGAGCGACCCGTCGGCCAGGATCACCATCGACCTCACCGGTGTGAGCGACATCCAGGCCGACCTGCCACTAGCATTCATCGCTGGAGAAGGATATGTGCTGGTCAAGTGCGGAACACCACTGCAGCAGGTGCGCATCTATAACATGGCAGGCCAGCAGGTCAAGTATATGCCAGTGTTGGAGAACGATACAGAGATTCACTTGCCCACGGGCATTTACGTGCTCACCACCGCCAGCAACCGCTTCCCCGCCAAACTCATCATTCATTAACGCGCCACTACATGAAACAACTATTCATCATGCTGTTGTGCCTGGCCACCGCGCTGAGCGGCCAGGCGCGCACAATACGCGATTTCTTTGCCAGTGAGCCCGACGACATTTTCATCACCGTGCCACATACGACCAGGCTCGACTTGATGGACTATTACGACAGTGGGCAACGCGTGGAGATCGACAATTTGCTGGCCGGCGGCACACAACTGGAGACTCTGGACAGCACCTACCTAAAAATACGCACCAGCGAAAGCCGCACCGTGGAACTGCTCATGCTGCAATATTCACGGCGCGACACCATCCTGGCCGTTATCGAGACTGTGCGCACGCCCGTACCCGACAGTCGCCTGCGTTTCTTCAACAGCAACTGGGCTCCACTGTCCAGTATCAAGCCGCTCAAGAAGATGCCCACCCTTGACGACTTCTTCTTGCCCACGGCCAATAAAGCCAAGCGCAAAGAACTCTCCGAGCGGCTGCCCTTCACGCTGCTGGAAATGACGTTCACTGGCGACAAGCACGACACGCTCACCGTGAAGCACGGCTTGCAACAGTTCCTTTCTAAAGAGGAGTTTGCGCTGTTCAAGCCCTACTTGCTCCCCTGCCTCACCTATCGCATCCAGGGAGCCAAATTCAAATTACAATAATACCAAATCATAATTAAATACCATGCCACAACCATCACTTTTCGATGCCGGACCGGCCGACCAGGCCGTCAACTTGAGCGTGTTCAATGCCCGCATCAAGGACACACTCAACTTTCAAGACGAACTGCAAGGCCAGTGGGTCAAAGCCGAAACCAGCGACGTGCAGGTGCGTCGCGGACACTGCTACATGGAACTCATCGAAAAACATCCCGACACCGGCGTTACCATCGCTAAGGTGCAAGCCGTGGTATGGGCCAACGTATTCGCGGCACTCAACGCGCAGTTTACCAGCGTTACCGGGCAGGCCTTTGCCAGCGGCATGAAAGTGATGGTGAAGGTGAGTGCCAACTTTCACGAGCAATATGGCCTGAAACTGGTCATCAGCGACATCAACCCGGAGTTCACTCTGGGTGACATGGCCCGACAGCGACGCGAAATCATTGAGCGACTCACTCGCGAGGGGGTCATCGACATGAACAAGACCCTGCCCTGGACCGCCGTGCCACAGCGCATCGCCATCATCTCGGCAGCCGGAGCGGCAGGTTATGGCGATTTCATGAACCAACTGGAGCATAATGCCTACGGCCTCAAATTCTATCCTTGCCTGTTCACGGCCATGATGCAAGGCGTGAACACGGTGCCGAGCACACTGGCAGCACTGGCGCGCATCAACACGCATATCGACCATTTCGATTGCGTGGTCATCATTCGCGGCGGTGGCTCTACCAGCGACCTTAACTCGTTCGACAACTACGACCTGGCGGCCACCATAGCGCAATTTCCCATTCCCGTGATAGTGGGCATCGGACATGAGCGCGACGTCACCGTGCTCGACTATGTGGCAGCCATGCGGGTGAAGACCCCGACCGCAGCCGCCGAGTTTCTGATTCAGCGCGGCAGCGACGCCCTGGCTCACCTCACCGAACTGGCCGGCACCATCGTGGCCTCTGCGCGCGACATGGTGGCGCGTTCTCGCGAGCAACTGGCCTATTACACCAGCATCATTCCCGCAACCGCGCGGCGCATACTGGACACTAGCCGACTGCGGCTCGACAATTATCAGCAGGCTATTCCGCTCAGCGTGGGCAACCGCCTGGGCAGCGAGCGAACGCGGCTCTCGCACCGCGTGGAGAACATCCACGATAGCATCGCGCGCATCACAATGCGCGAACAGATGCGGCTCGAAGCTCTCTGCGACAAAGTAGCCCTGCTCTCACCACGCAATATCCTCAACCGCGGCTACTCGCTCACCATGCACAACGGCCAGTACATCACCAGTGCCACACAGTTGCAGCCGGGCGATGTGATCACCACCCATTTCCGCAACGGTTCGGCCCGTGCAACCGTGCAACTCACTAAAGAATAACACGTTTAAAACCAGATATACAATGGAAGAAATGACCTATACCCAAGCCGTCAACGAGCTGGAAGAACTCGTGAAAAAGATGCAGGATCCCGAGTGCAGCATCGACAACCTGAGCCAGTACACCAAGCGCAGCAAAGAATTGCTTGAATTCTGCCGCAAGCGCCTCATGGCCACCGACGAGGAACTCAAACGCATCCTGGGCGACA
Source organism: Muribaculaceae bacterium (assembly GCA_017940245.1). Classification (GTDB taxonomy): domain Bacteria; phylum Bacteroidota; class Bacteroidia; order Bacteroidales; family Muribaculaceae; genus Sodaliphilus. The sequence goes on along the minus strand of JAGAYZ010000083.1, from coordinate 255 downwards.
TCCAGGCCGAGTAACCATCACAGCACATTACTGCATGGAAAGTGCGCAATCTCCGGGCTATTCCGGCGACTGCGCACTTTTCTTTATGCGAATTTATGACTGAGTCTCCTGTTCTCCTGTTTTCCGCAATGGGACACGCCAATCAGCCTTGAGCGATTTCCACGAGTATTTGTTGCTCGTTTGACATTTTGAGCACGGTTGTCTTCTCTTTCTTGGTCTCGGGCAGAGTGTAGGTGATGGAATAGATATTCTTGG
>JAGAYZ010000082.1 GCA_017940245.1 Muribaculaceae bacterium | reverse complement strand
GATTTTTCTTGGTCAGTTCAGATATTATGACTACTTTTGCAGCGTGAGGGATGGGTTAACCTTCAGAGACCCGCTCTCATTCCAGCCAAGTTAATCGCTTGGCTTTTTTATTTGTATTATCTGTTCGTCATGTATGCAGTATATTAAATCGAACTGTTTATACTGCGAAGTTCCTTTCTGTTGTTGTGAATTGCTTTCAGATTTTGTAATTTTGCAGATACATTCAGCTGGTGTGCAGCACAGCCTCGGTGTAATACTGTTGTGAATTGCTTTCAGATTTTGTAATTTTGCAGATACATTCAGCACGCCGCAAAATCATTGCTTAACAAAGTTAGTTGTGAATTGCTTTCAGATTTTGTAATTTTGCAGATACATTCAGCACCTTACTAGGTGAAATTCCTTCCATCTCAGATTTTGTAATTTTGCAGATACATTCAGCGTAGTGGTCAAAATTGACTATTCAGGGTCGGTTGTGAATTGCTTTCAGATTTTGTAATTTTGCAGATACATTCAGCGAGCGTCTTGATACTCTTTCGTTGCGTCTGGTTGTGAATTGCTTTCAGATTTTGTAATTTTGCAGATACATTCAGCTCAATGTGTGTAATTTATTGATTCGCAGAATGATATAGAGCAAATTAGAAATTAAAAAAATGCTGAATGTTTTGATAGAAAATCCACCCATCGGTGGATTTTCTGTATTATGATGGGGTAGCATGTTAGGCAAAATCATCAGAATAATTCCAATTGTTGGCCTCCCACTTGTTTTTCTTTGGTGGTGTGTCCATGGAAGAGTTCCATGGAACCGAATTGTTTATCTGTTACGCAAAGAATTCCTACCAATCCTTGTTCGGGTAAATAGGATTTTACTCGCTTGATGTGAACATCGGCATTTTCTTTGCTGGGGCAATGACGCAAATAGATAGAAAATTGAAACATGGTGAAGCCATCAGCCATGATGTCCTTCCTGAATCGAGCAGCCATTTTGCGCTGTTTCTTAGTCTCGGTAGGCAAGTCGTAAAATACAAGAACCCACATCACACGGTATTCACTAAAGCGGTCCATAATTATAACTCAGGATAAATGATTATGCGTAGCGTCCCTGCGAAGCATTTCTGCAAGGAGGAGGTGGTAGTTTCCACTGCTACCATGAGCGGACTGCGGTGTCCGGCAATCCTGACTTCTATTGTGGGAATAGCAAGCAACTGCCGTTTCACATCAGTGGTGAGGTCAAATGATTCTTCTGGGGGAATTTGTTTAATAATCTCATTTACGAGACGGTCAACGACAGGGCGGTATGGCTCCATAATGTCGTCGGCAAGGCAATAGGCATTATAGCGATTGTGATGATGAATGCCGAGAGTGGGAAGCAAACCGCAGCCCGCCAAGCTGCGTGCGACCATGGCCCTTAAGATGGCGTAGCCATAATTTAGCAGAGCATTAGGATAATCTTCGTCTCGACCGCGCACGAAGTCGGTCATTTCTGGAAAGATGTTTCGCCAATAATAGGCCGCGGCTCGTCCTTCAAGATTGTCTGAGTCATCGCTTTTGACTTGTTTCACCCATGCCAACATGTTGCCGGTCTGAACTCCTGGCACACATTGTGTGAGTACAGCGGCCTGATTGGCGATTTTGGCCTGTATGGTTTGTTGCCACAGTTGTTTGCGAAGTGGAGTGCTGCAGTCAATTTGCTGGCGAAATCGTTCGTTCTGCAGCGAATTGCCATTGAGTGGCAGCAATAGCCCTGTGGGCATGTGGCGGTCATTGCAGGTGATTAATGCGCAATTGTTGTCGAGCAGTCGCGATATTAATCCATGAGTAATCGTGATTTGTTGATGGTCAAGCACCACTATTCCAAGATCTTCTATAGGAAATGTGCGTTCTGTTTTGGTCTTGTCGTCGGGTTGGCGAAATACCAGCTGGGCATTTTTTGTGCTGAGCAAGGCCGGGTTTCCAAAATAAAGCGTTCGTTTAATCATAATGATGTGGCTTTGATTGATGTAACAAAGCACGGATTCATGCGTCATGTCATTCGTCCGTGCTTCTAAATCATTGTATGTTATTAATTTAAAGTCAATACTCGCCTATGTCTACGATTTGTCCGATGTGGTTGAGACGGACTTTAACAATTCCATTGAGGCCATTAGGGTTCTGAATTCGCTTCCAAGTGATATTCCTCAATTCTTTTGCATCCTCAACGTTGGTTTCATATTGATGCCTGAACCAATAATCACTTGAAGACAATTTCTGCACCCTGAATAGATTGGCGGTTATGTCTTGAATGTTGACTGGATTCATGAGGTCTGCTTGTGTGGGGTCGAATCCGGTTTCAAGATTTGGAAAGACAAAGTATTCGTTATTCTTCATTGTGAATAAGAATCTCCATCCATCATCGGAACGATATTGCCGGTCAACAATGGGCAGACCAGCATTGAGCCGAGCAATAGCCTCGAAATAAGAAACGATGTGTTCTTGTAGCTTTCCATTTTTGTCTTCAAAAATGGCAACATGGTGGTTATTGCTGGTGCTTACAAAGTCGTTGGGGATGGGATTACCATTGTCATCAAGCACAGGTTGTCCGTCTTTGTCAAGTTTTTTATGTAGGCTGGTTGCGACAGCTACTCCTGTGATGGTTACATGGTTGATGGCAATGCCGGCCTGTTTATTTAGCCAAATGGGATTCTCTTCAAGGTTGGCGAATGCGTTGGCTTTGCTTCCGTATTCTTCGACACGTTTGAGCAAAATTCGCTTAATTCCCTCGTCCACAACCTTATCGATATTTAAATCTTTTGTAATGGGCTTACGCACGGTAAAGATGGTTTCAAATGAAACTGTTTTCACACGTTGTGGCACTTGTGACGTGTGCTGCTCATTCAGCCAAATAGGATTCTTGTCAAGTGCGTTTTTGCCGGTGAATGCTTTTTTGGCATCGCCCTGAAATGATAGCAATCGACTTAATAATGCATTCCGATATTCGGCACGAGCAACGGTGGCGATTTTTTCTTCGTTAAATGAAGCATCCACACGTTCTACCTTTGTTACATATCGCTGACGCTGACCATAGATGGTCTCATTATGCAATTGAGTGCGAGGTGTGAGTGATACTTGTACGGTAGAACTCCCTTTGGGATGGTTTATGCGTGGAGTAGCTACCTTATTCTTGGCCTTGATAGAAACGAAAATGGCTTCGAGTTGAGACTTGGCTTCGGTGCGTAGTGAGGGCATGGGAGGCACGAAGCGGCGGTCTTTGATGAGTTTCTTCTTCAGTGCAAAGGTGTTGGCATTATGTTGCTCGTTGCCACTCAAATTGTTGAGATACTGGATATGTTCCAAACGCGTAAATGCTATAGTGAGCGCATCCATCGCATGGTGTCGATGGTCGTTGCGTTTAGTCCATTCTTTAATGCGGCGCACCTCATGACCATCGCGGTTGCGATAGGTTTCGGTAAGTCCCAACTGATCATATTTATTCCAATTGATTTCTTTCATTAAATCTACTAGTTCCCAGTCATACCTGAGACGGGCAGTAATGGCTCCGCTTGTGGGAATTACAGTGCGAGTCACTTGCAACAATAATTCTTTAGCTTTGCGGGCAATGTACTGTGTATCGTTCAAATCACGATTGATGAATCCAGAACTCTGCTCGATTTCATCGGCCTTGGTGAGAAGGTTCCGATGTTTGCTCTTGTTGATCGTCTGCATAAAAGCAATGCGTTGTTTATATTGCTCCAGTCCATCTTCACCCCATTTTTCACGCACATAGTCAAATGCGGTCTTGTTTCCTTTCTCGATATTGATAGAGCGTAGTTCGAGTGTTTTGTTGGACTGCGAGTCGTCGAAAAGCATTGCCTGTGGAATAATGTGCTCAATATCGAAGTCCTTGTCAAAGAGTCTTTCTTTGGGAATGTAGGTGTTGGAGTAGAGTGTGTGGAATCCGTTGTCTTTAAGTTCATCATAAAGTTTCACTCGCAAAATGTCGTTTCGGCTAGGGTGTGGAATGTTTATTCCAAATTCTGCTTTTCCGTTCTGGAGCCGTTCAACAATGGCTTCAGTTTCACTAGTGCGCGCCTTAATGGAAGATGTGGCGAGTTCACGTTGTTTTTGTGTCTGTTTGAGGCTTCGAGCCATCTCTAAATGGATCTCGTCAAAACGTTTTACCCCATTGGAGTCTGCTACGCCATAAACTCTCATTGCGTCGTTCACCACATGAATCATCTGATTGAGGATTTTTTCCACTACTGGATTTCGCAAGCTATTCTTTGACAAGATTTCAAGCGAAGGAGCCAGCAACCGAGTTTCGTTCTGTTCTGAGGTGATTGATTGTTTGGAGTGGTTGTAACCGGCTTTTGCGCAAGCATCGCTGTAGATGAAGCCTTCTCTTAAGAATGGCATGAGTTTGGTGATGGCTTTTGTGCTGATTGAACCGTAATCATCTCCAAAGTTAATATTGGCAATGAGACGAGCGTGTTCGGCCGATAAACCTGTGAGAGTCTGTATGTGGCGGACTATGTTTTCGTTTCCAGTGCTGGAATTGTCACCTTCATAGGAATATAAAAGGTGCCAAAGCCTAAATATGAGTGTATTTTGTGGATCGGAATTACAACCAAGGTCAAATTGGGTAAGTTCGGGCTTAGCTCCTGCAGCCTCGGTGAGAACTGCCGATATAAGTTGTAACTTTTTGTCGGCGGGGAGTTTGTCAAAGTTTTCCACGTCGTGCCCAGTCCAATCAATAATGGTCTTAAAAGCTTCAATGAAAGCAACTATGGTGAGATTGCCTTGCAACTCATCAAAGTTGAGGTCGTAATCTTTTGCTTTCAATCCCAGCAGTTTGAGTATAGCATTTGCTTTGATAGACTTGTTAACCTGTAGTTCTTTAAATAAGGATGTGCGTTGCTCCGATTTTAATGCTATGTTTATAGATGGGTTATCTTTGGCAGTGAGCCGTAGCGCATTGATGTTCTGCCAAATTTTAAATTCCTGAAATACTGGTGAACTTTTAGGGCAAACACGAGGACCCGATATAACTTGCCGTGTCTTACCTCGCTCATTGATGGTAATGCGCTTGCCTTCCAACTCACAATAGGCTATCAGACCCTTTTTCGACTTGAGCCGGCGCTGATAAAAGATGATAATATCTCTAAACTTGGTTTTAAGTTCCTCGGTTAGTTGAGGATGATATTTTGCTTGAGTTTCCCATATTGTGTTGAACTCATTGAGATAGTCTTGACGATAAAATACCCGATTTTTGATGCGGAAATGCGGATTTTCGTCAAGACCTTTCATTAAAAATTGACCAACAGTGAGATGGTTGAAATAAAGCTCTTTACTATTGTCACTGATAGAACCAAGATAACCGCTGGACTGATCAATCTGACCATTTATTTCGCCCAAAACATAAGCGATGACATCCAGGTCCATTTTCTGGCTTAAAGCATCCACACGCCAAGAATAGGCTCGGCGTAGACGTACTAATTTGTCTTTATCTTTATTCTCGGCTGTTGATACTTGAGCGATAGCATAAAACAATTCAGCAGTTTTCTTTTTGCTGCGGCCTTCAAGCTTTTTCTTGAGTTCTTCGGTGAGAGTTTGAGGATAGTATTTCTTTTGTTGAGCCCAAATGGAATCGTATTCTTGCTGTAAATCAGAGCGATAAAACGATGGTATGTGTCTATTCTTTGCGCTCAATGTCGAGAGTACAAATTGGCCGGGAGTAAGTCCTTCGTCATATAGTTTTCTTGCAATGTCCATACCATCTACGAGTTGACCATCGTCGCTATCGCTGGCTTTTCTATTGCTTTTGTAGCCACGCTTCTTGTTGAGCATAAGCAGCACGCGAGCCAGTTCTTCGAGTGAGATGGGTTCCGATGCTGCTTTGGCGCGTAGACGATAGGTTTGGAATGTTGATGCATTTCCTTGTTCTGAAAAAGAAAAATCTTTTGGAATGAATCCCTCTTGTTTAAGAACCGAAATGAGAAATTGTCTCCGTTGTTTATAACGAGATAGATTGCGACGCATGCCCCGCTTCAATGTCCTGTCTGCGGTTGTGGTGATTGGCTTTCCTTTCTCAAAATTTCCTTTTTCATCAACAGTAAGAGGGTTTACACGCACACCTAATTTGATGATTTTTGATGTCTCATTGGGCTCTGTCGCTTGATCGACAACAGCCCAACCAATGCTCGTAGTGCCTAAATCAAGTCCTAATATTCTTTTCATAGATTTGTGTGATTTTCGTTTTGATTGAATTAATCATACAAAATTAGGAATTTTGAAGCAAATTAGCAATTATCTCGTTCAAAAAGTTGTATAAATCGAAGATAATATCTAATTTTGCATTATAAAATCTGAAGCAATTCACAATAAGGATTATTTCCGTTGTGAAAACATTAGGAGCGGGACTTGTCTCGTTCTTTTTTTTGTGTGCTTGCGGTGGGGGGGTAAAAGGAGCGCCACGGGGCGCAGTGGCTCCGTGGCGCGGTGTGTATGGGGGCTGTGAGCCTCCCTGGCCCCTCTTAAAGGAGGGGGATTATGGGCTCAGCTAGTTGCTAACGGCTCACAGCTCACAGCTTACAGCTAACGGCTCACAGCTCACAGCTTACAGCTTACAGCTTACGGCTCATAGCTCACAGCTCACAGCTCACAGCTTACGGATTATGGCCTAGCAGCCTAGGCGTTTCTCGAGGTTGGCGCGGATGGCCTTGATGAAGTCGCTGCTGTTGACGGCGTGGGCGTCGACGCCTTCCATGAGGTTGACCAGGTCTTTGGTCACGCAGCCACTGTTGAGCGTGTCGAAGCATGCGCCTTCGAGCTGGTCGCCGAAGTTCATGAGCTCCTTGATGCCGTCCTTCTCGCCGCGCTTGCGCAGTGCGCCGCTCCAAGCAAAGATGGTGGCGATGGGGTTGGTGGATGTTTCCTCGCCGGCCAGGTACTTGTAGTAGTGGCGGGTGACGGTGCCGTGTGCGGCTTCATACTCGTAGTTGCCGTCGGGGCTGACGAGCACGCTGGTCATCATGGCCAGTGAGCCGAAGGCGGTGGAGACCATGTCGCTCATCACGTCGCCGTCGTAGTTCTTACAAGCCCAGATGTAGCCGCCCTTGCTGCGGATCACGCGGGCCACTGCGTCGTCGATGAGGGTGTAGAAGTATTCGAGACCCAGGCGCTCAAACTCGGCCTTGTAGTTCTGCTCGTAGACTTCCTCGAAGATGATGCGGAACTGAGCGTCATATTTCTTGCTGATGGTGTCTTTGGTAGAGAACCACAGGTCTTGCTTGGTGTCGATGGCAAACTTGAAGCAGCTGTGGGCAAACGAGCGGATGCTCTTGTCGAGGTTGTGCATGCCCTGGAGCACGCCGGCGCCCTTGAAGTTGTGGATTACCACTTCCTCGTGCTTGCCACTCTCGCCGTCGAACACGAGCTTGGCCACGCCGGGCTCGTCGGCACGCAGCTCCACGCTCTTATACACGTCGCCATAGGCGTGACGGGCGATGGTGATGGGCTTTTCCCAGTTGCGCACGGCGGGCTTGATGCTGGGCAGGGTGATGGGTGCGCGGAACACAGTGCCGTCGAGAATGGAGCGGATGGTGCCGTTGGGACTCTTCCACATCTCGTGCAGCTTGTATTCGTCCATGCGCTTGAGGTTGGGGGTGATGGTGGCGCACTTCACGGCCACGCCATATTTCTTGGTGGCCTCGGCAGCATCGATGGTGATTTGGTCGCGGGTTTCGTCGCGCTTGGGCAGGCCCAGGTCGTAGTATTCGCTCTTGAGGTCAACGAAGGGAAGGATAAGTTCGTCCTTGATCATCTTCCATAGTATGCGGGTCATCTCGTCGCCGTCCATCTCCACGATGGGGGTGGTCATTTTGATTTTTTCCATTGTATTTGTCGTTGTTTTGTTGATGGTTATTGTTGTTTTAGTAGGCTGTGGGCTAAGGCTGGCGGCTCATGGCAGCTAGCTCATAGCCCATAGCTTATAGCCTACAGTTCACGGCTCACTTGTTTTGTGCCGCATAGTAGTTCATCAGGCAGCCGTCGGCCAGAATCTGACGCTCGTCGGCGGTGAGGTTCTGGAACAGCAGGTGCAAGTCTTTCACGCCGCCCTTGGTGATGACCTTGGCGTCGATTTCTTCCTTGCCGTCGAGGATGGCCTGGCGCAGGCCGGGCACAAACACGAAGTCGCCGGGCTCATAGTTGAACTCGGTGCCAGCCTCGATGGTGAATGGCACGATGCCCCAGTTGATGCAGTTGCTGCGGTAGCGCTTGGTGGCGTACTCGTAGCAGATGTTGGCATCACCGCCCAGCACCTTCTGGCACGAAGCGGCCTGCTCGCGTGCCGAGCCGTCGCCGGGACGGTTGGCAAACACGCAGGAGCCGAACGAGGTGTTGTCGGCACTGGCACCCACCTGTGCTAGAGCGTCGAGCACATGCTGCGGGCACTTGCCGGCGCGGCGTTCCAGGTCTTGTGCCTGGATGCGCTTGCTGATGCCCACATACTCGGGCACGCGGCGCGAGAGGGCGAACTCGGAGAGCTTGAGCGGGTTGCTGCGGTAGCTCGATGTCTCGCCCGAGGGAATGAGCTCGTCGGTGGTGGTGACGGGATCGTGGATCACGGCAGCCAACTCGATGAGCATGTTGTCCTGCATGGGATACATCTTGGGCCAGTCCTTGATGTTGGGGCCGTACTTGAGGTCTTGGCTCAGGTCGGCCTTGCCGTAGCCGTTATAGACGCGGCGCTCGTAGATGCGCTCGTCGAAGTCGTAGGGCTTGTGAGTGTCGGTGTAGTCCACGTCGGTTGCAGCGGTAATCACGCCGCCGTTGGCAGCGGTGGCAGCAATCGAGCGTGCATCCATGAGGGCAACGAGCGAGATTTGTCCCTGACCAGGCTTGGAACCCTCGCGGTTGGGGAAGTTGCGGGTGGTGTGACGGATGCTCAGGCCGTTGTTGGAGGGCACGTCACCGGCACCGAAGCAGGGGCCGCAGAATGCAGGCTTGATCACACAGCCAGTCTCGAGCAGTTCCTCGGTGATGCCGGCGCGGGTGGCCGCCATGTAGACGGGTACCGACTGGGGATAGGCCGACATGGTGAAGTAGTCGTTGCCGATGCTCTGGTCCTTCATGATGGCTGCTGCTGCACTCAGGTTGTCGTAGGTGCCGCCCGAGCAGCCTGCGATGATTCCCTGGTCGGCCATCACCTTGCCGTTGACTACCTTGTCGACGAGGTCGACCTGCACCTTGTCGCCGAAGCGCTTGCGGGTGTCTTCTTCAACAGCCTTGAGAATCTCGACGGGGTTGGCTTGCAACTCGTGGATGGTGAAGGCGTTGCTGGGGTGGAAGGGCAGGGCAATCATGGATTCCTGCTTGCTCAGGTCGATGCGGATCATGGCATCGTAGTAAGCCACCTTACCAGGCTCAAGCACCTTGAAGTCTTGTGGACGCTTGTGAATCTCGTAGTGGTGCTTGACCTCGTCGTCGGTGACCCAGATAGAACTCAGGCAAGTGGTCTCGGTGGTCATGATGTCGATGCCGTTGCGGAAGTCGATGGGCAGGTTCTTCACGCCGGGGCCTGCAAACTCGAGCACTTTGTTCTTAACGAAGCCCGATTCAAAAGTGGCCTTGACCAGCGAGATGGCCACATCGTGCGGGCCGATGCCCTTGCGCGGAGCTCCTTCGAGCCACACGAGCACCACCTCGGGAGCGTTGATGTCCCAAGTGTTCTTGAGCAGTTGCTTGACGAGTTCGCCACCGCCTTCGCCCACGCCCATGTTGCCGAGCGAGCCGTAGCGGGTGTGGCTGTCGCTACCCAGAATCATGTTGCCGCACTTGACCATGGCCTCGCGGGCATACTGGTGGATAACGGCCTGGTTGGCCGGCACGTAGATGCCGCCATATTTCTTGGCTGCCGAGAGGCCGAACACGTGGTCGTCCTCGTTGATGGTGCCGCCCACGGCGCACAGCGAGTTGTGGCAGTTGGTCATGGCGTAGGGCAGGGGGAACTTGTCCAAGCCGCTGGCGCGAGCCGTCTGGATGATGCCCACGTAGGTGATGTCGTGCGACATCATGGCATCGAAGCGGATGCGCATTTTCTTACCCTTGCTGCCGTCCACGTCGTGACTGCGCAGAATGCCGTAGGTGATGGTGTTTTCGCGAGCCTCGTCGGGGGCGGGCATGCCGGCTCCGTCGGTGCGAATTTCAGTACCGTTCAGTAGATAAACTCCTTGTTTGATAAGTTCTACCATAATGTTAGTTAATTAAGAAGATTAATTTGTTTATAATTAAGTTGTTTCAAGATTGTCGCAAGTGATGGCCGCCACCAGGATAGTGAGCGAGAGCATGTCGGCGGCACCACCGGGCGAGATGTTCTCGTCGATGTAGCGCCGGTTCATTTCTTCGAGCGCTGCCGGGTTGAAATTGCTGAGCAGCGCCAGTGTTTCTTTCTTTACTTGCTGTGCGCGTTCATATCCCACGCGATGAATCACGTTGGTGTCGTCGAGCTGGGCCATGATGTGCAGCAGCGTCTTGTGGCAGCGCCAAGGATCTTGGTCGAGCGAGCGGTAAAAAGGCAACCAGTCGTGGATAAGGGTTTCGTAGCCCTTTTGGGCCATGGCCAGTGCTCCGTTCACTCTGTAATGATTCACGGCTTGTCCGCCATGCGAGTCGTGGGATTGCGACAGATGCGTGGCCAGCCGTGTGATGGTTTCTTGCAGCCTAGAGGGGGAGATGAGATTGTGCTTGCGTAGCAAGTGAGAAGCGGCGATGACTGTGAGTCCCACCGAGAATAAAGCTCCGCGATGCGTATTCACGCCTGCAGTGGCCTTGAGCATTTCGGTTTCGGCCTCGATGCCTGCGGCTTTCACCGTGTCGGCTTGAGGCAGTGTGTCGTTCCAGCCCATGAGAGCCAGTCGCTCCAGAGCCGGCCGCAAGGCTGAGATGCTGCGTTGCATGATGGTGTAGTTCATGTCGAGGTGCGCACCGTTGTCAACCTTATCCACCAGACCGGGTTTGGGCGTGGTGTCGAGTTCCATCTGCAAGGCCTGGCAAGCCATGTAGCTGAGCAGGGTGGGGCGTGTCGAGGGCGGAACTAGAGCAGTGGCTTCAGCGAAGCGGTCTGCTGCCAGAAGCTTTCTCACCGTTGTGGCGCTGACAATGCGGTTGTCCACCTCGATGCGAGGCATCACGCGCACCTCAATGCCGCAAGGCGGCAGCTGCTCTTGCATGAGCGCGACGTAGCGTGCGGTGAGCGCATCAACAGGTTCGCTGCCGGCAAAACGAATGGTTGCTCCCAGGGCGCGAGCGATGTGGCTCGCGAATAGGTTTAGGTCGAGTGTGATTTGGGTGTCGGTAGCATCGTCAATGCGCTTGAGAAAATAGGTGGGGAAAGTAGATGCCGATATTGCATAGTCGCTGCCAGGGCACACCGCTACATTTGAAAATTGGTGGCATCCACGCTCTATCATGTGCAGCCGTTCGGTGGCAGTGAAAAGCGAGCAGTCTTCACTCACGGCAATTACATACAGCGTGTCGACCTGGCTGGCAGCCCATCGCACCAGTGCCTGGTGTCCTAGTGTGAAAGGATTGGCGTTCATGACGATGATGCCGTTTTTCCCAGGTTGCCGCTTTTGCTCCAGTTGATGCAAATAAGCATCTATGCCGGGCATCCCGTTTTCCATGAAGATGGCCTGCGGGGCTGTGGCCAGAGTGCGAAAGCCCAGGCTCTTGAAGATGTCGCGATTCTCGGGCTTGGTGAACACCCGCACGCAGTCGTGTCCGGCGGCGCGCGCTTCGCTGAGCAGGTGTGAAATGAGACGCTGCATCATGCCCGTGCCGCGCAGCTCGTCATTCACAGCCACGCACTTGATTGTGTTGCCCTTGAGTCCGCCACCAGCCAAGATGGTATCTTCACCCAAGCGATATACTACCGAATATGAATCTACCGCATCGAGTCGCAGCTGGCATGATGCCAGGAACTGTTCGACACGTGTGCGCGCCGATTTGAGCCTGAGGGGCACGGTGCGTATTTCATATTCACTGTACATAGCGGTCAATCAACTTGTCGATAGTCTGCTGTATTTCGGCTTGAGTGTGGGTGTGGTTGCGCATACAGAATCGCGCTTCCTGGTCGCAAATCAAGCAGCGACGTGCCGGCTGACCGATGGCCGTGCGCGAAATCGGAGCGCCATCGGCGGCAATAATATCAATGTCGAAGAGTCGCCCCAGTGGGTGCTCATCTTCGATTTTGCATGCCAGTCGCTTGGCCTTGTCGTTGCCCATAGTGGTAACGATAAAAGCTTCGTAGCCAGTTGTGCGGTCGTGCACCTCAATATCCTTGATAGTACCTCTAAAACACTCTAACACTGCCGTCAAGGCAGCGTTAGCAACGATGAGAGAATGTGAATTACGCTTGACCGGTCCGGGCATAATCACGGTGAGTGACATGAGTGTGCAACCAGGATTGGCACCTAGGAGTGCCACCTGCTTGTCATGTCGGAGCTCACGGCTAGCCAGTAACTGGTCAAGCGTAATTTTCATGCTGATGATGTCTTACTCGGTGATGTTTTTAATCACGTCCATCACGCTGCCGTCGCGGTTCATGACGATGCCCACCACCTTGTCGCCGAAGGGCAGGGGAGCGGCCTCGCCAATGATGCTCTTGGCTCGGTCTTTGAGGGCGTTGATGTCAACAATCTTCAAGCCGGCCTTAGCCAGACGCTCTTTGAGTTCGGGACGAGCGGGATTGACTGCGATGCCATACTCGGTAACAACCACGTCAACGGTAGACCCCGGAGTGATGTGAGTGGTAACCTCATCGACCACGCAGGGGATGCGGCCACGCAGCAGCGGACACACGATGATGGACAGCGCCGAGTCGGCAGCCGTGTCGGGGTGACCACCGATGGCACCACGGATAATGCCATCGCTGCCCACGAGCACGTTAACGTTGAAATTCACGTCCACCTCCAGGGCCGACAGAATCACGATGTCTAGGTTGTGAGTGGCCGAGCCGGGTTCGTCGTAGCTGGCATATTCGTTAGCACTCACTTCCTTGTGCATGGGGTCGTTCTTGAGGCTTTCGGCGGCCACTTTGTCAAACGACTGCACGTCGATGAGGCGCTCGATGAGCCCTTCCTCGTGCATTTTCACCATGTGGGCCGTGATGCCACCCAGAGCAAAGCTGGCCGTAATACCCTGGTCGATCATGCTCTGGCGGATAAACTTCACAGCCGCCAGCGAAGCACCGCCCGAGCCGGTCTGGATAGAGAATCCCTGTTTGAAGTAGCCGCTGTTGATAATAACCTTTGCGGCTTGCTGTGCCAGCAGAATATCGCGCGGATTCTTTGTGTCGCGAATGGCTCCCGAAGAAATCTTGCTGGAGTCGCCCACAGAGTCAACTACCACCACGTAGTCGACGTTACGCTCGCTGATGGCATTGGGCGTGTTGGGGTAAGCCACGAGGTCGTCGGTGAGGATAACTACTTTGTCGGCATACTGTGCGTCGGGCAGGGCATAACCCAGCGAACCACAAATGGACTTGGCGTTTTCTGAACGGCTGAAACCACAGGCGTTACCCATGGGGTCGCATGATGAAGCGCCCAGGAACGCCACGTCGATGTGCAGGTCACCATTAGCGATGGCACTGCCGCGGCCGCCATGAGAACGGAAAATGACAGGCTCTTCCATCAGGCCATGAGAAATCTCGTTGGCCAGTTTGCCGCGCAGACCCGAGGTGGAAATCTTGGTAATTACGCCATTGCGGATGTGCTCGATGAGGGGCTCATGCACGTCGATGAGGCTAGACGAAGCCAAGTGCAGGTTTTTGAATCCCATTTCGGCCAGTTTAGCCACCACCAGGTTGATGACTTTGTCACCACCGCGGAAGTGGTGGTGGAACGAGATGGTCATGCCGTCTTTGAGCCCCGTCTTGCGGATGGCGTCTTCGAGCGTTACCACCTTGGCACTCTGGTGCTGCAACTCGGTGCGAGCCGTGGTCACCTTGGGTTGAGTGCCCTTGAAAGTATCTTTGTTCATGCGTGCAGCGGCCTCGGCGATGAGTGCTGCTCTATCTTTGATGCTATTCATGATTAAATGTCCTCCTTATTAATAATGCCTGACGCGATAGCCAAGTCGATGGTACGTTGTGCTCTAATCACTACCGGGCGGTCGACCATTTTGCCGTTGACCGCAATCACACCACTGCCGCGCTCTTCGGCCTCCTTGATAGCGGCGAGGATGGTAAGGGCTTTTTGGATGTCTTTCTCTTTGGGTGCAAATACCTCGTTGACCACTTCGATTTGGCGAGGATTGATGATGGATTTGCCATCGAAACCCAGTTGCTTGATGAGTTCTACCTCCTTGCGGAAGGTTTCCATGTCGTTCAAGTTGCTATACACGGTGTCGAGGGCATCGATTCCGGCAGCGCGGGCTGCCACCACAATGGTTTGGCGAGCCAGCAGCAGCTCAATGCCTTCGGGTGAGCGCTGTGTCTTCAGGTTGGCGCTATAGTCTTCAGCACCCAGGGCGATACCCATCATTCGCTTCGAGGCCACTGCGATGTCGTAAGCATTGATGACACCCAGGGTGCTCTCGATGGCGGCCATGATCTGTGTGCGTCCCAGGCAGCCTATTTCTTTTTCTACACGTTCAATTTCGGCCTCCACCTCGCGCACCTCATCAGCGGTCTCGGTTTTGGGCATGCGGATAACGTGAACACCGGCCTTGACCACGGCTTCAATATCCTTTTTGCCGTAGGGGGTGTTCAGCGGGTTGATGCGCACCACCATTTCGGTGTTGCCGTAGTCTATGGTTTTCAGGGCGTTGTGAACCAGCAGTCGCGCCGTGTCCTTCTCGGCCATTGTCACAGAGTCTTCCAGGTCGAGCATGATTGAGTCAGGACCATAGATGAATGCGTCCTGCATCATTCCCGGGTTGTTGCCGGGAACGAACATCATTGTTCTTCTTAAACGTTGCATAGTGTAAAATGAGATTGAGAAGTTAATTTTGCGAGTCAGCGAGGGCATTGGAACTTGTTCCTATTGCCGAGCGATAGCAAACTCAACGTTAGTTAATTGTTCAAGTTAGCGTTCACGGGCATCAGTCGGCCCACACGTCCTTTCCGGTAGCACGAACAAAGGCGGCCGTGGCGCGAGCACGAATGGTGCAGTCCAGAGCACCCTTGTCGGTTGCCTTCACGTCGGCATTGTCCATTCCCAGACCGGTGAGAGTTTCCGTAATGACTTTCTTGATTTGAGCACCGAACTGATAAGCCACGGTGCTGTCGAGGTCGATGTGCAGCCCGGCCGTGGTGGCGGGGGCAATCTGAATCAGAATATCGCCGGATTCAAGCGTACCGGCAGCAGCATTCTTGATTTCCATAGAAAATTGAAAATTTTTATTAAACTAGGTGAATAAAAGTTCTATGTTAATGGTTCTCATCACTCTATGGGAGCCATAAAAAGCAAGTTTTTAATTAGCGTTCAAAAGTAGGAATTTTTTTGCAGCTGGCAAAATAATTCTGTAAAAATTTCTCTAAATGGTAACAAACCGAGAGAAATTCCATCATAGTGCCATGTAAATGCCGTTATTACCCATGCGGCAATAACGGCTCCAGTGGCGTTTTTTCGCGATTTTTTTTGTGGAAAGTGTGGCCTTTATTATTGTAAAAGCAGTACTCGTTTTTGAATCATTGAGAAGCGTCCTGTCGGATGAGCCACTCTTTGGGCGTGAGTCCTGTGATGGCCTTGAATACTCTGAAAAACGAGGTCTCGTTGGTGAAGCCCGATGCCAATGCCACCGATGCCAGCTTGGTGTCGGGCTGCTCTTGCATGATGCGCTTGGCGTGGTCGATGCGATAGCGGTTGGCAAACAGTGTGAACGACAGCCCGGTCTCTTGTTTGACGCATCGGGTCATCTGCTGTTGCGTCACCCCCAGCATTGCCGCCATGTCGGCCAGTTTGAGTTCGCTTTGCAGGTATACTTGACCGTGCTGCATGAGCGCGGTGATGCGTTGCATCAGTTGTTTGCTGCTCTGGTCATCCAGTTCCTCTTCCGCCATCGTCGTGTTATCGGACCTTAGACGCTTGCCTCTCCAAATCACCACCATTATCACCCCAACAATGGCCGCCATGACCACCCATAGCGTCCCGTGCCACGGGGAAGTCGCGTCGGCGGTGTGCGCCACCTTGAGCTTAAACACGCAGGCCATCGGGCACCGTACCATACCCCGGCAAATCGATGTTGCGTATGGCCGCCGCCATAGTCACGCTCATGGCGATAACGCAGAGCGTCAAAAGTAATTTTCTTTTCATAGCACATAATATTTAAATTGAAAAATCATTGCTCGTCATTGCCTGTTTTGGGCATCGACTTTGATTGCGCAAAATTACTGGCGCGCCCGTGCTGACCGGCTATCAAATTACTAAAAACGACTAACATTTTTTAAAATGTCAGTCGATTGGATGCTTTTATGAGGTTCTGGGCTAATTTTTACCACATTCATCATGGTTATACCGATAGTGCCACCTGTGTCGGTTTTGCAGATAGTTTAAGTCGCACTGATTGTGGTAAGCCTCCTGCTCAAAGCGGATATGATAGTAGGCAGTGGTCCAGTCGCGATATTTTAGCCACAACACAAACCACTCAATGTCGTACCAAACGAAGAACGGCAAGTAAAGTAGTTCACGTTGTTGAGCCGAATGAATCAGTTCGTGGTTTAGTTCCACAGGGTCAAGGTCACGCAAAGTGAAAATGAACCCAAACAGATTAATGGCCAAATAGTTGCCACCAAAAGGATGTCTTTTGATTTTGATGATGTTTTTCATGTGCTATTCATTCTTCGTTATCAGGTTGAAGTATTTTTTGAATTTCATCTTCGGGTAATAAATCCAGTTCATTATAGTTTTCAATAAAATCAATAATGTTCGGGAATTGCCTTTCAAGATGTTCTTCAAGTTCATTAAGTTTTTCATTTCTTTGGCAGAGATCTTCCCAATCTTCATAATAACCACGTTGAAATTCTCCGGTTAAAAAGTCGTCGTATGTTGGATGGTGCTCATACATATCAGTAATGCTCGTTGAAATTATTCCGTAGCAATAATCATGCCATTACTTAATAAACAAATACGGATAAGGTAACCTTAGTGGTTGAATCAATGGAGGATGTAGGCGTAACAAAGTCAGGCTCCAGAGGGCGAAAAGCTTGTGGAGCCTGACTGAATATGTGTTGTTGTGCGGCAGTGATTAGTCGGTGATTTCGCGACCTTCGACGATGGCCTCGGTGTCGCGGGCAATCATGTATTCCTCGTCGGTGGGGATGACGGCAACCTTGACGCGGCTGTCGGGCGCGCTGATGAGGCCTTCGCGGCCACGAGTGGTGGCTTCGTTGGCTTCATGGTCGAATTTCACGCCCAGGAATTCGAGGTTGCGGCACACGGCTTCGCGCGTGTTGGTTTGGTTCTCACCCACACCGCCAGTGAAGGCGATGATATCCACGCCGTTCATCTCGGCTGCATAGGCACCGATGGTCTTGATAATGCGGTGCACATACATTTCCAGTGCCAACTTGGCGCGCTCGTTGCCCTCGTGATAAGCCGCAAACACCTCGCGCATGTCGCTCGACACGCCTGTGATGCCCAGCAGACCACTCTGCTTGTTGATGATGTCGCTCATCTGCTTGGTGGTGAGGTTGTGCTTGTCCATGAGGAAGAAGATGGCTCCAGGATCAACATCGCCAGCACGAGTGCCCATCATCAGGCCCTCCACGGGTGTGAGTCCCATGGTGGTGTCGATGCTCTTGCCGTTCATCACGGCCGAAATGCTGGCGCCGTTGCCAATGTGGCAGCAGATGATTTTCTGCTCCTTATAGGGCACACCCAGCACATCGCACACGCGGCGCGACACATAGCGGTGGCTAGTGCCGTGGAAGCCGTAGCGGCGCACGTGATCTTCGGTGTAATATTTCATGGGAAGGGCATACATGAATGCCTTGGCGGGCATAGTCTGATGGAAAGCCGTGTCGAATACCACCACCTGAGGCACATTGGGCAGCACATGGTCGATGGCTTCAATGCCCATCATGTTTACCGGATTGTGCAGCGGGGCAATGGGGTAGCACTCCTTTATCATGGCTTTTACCTCGGGTGTGATGAGCACGCTCTTGCTGAACTTCTCACCACCATGCACTACGCGATGGCCCACGGCGTCGATCTCGTCGAAACTCTTGATGCAGCCGTACTCAGGACTAGTGAGTGTGTCGAGGATGGCTTTGATGGCACCGATGTGGTCGGTGATGTTGAGCGGAATATCCTTCTTGGAACCATCGTTCATTTTCACCTTGATGAACGCGTCGGACAGGCCGATTTTCTCCACACCGCCTTCGGCCAGCGTGTGGTTGTGCTTCACTTCAATGAGTTTGTATTTTGCGGAACTACTGCCGCAATTCAATACTAGAATGTTCATATCTGTTGAGATTGTATAGAGTTCGTTTTATTTGCGTGCAATAGCCTGGTTGCAGGTGAGGATAACGGTCTTGTAGATGTCTTCCTCGTTGCAACCGCGCGACAGGTCGTTGACAGGTGCGGCGAGTCCTTGCAGCACGGGACCTACGGCTGTGGCGCCACCGATGCGCTGAACCAATTTATAAGCGATGTTGCCCACACCCAGGTCGGGGAATACAAGCACGTTGGCTTTGCCGGCAATGTCGCTGCCGGAAGCTTTGCTGGCACCCACGCTGGGCACGATGGCGGCATCGGCCTGGAGTTCGCCGTCAATCTTCATGTTGGGGTTCATCTCGCGGGCCAGTCGGGTGGCTTCTACCACCTTATCCACGTTTTCGTGCTTGGCACTGCCCTTGGTAGAGAAACTGAGCATAGCCACCTTGGGGTCGATGCCGGCGATGTCGCGTGCGGTCTTTTCGGCCGAAACGGCAATCTGAGCCAGTTCTTCGGCTGTGGGGTTGGGCAGCACGGCGCAGTCGGCAAATACCATGATGCCGCGTTCACCATAAGGCGAGCCTTCGGGCATCATCATGATGAAGGCACCGCTCACCACCTTGATGCCGGGAGCGGTCTTGAGCACCTGGAAGGCGGCGCGCAGCACGTTGCCGGTCGTGTTCATGGCACCGGCCACTTGTCCGTCGGCATCACCATTCTTGATGATGAGGCAACCCAAGTAGAGTGGGTCTTGCACCTTTTTGCGGGCATCCTCGATGGTGATGCCTTTGCTCTTGCGCAGTTCGTAGAACAGTTGAGCGTATTTTTCGGTAGCTTCGCTATCGGCAGGGTTGATAACCATGGCCTTATCCATGTGTGTGAGCGAGAGTTCATGAGCCTTGGCCATGATTTCATCTTTATTGCCGATGAGAATGATGTCGGCAACTCCGTCGGCCAGCAAGCGGTCGGCTGCACGCATGGTGCGCGGTTCTGTACTCTCGGGAAGGATGATGCGCTGGCGGCATGCTACGGCCTTGGCGCGAAGTTCTTCAAACAATGGTTCCATGTCTTTCTGTTAAATGGTTTATAACGAGTTAATAAGATGATTATTTCTGTTGCTCAATCCACTGGCGGGCATTGACAAATGCCTGCATCCATGGGGTCACCTCATCGGTGCGGCGACTCTCGGGATACCAAGCGCACTGCCAGGGGAAGATGGCGCGTTCCAGATGTGGCATCATGGCCAGGTGACGGCCGTCGCGTGAGGCGATACCGGCTATGCCGCGGGGCGACCCGTTGGGGTTGCCGGGATAGGAGCGGTAGTTGTATTGTGCCACCACGTTATAGGCATCGGCACCCTCGGGCAGATTGAATTTGCCCTCGCCATGGGCAACCCAGATGCCCAGTTTGCTGCCGGCCAGCGAGCCTAGCATGACGGAATTGTTCTCGGGGATGGCCACCGACAGGAACTGCGACTCAAACTTGTGCGAGTCGTTGTGCTCCATGTGGGGCTGGCTCTTATATTCGGGATTGATGAGGTTGAGTTCTATCATCACCTGGCAGCCGTTGCAGATGCCTAGGCTCAGGGTGTCCTTGCGCTCGTAGAAGCGCTTGAGGGCCTTGCGCGCATTTTCGTTCCACACAAATCCGCTGGCCCAGCCCTTGGCCGAGCCCAGCACGTCGCTATTGGAGAAGCCGCCGCAGAACACAATCATGCTCACGTCGTCGAGGGTTTCGCGTCCGGTCATCAGGTCGGTCATGTGCACGTCTTTCACGTCGAAACCGGCATAGTAGAGTGAGTAGGCCATTTCGCGGTCACCGTTCACGCCCTTGTCGCGGATGATGGCGGCCTTGATGCCGCTTGGCTGGTGACGTGTGCCTGTGA
Source organism: Muribaculaceae bacterium (assembly GCA_017940245.1). Lineage (GTDB taxonomy): Bacteria > Bacteroidota > Bacteroidia > Bacteroidales > Muribaculaceae > Sodaliphilus. The sequence goes on along the minus strand of JAGAYZ010000082.1, from coordinate 6,870 downwards.
TGCCCAGGTCGGCGGCGTGGCCTGTGAAGCCCTTGGGCAGGACGATGCGCACGGGCTGGCGGCGATAGTTCTCAAAGCGGGATTTTGCCCAGCGGTTGCCGCTCTGCTTGCAGTCGAGCAAGTAAGACGACTGGTACCACACATCGCGCAGGTGATCAATCATGAGCAGGTATTCGGCACCACGATGCCACAAGCTGATGGTGCGCTCGGGTTGTGTCTCGCCCAGATGCAGGAATTTTGCACCCAGTTCGGCCAGCTGGCGTTCCACTTTGTTGCACTGGTTGTTGGCCACCTGGATGACCAGGGCTGGATTCTCGGCAAAGAGAACCTTGATGAGGTCGTTGCTGCCGAAGGCGTCCACGTCGATAGTGAGGCCACCTTTTGTGTTGGCAAAGCACATTTCCAGCAAGGTGGTCACCAAGCCACCGGCCGACACGTCGTGGGCGGCGAGCAACAGTCCTTGTTCCACCAGTTTCTGCACGGCGTTAAATGTGCGGGCAAAGGCTTGAGCATCGGCAATTTGAGGGGCGCGACGGCCAACGCAGCCCATAGACTGCGCCAGTGCCGAGCCGCCCAGTTCCAGGCTGGAGCCGCCGAAGTCGATATAATAGAGTTGGCTCTTGCGGTTTTGCAGCACGGGACCAACAGTCTTTTTCACATCTTTCACCTCGCCGGCGGCCGAGATGATAACGGTGCCGGGTGCCACCACTTTTTTCTTGCCATATTTCTGTGTCATGGACAGGCTGTCTTTACCCGTGGGAATGTTGATGCCCAGTGCGCAGGCAAAGTCGCTGCAGGCTTTAACGGCACGATACAGGCGTGCGTCTTCGCCCTCGTTGCGGCACGGCCACATCCAGTTGGCACTTAGTGAAATGGCTTTAAGCCCGCCATTCAGGTTAGCGCCCACAATGTTGGTGAGTGCTTCGGCTATGGAGAGCACCGACCCGTCGGCCGAGTCGATGAGTCCGGCTTGCGGTGCGTGTCCCAGCGAGGTGGCAATACCACTGGTGCCGGTGTAGTCGAGCGCCACCACGCCGCAGTCGCTCAGCGGCAGCTGGATTTCGCCCTGGCATTGCTGGCGGGCGATGCGTCCGGTCACCGAGCGGTCTACCTTGTTGGTGAGCCAGTCCTTACAGGCCACGGCTTCCATTTGCAGCACAGTTTCGAGATACTCGTCGAGTTGGGCGGCATTGTAGCGTACGTCTTTATGATTGTGAGAAATCATGTGGTCGGTCATGACAGTCTTGGGCGAACTGCCAAACATGTCGGCCATGTTCAAGTCCATGGGCTTGGTGCCGTCGGGCTGCTCAAAGACGAAACGGTGATCGCCTGTGGTTTCGCCCACCACGTAGAAAGGCGCGCGCTCGCGCTGGGCAATCTGCTCGATGTGGTCGATGTCTTTCTTTTCCACCACCATGCCCATGCGCTCTTGCGACTCGTTGCCGATGATTTCTTTGGCCGAGAGGGTGGGGTCGCCCACGGGCAGCGCGGCCATGTCGATGTGGCCGCCGGTTTCTTCCACCAGTTCACTCAAGGCATTGAGGTGCCCACCGGCACCATGGTCGTGAATCGACACGATGGGGTTGGTGTCGGCCTCGGCCAGAGCCCGAATCACGTTAGAGACGCGTTTTTGCATCTCGGGGTTGGCGCGTTGCACGGCGTTGAGCTCGATGGCACCGGCATACTGGCCGGTGTTGACGCTCGACACGGCACCGCCACCCATGCCGATGCGGTAGTTGTCGCCGCCCATTACCACCACCTTTTCGCCGGCTGTGGGAGTGCCTTTGATGGCATCGCGAGCATTGGCGAATCCCACACCGCCAGCCAGCATGATCACCTTGTCGTAGGCGCGCTCGTCGCGGCCTTCTTTGTTCTCAAAGGTGAGCACCGAGCCGCAGATGAGAGGCTGGCCGAATTTGTTGCCGAAGTCGCTGGCGCCGTTGGAGGCTTTGATGAGGATTTCCTCGGGAGTCTGATAGAGCCATGGGCGGGGAGGCATGGTGCACATTTCCCACTTGCGCTCGGCCTCGGTGCGAGGGTAGGAGGTCATGTAAACGGCTGTTCCGGCCAGGGGAAGGCTGGCGCGGCCGCCGCCCAGACGGTCGCGGATTTCACCGCCGCTGCCGGTGGCAGCACCGTTGAAAGGTTCCACGGTGGTGGGGACGTTGTGCGTCTCGGCTTTGAGCGAAATCACCGAGTCGATGTCGCGCACGGCAAATTCGCTGGGAGCGTCGGCCTGCTGGGGCGCGAACTGCTCGATGCGGGGTCCCTGGACAAATGCCACATTGTCTTTATAGGCCGAGATGAGTCGGTTGGGATTCTCTTTCGAGGTTTTCTTGATCATGCCAAACAGCGACGACGGCATTTCCTGGCCGTCGATGACGAACGTGCCGTTGAAAATCTTGTGACGGCAGTGCTCGCTGTTCACTTGCGAGAAGCCGAACACCTCGCTGTCGGTGAGGGGCCGGCCCAGTCGCTGGCTCAGTTGTTGCAGATATTGGATTTCTTCTTCGCTCAGTGCCAGTCCCTCCTGCTCGTTGTAGGCGCGCAGGTCGCTGATGTGCACGATGGGCTCGGGCTGGCGGTCGACGGTGAACACGCGTTCGTCGAGCGTGTGATACACATTCTGCAGCATGGGGTCGAATGTCGGTGCGTCTTCTTTGCTCCGGGTGAACTCCTCGATGCGGTCAATGCCGGTGAGCGACATGTTTTGTGTGATCTCTACCGCATTGGTGCTCCACGGGGTGATCATTTCCCGTCGCGGCCCCACGAAGGTGCCTTTCACCATGGGCTCGGCGACAAGCGTTGCGGCCAAGAGCCATTCGAGTTTATTCACATCGGTTGTAGAGAGGGCATTCTTGCTGCTGACGGCATAGACGGTTGATACCCCTTTCTTGAAGAATGTAATCATAACTGCAATTTGAGATGTTGAAGGTTTTCAGAGCGCAAATTTACAACATTTTTTTCGTCCAACCATTAAACACCACACTCAAACTGCCCCCCTGTTAAAAACTTTAACTAAGCCCGGAAATAAGCTACATGCGGCGCGTTGCGCCTGTTAATGAATAATGAATAATTAGTAATGAATAATGTAGCGCGATGCGCAGCCTCACTGCGCGACAGTTCTGGTGGATTTGCAATCCGCCAGGGTTTAATGGGGGATTTGAAATCCCCGCGCCAGCACGGCGGTAGCCCTCGCGGGCTAGCGGATTGCAAATCCGCTGGTTACGCTGCGTCTGGATTGCAAATCCAGCCGAACGGAAAGAAATCCAGCCGAATAGAAAGAAATCCAGCCGAACAGAAAGACTAGAAGAACAGAATGTGGCATGGCGCTACATGTAGCTCGTAGCTTACAGCCTCTTATGTTCTTCTAGTCTTGAAAATTATCTGAGCGAATCTGCTCAAATCTGCGTGAGCCTATAGCCCATAGCCCATAGCTTAGAGCCTACTAGACCTTCAGGATGAGGTTGATGATGGCGTTGACGTCCTCCACATCCACTTTGCCGTCGCCTGTCACATCGCTTTTGGCTCGTAGCTCGTCACTGGCAGCCAAGCCCAGGATGATGTTGATCACAGCGTTCACGTCTTCCACATCCACCTTGCCGTCGCCGTTCACGTCGCCCGCGGCGGCATCACGCACTGTGACGGTGCAGGTGGCGGGCAGGACGTTGTCGTCAATGCTAGCCACGGTGATGGTGGCAGTGCCGTAGTTCACGCCCACGACCTGCACCTGCTTTTTGCCGTCGATGGTCACCACGCGCGCCAGCGCCACTGCGGCATCGCTTGTGGTGGCGGTGATGTCATTCACCTCGGTCGGGTCAAACGTCGGGGTGAGCATCATGATCTCGTTAGGCGCGATGGTCGCTTCGGTTTTGTCTAGCCCGATGAGGCTGTTTACATTCATTAGGCACGACGCGTACACGGCTAGGTCGGACTCCAGCGAGGCAAAGATGCGGCACTCGCCTTTCTTGTGCAAGGTCACTAGTCCAGTGCTATCTACAGTGGCCACGGCGGGATTTGAGGTGCTCCACACCACTTCGCCGGCCTTGCTTGCCGGAATGGTGGTCGCCTTCAGTTGCAAGGTGTTGCCCGCAATGCTTTCCGCCTCATTTTGGCTGAGCTTCACTTTCTCGGTCAGGTCGTTTTTGATATTGGTGAAATTTTGCCAATAGGGTGCGGTGAAATAGGCGACAGTGGAAGCCGACGGCACATGGAGTTCCGCGCCGTAGGCGCTGAAGGTGTTCTCGGCGCACGTTGGTGGCACCTCGGCATAACTGCGCACCACTCCAGGATTCAAGCGGGAGTTGCTCACCGCAGTAATTTCGCTGCCCACCTTCAGAGTTTGAATCTGAGATGAGTTAAGTCCATTTGACCACGTGTTCCATGCCCCATTACCCGTAATGGTAACCGAATTCAATCCGCTGCAACCATCGAAGCAATCCCCGAAGTCTAATCCGACGGGGTAGGTCCAGGTCGCGGAGTTCGGTATGGTGAGCGACCCGGTGAATCCGCTGCAACCATCGAAGGCACCGATGCCGATGGAGGTCACGGAGTTGGGTATGGTGAGCGACCCGGTGAATCCGCTGCAACCAGAGAAGGCCCAGAAGCCGATGGAGGTCACGGAGTTGGGTATGTTGAGCGACCCGGTGAATCCGCTGCAACCATCGAAGGCGCCGTAGCCGATTTCGGTCACGGAGTTGGGAATGAAAAAAGTCTTGATACCACAAACGAGCGTATTGGTTGCCGTCTCGATAACAGCATTACAATTATCACGCGAATCATACTTTGGATTGTCTGTCGCTACCTTCAGCGTCTCAAGACCAGTACAGTTTCCAAAAGCTCCGTGGCCGATATCAGTCACGGAGTTGGGTATGTTGAGCGACCCGGTGAATCCGCTGCAACCATAGAAGGCATTGCCGCCGATGTAGGTCACGGAGTTGGGAATGTTGAGCGATCCGGTGAAACCGCTGCAGTCCTCGAAGGCCAGGCCGCCGATGGAGGTCACGGAGTTGGGTATGTTGAGCGACCCGGTGAATCCGCTGCAACCAGAGAAGGCAGACTTGCCGATGGATGTCACGGAGTTGGGTATGTTGAGCGACCCAGTGAATCCGCTGCAATTACTGAATGCCCATTCGCCAATGCATGTCACGGAGTTGGGAATGTTGAGCGATCCGGTGAAACCGCTGCAACCAGAGAAGGCATAGTTGCCGATAGTGGCACGGAGTTGGGTATGGTGAGCGACCCGGTGAATCCGCTGCAACCAGAGAAAGCATAGTTGCCGATATCAGTCACGGAGTTGGGTATGTTGAGCGACCCGGTGAATCCGCTGCAACCCTCGAAGGCATAGTAGGCAATACCTTTGATGCCGTCTCGGAGTTTCAATGCGGTTCCATCGGGAACTGTACCTTTATAACATAGAGCTACGTTACATAAATAGACCACGCCTTCGGGTTGGTTGTAGTACCATCCTGTGCCGTTAAAAGCATTCGAGCCAATGTCTGCAAGGTCAGAGGGTATGGTTATCTCCGTTATGCCGCTGCAACCAAAGAAGGCATAGTTGCCGATAGTGGTTACGGAGTTGGGTATGGTGAGCGACCCGGTGAATCCGCTGCAACCATAGAAGGCCCTGTAGCCGATTTTGGTCACGGAGTAGGTTTTTCCGTTATGCAACACTGTCGATGGGATGGTGAGTGAACCGCTTGCGTTGGAGTAGGATACATAATGATTAGAATATTCAGGGAGTTGCTCGTACGTCACCGTGACCGACTGGCCGTCGGAGTTGATGTCGTAGGCGATGCCGCCCTCCATGAAGTCGTAGGCCGTGGCCGACAGAGGCAGCAGGATGAGGGCGAGCAGCAAAATAGCTGATTTAAAAGTATGGCTCATAAAGTCTTGAATTTTTATTTTCATGTGCAATTAGTTAATGGCAGTGCCGTGCTCATAGAGGTAACGAGGAGCGAATCCAATTTCGTCGTTCCAGTCCACAGTAAATGGGTCTAAAGTGAATGATTTGAAATAGTCCAAATCCTGCAACTTGGTGCAGATGCCTTTTTGCATGAGTGGCGTGAAGTCAACAAGTCGCACCTCACCGTTGCTGAATGTGAGTCGCAAAGTGTGACCGTGGGCATATTCGGCAGCAATTACTGTTAAAACTTCATTGTTCATGAGAATCCGTTATTTAAGTGGTTCAATCTTTTCAGCTTTTTCACTATTACAAAGTCGTTCCCAATTCTTCATCAGTTCTTCTTGATGCAAATCCAACCATTCATAGACAAGTCTCAGGGCACGTCTTGGCAAAGAACCGGTAACTATCCCATCTTCAATAGTGATGATAGCTTTGTAGTTTTCGTACCATACATGAAAATGCGGTGGATTGTGGTCATCTATGTACATATAGATGATGATTCCATAAAATCTACTAATCTGGCATGGGAGCTTTTGTTTTTGGTTTACGTGTGCAAATATAGTCACTATTTGGGGAATAATGAAGGAAAGCGACAAAAATAATGGGTTATTGCATTAAATCGGCGTTGTGCAGCGCAGTTCTGGCGGATTTGCAATCCGCCAGGGTTTAATGGGGGATTTGAAATCTCCGCGCCGGCACGGCGGTAGCCCTCGCGGGCTAGCGGATTGCAAATCCGCTGGTTACGCTGCGTCTGGATTGCAAATCCAGCCGAACGAAAAGAAATCCAGCCGAACGGAAAGAAATCCAGCCGAATAGAAAGAAATCCGGCCGAACAGAAAGACTAGAAGAACAGAATGTGGCATTGCGCTACATGTAGCTCGTAGCTTACAGCCTCTTATGTTCTTCTAGTCTTGAAAATTATCTGAGCAAATCTGCTCAAATCTGCGTGAGCCCATAGCCCATAG
>JAGAYZ010000081.1 GCA_017940245.1 Muribaculaceae bacterium | reverse complement strand
GCCGAGTCCCTAAACGCCAAGATAAAGAACTTCAGGGCGCAGGTAAGGGGCGTAGTCGACACCAAGTTCTTCCTCTACAGAGTCTCTCTCATCTTTGGCTGAACAGTGTCACCCAAACACAGGTTTTTGCAGGTGACCCATTTTTTGTTCATAATTAATGTGTTTTGGCATTGAGAAATCAATGGACAGAAATTTGGTTTCGAATTTTGGATCCTGACCATAGTTCCCTCAAAAATTAATAACTCTGTTTTGTTTATTCCTTATATACTCAACTATCGTAACACAAAGTGCTAAATACATAGTCTTGATTCAATTTGCAAAATTACACTATTTTGATTAATTCACATTAAGGTCTTCATTTACCCCCCCCCGATAATTAACATTATTTTTAACTTATTTGTATTAATATAACAATTTGACAGATAATACAGAAAAACAGAAGCCGGAAAGGAGCATTGATTTTGGCAGTTTGGCATTTTATTTGTAAATTCGCATGATGAAATCAAAACCGACAATGATGATGAAAAAAAAGATACTGGCCGGAGCCCTGGCCACGCTGTGCGCGCTAGCCATGCACGCCGCCCCCATGCAGCAGATGCGCTTTCACTGCGACCGCGACACCACGCGCATCAACCAATTGCTTGATAAAGGCCTGCAAAGCGGCCTCAAAACAGGCAACGCCCTGGTGACGTTCTACGCACACCAGCTGGAGGGCACACCCTACGTGGGCCACACCCTGGAGGGTGACCGGGAGGTGCTCACCATCAACATCGACGAGCTGGACTGCACCACGTTTGTGGAAACGCTCTATGCACTGGCGCGCACCACGCTCGAAGGACGCCGTTCATGGCGCGACTACGCGGCCCACCTCGAGAGCGTGCGCTATCGCGGCGGCATCATGGGCGACTACTCCACGCGGCTGCACTACATCAGCGAGTGGATAATTGACAACTTTGCGCGCGGCAACCTGCGAGAGGTGACGGCCGACATTCCCCACTCGCAACACCAAATCAAGACCATCAATTTCATGACCGCTCACCGCGATGCCTACCGCAGCCTGAAAAACGACAGCTTGATGACCCAACGCATTCGCCACGTAGAGGCAAAACTCATCAATCACCGCATGCCTGTGCTCAAAAAGAGCTGGCTGGGGAGCAAGGACGTGAAAGCCGCTCTGCGCGAGGGCGACTTCGTGGGACTGGTGACCAATGTCGACGGACTGGACATCTCGCACATGGGCATCATTGTGATGGATGAGAAGGGCGAGCCGCATCTGCTGGATGCGTCGCTGAGCGGCGGACGTGTGATGCTGGAGGCCAAGCCGCTCAAGCAACACCTGTCGGGCTCAAAGAGCACCACCACGGCAGTGAGAGTGTTCAGAATGAACAACTAGCCAATCAACAATGAATAATGAATAATGAATAAATAATAATTAATAATTCTTTGACTTGGAAGATACACAACACCAGGAAACTTCCAGAAATTCCAGAACTTCCAGAGCTTCTAGAACTCCAGAAATTCTAGAACTCCTAGAACTTAGTGTGGTGACTAATACATGTCGAATGTGGTGGAAAGCACCTGGAACTCGGTGCGGCGATTCACTTGGTCGGCAGCGGCCTTGTCTTCGTCGCTCAGTTTCTCGATAAATTCCTCGCTGAGCACATCGCCCTCATGGAACTGCGGATACAGTTTCTCGATGCGCTTGGTCACCGTTTTGGGACGCGACTTGCCATAGCCATGCGGCTGCAAGCGCTCGCGCGCGATACCATTTTTAATGAGGTAATCAACCACACTCTGCGCGCGGCGCTCGCTCAGTGCATTGTTGTAGCGGTCGCTGCCGATGCGGTCGGTGTGTGCCGCCATCTCGATGCTGATGTGCGGATTGTCTTTCATGACTTGCACCATCTCGTCGAGAGCCACCTTCGACTCGTCGCGCAGAGCGGCCTTGTCGTAGTCGTAGAAAATGTTCTCTATCACCTGCGGCTTGTTGATGGCGGCAAGGATGAAATCGACGTTATACTCGGCATCGGCCTCCTCGATGTCGCTCTCAAACTCCTGTTTATTGTTCAGGTAGCCGTCGGCACCGGCCAGCATCACGTAGCTCACTCCACGTTGCAGGTCGAAGCGGAACGAGCCATCGGGCTTGGATACCGCCTTCTGGTTACTGCCGTCGTCGCCCACAATGCGGATGATGGCATTGGGTACCGGCTCATCGTCCTTATCGAGCACATAGCCGCTAATCCACACCTTGAGTTCCGGTTTCTCGAACGAGAAGATGTGATCGTAGCCTCGCGCATCGCCACGATTACTAGAGAAGAAGCCACTCTCGCCCTTGCCATAGGTGATGCCGAAGTCGTCGTAGGCCGAGTTCATGGGCGAGCCCATGTTCTCGATGAACCACTTGCCACTAGGCTGCAGCGTGGCCTTATACAAGTCCAGGCCACCCATGCCTGGATGACCGTTGCTGGCAAAGTAGAGCACACTGTCGGTGCGGCTATAGGGAAAACGCTCATCGCCCGGCGTGTTGATCTGGTCGCCCAGGTTTTCCAGCGTGCCGTGCTTGTCCTTGATGTTGATGCGCCACAGGTCCTTGCCGCCCTGGCCGCCCGGCATGTCGCTTGAGAAATAGAGCCAGGTGCCGTCGTAGCTCACAGCCGGGTCGCAATAGGCACTGAGCGTGTCGGCAGTGATCTCAAACTTCTGCGCAGCACCCCACTTGGCCTCGCTGCGCGAGCTGGTGTAGATGTCGACGCTGCTGGGCGCATTCTTGCGCACTGCCTTGGCCAGATACATCGTGGAACCGTCGGGCGTGAACGAGGTGATGCCCTCGTCCCACTCGGTGTTCAGTTCTCCCTCAACAGCCACAGGGCGCGTCCACTTGCCCTTGTCGTCGAGCTTGCTGAAGAACACGTCGCTCTTCTTCGTGCCGGTGATTTCGCTCTTGGCGTCGCCGGTAGCCTTCTCGGTGCTGGAAGTGAAATAGATTTGGTCGGCATTGGTGTCGAGAAACATCGGGCAAAAATCGGCCCGTCGCGAATTGAACAGCTTGGCACTCTTGACAATGTAGCGTGAGCCGTCGCGCTTCCATTGCGGAGCCAGCTGGCAGCCACGGATGCCAATTTGCGACTCGTAGTGGTCGGGACGCAACGACAGGAACTCGCGGTAGTTGCTGATGGCTTCGCTATAGCGTCCCTCGCGCTGCTGCGCCTCGGCCAGATAGAACAGCGCCATCGAATCCTCATATTCGTAGCGAATAGCATTTTGGAAAGCCGCACTGGCTCGCGAACTCTGGTTGAGCTTGCGGTAGCACAGCCCCATCATGTAGGCCACCTCGCCACGCAGCCAGCGGTCTTCGCGGTGAGTGAGTTTATTATACACCTTGCGATAAATCACCGCCGCGTCGTTGTATTCGCCACGGTCGAAGGCCTCGTCGGCATCGCGCAGTTTCGCACCCTTGCACGCGCCTAGTCCCAGTGCCAGCCCAGCCAGCACCATTGCTATGATAATATGTACAAATCGTCTATTCATGTAATGAATAAAACGCAAAACCGCCCGTTTTATTGTGCATCCCAGGGATAAGTGCGCCGCGGATTGCGCGGGAACCATCCCTTGTGCACCCGCTCTTGCTGCTGGAACAGTTCCAGAATGCTCCAAAAACACGAGAATCCCGTCACACCCAGCAACGGCGAAATTAATGCGTTATGCACCAGAACACTGGCCACCACAAAAGCGATGCCGGCCAGCAAAAACATCCACCAGCAACGTGTGCCCAGGTAATACTCGGCCTTGATGACGATGGGGTGGAAAATTCCTATTGCCAGAAAAGTGCCTGCACCGATGGCAAGTCCCAGAAAATCATTTAGTTCCATCTCTACTCACTTACAATTTTGCTGCAAAGTTACTCATTACTATTGGAAAACGCAACCTTTCTCGCTTGCTCGCCACGAAAAACCGCAACATGCCTACCGGAAATGGCGACGCGGGGAAACGTCCTCATCTCTCAAATTACTATCGCAAATTTTCAAGGGGTCGCAGTCGGGTGATAAAGTTCAAATAATTCAAAATTCTTAATTCCTAATTCATAATTAATTACTAATTTTGCGAGTTATCATGCGAGCAACTCTTTACATGGAAAAGATAAAATTATATTACGAGCAGCTAAAACAATGGCAGCGCGACTCGTTGCGCCACATCCAGTCCACGCCGAGCAGCGACACCCATCACTGTCATTGTTGCGAGAACGACTACACCGGCAACTACTGTCCCACCTGCGGCCAGCGCGCCGGCGAAAAACGCCTCACATGGAACAGTGTGCGCAAAGGCATTATGGACGTGTGGGGAGGTGGTTCTCGCGCACTCCCCTACACGCTGTTGCAGCTGCTGCTACGGCCCGGTTATCTCATTGCCGACTACATCGGTGGCCGCCGCCAGGTGAGTTTTCCGCCCGTAAAGATGCTGGTAATAGTTGCGCTGGTAGTGTTTTTGATTTCTGATTGGGTGAATCCCACTACAGTTAATCCAACAGGCGAAGTTCACCTGGAGTTTACGCTATTCGACCGCTTGCTCGACATGCTCGACACACATTACGACTGGGCCGTGCTGCTGCTCATCTCATTTTTCATCATTCCCACACACATTATCTTTCGCCACTCGCCGCGTTGCACACACCACACCCTGCCCGAAGGTTTCTTCATTCAAGTGTTTAATTCCACGCAAATAGTAATTTTCATCTTGCTGTTTAATTTAATAGGTGCAGTTGTCGATGACGAACCCGTGTGGTTCGACTACGCGAGTTCCACCATCCTATTTCTAGTCATTTACCGCACCTATCGGCAGCTATTCGGCTATAGCCATTGGGGCACGGCATGGCGGTTGGTCATGGTGTTTGTGGCAGGCCTCATGCTGCTCCTGTTCATCATCGTTTCGGGATTCTGCGTCCAACTGGCCTTTGAACACAACTGGGCACGTCTAGGACGCAACCTGACTCACGCATTAATATATGCGACCCTGGGCACATTGCCGATTCTAGTGAGCGTGTGGATTAATCATCGCGCCATCAGCAAGGCCTCGCACCACCAGTGAGCCGCAAGACCAGCCCACTGGCCTGCTCATCATGGCCAAAATGAATCGCCCCACCCTCTTGACGCTCGCCTTCATTTTTTTGCGCCTGTGCAAAGAAAATTTTGGCGCTGTGGCCGATTTTTCGTAATTTCGCAAGTTAAAACATGATTTATTCGGAATGGCAGAACTAGAAGAACAGAAAATTGAGACCCCGACGGTAAGCGACTTCGGCGGGTATGAGCGGCTGAAAACCCTCACTCCGCGAGAGCACATCCGCCAGCGCCCCGGTATGTATATAGGTAAACTGGGCGACGGCAGCCAGAGCGACGACGGCATCTATGTGCTTATTAAAGAAGTGGTGGACAACAGCATCGACGAGTTCAACACCGGCTATGCCAAGCCCGTGATCAACATCGACGTGGAAGACGGCATGGTCACTATCCGCGACTATGGCCGCGGCATCCCCCTGGACCAGGTGAAGGACGCGTCGAGCAAGATGAACACAGGCGCAAAATACGACACGCAGAACTATAAGCGGTCGGTGGGGCTTAACGGCGTGGGCATCAAGGCCGTGAATGCCCTGTCGACGGCATTCTACATCCGCAGTGTGCGCGACGGGCAGTGCTCGTCGGTGACCTACCGCGAGGGTCTTGTGGAGAACGAGACAGGCATCGTGGCCGCCGACAGCGGTGAGGAGAACGGCACGCTGGTGCGCTTCACACCCGACGGAACCATCTTCAAGAACTATGCCTTCCGTGAAGACATCATCGAAACGATGGTGAAGAACTACTCGTTCCTGAACACGGGACTCACCATCTACTTCAATGGCAAGCGCTATCACTCGCGCAACGGACTAAGCGACCTGGTCAAGGAAAACATGACCAGCGAGCCACTCTACCCGCTCATGCACTTCTCCAGCGACGACATTGAGGTGGTTATCACCCACACCTCGCAGAAGGGCGAGGAATTCTACTCCTTCGTCAACGGCCAGCACACCACGCAGGGCGGCACGCACCAGAGTGCTTTCCGCGAAGCCCTGTCACGCACCATCAAGGAATTCTATAGCAAAAACTTCGAGTACAGCGACATACGCAATGGCATCGTGGCAGCCATCAGCATCAAGGTGGAAGAGCCGGTGTTTGAGTCTCAGACCAAGATCAAGCTGGGCAGCTCCATCATGTGGAAAGACGGACCCACCATCTACAAGTTTATCAACGACTTCATCAAGAAGGAACTGGACGACTACCTGCACAAAGCACCCGAAACCGCCGACATCCTGCTCAAAAAAATCCAGGAAAGCGAGCGCGAGCGCAAAGCCATTGCCGGAGTCACCAAGCAGGTGCGCGAGCGCGCCAAGAAAGCCGCCTTGCACAACGACAAGCTGCGCGACTGCCGCGTGCACTTCAACGACGCACGCGCGCCCAAGGACAATGACCGCCGCGACGAGTCGTCGATTTTTATCACCGAGGGACTGAGTGCAAGCGGCTCTATCACCAAGATTCGCGACGTGGAGACGCAAGCCGTGTTCTCGCTGCGCGGCAAGCCGCTGAACACCTTCGGACTTGAACCTAAAAAGGTATACACCAACGAGGAATTTGCCCTGCTGCAAGCCGCCCTCAACATCGACGACGGCATCGACGGCCTACGGTATAATAAGGTGATTATCGCTACCGATGCCGATGTCGACGGCATGCACATTCGCTTGCTCATGCTCACCTACTTCCTGCAATTCTACCCCGAACTCATCAAGACCGGGCACCTCTACATTTTGCAGACGCCGCTGTTCCGCGTGCTCAACAAAAAGGAAGCCAAGCGCAAGAACCGCTCGGGCAAGAAAGAGGCCACCGCGCAGAAAGCCGAGACCTACTACTGCTATAGCGATGAGGAGCGCGTGAACGCCATCAACAAACTAGGCGACAATGCCGAGATCACCCGATTCAAAGGTTTGGGCGAAATTTCTCCCGACGAGTTCAAGGACTTCATTGGCCCCGACATGCGTCTAGATCGCGTGTCGCTGCGCAAAGAAGATGCCGTGAACGACATGCTGGCCTTCTTCATGGGCAAGAACACCATGGAGCGACAGAATTTCATTATCGACAATCTGGTTATCGAAGACGATGAAGACATCACAGTACACTGACATCGAATGTCGCCGCGTGGCTCTGTTCCCCGGCTCGTTCGACCCTTTCACCCGCGGCCATGAGAGCATTGTGCGCCGCGCACTGCCCATGTTTGACGAAATTGTGGTGGCCATCGGCGTGAACATGGACAAACGCTGTTTCATGACCATGGAGCAACGCAAGGCATGGATCGAGAGCGTGTTTAAAAATGAGCCTCGCGTGCGAGTGGTCACCTACAGCGGGCTCACCGCCGAGGTGGCTCAAGAATGTCGAGCCCGGTTCCTGCTGCGTGGAGTGCGCATGATTCAGGACTTTGAGAATGAAATGCACATGGCCGAAGTGAACCGCGAGCTGTCGGGGTTGGAGACCATCCTGCTCTATACTCTGCCCGAAGATAGCCACGTGAGCAGCAGCATCGTGCGCGAGCTGTTCCGCTACGGGCAGGACGTCAAGCCCTACTTGCCCCAAACAGCCGATTTTAATCTACTGCCACACAAGATTTAGACAATGAAGAAGTTATTACTTATCGCGGCATTATCCCTGACGGTTACCGCGACTCTCACCGGCCAGCGTATGCCGGAACAACTCAACAAACTGTTCAATGCCGTCTACGGCGTGACCGCTTTCTACGTCGACTCGGTCGACGAAAACAAGCTCGTGGAAGATGCCGTGCGCGGCATGATTGAGAAACTGGACCCGCACAGCAGTTACACCAACGCCAAAGAGACCAAGGAACTCACCGAGCCACTGCAAGGCGAGTTTGAAGGCATCGGCATCCAGTTCAACATGAAGGAAGACACCCTCTATGTGATACAGACCATTCCCAACGGTCCTAGCGAGCGAGTGGGCATTTTGGCCGGCGACCGCATCGTGACGGTGAACGATTCCACCATTGCCGGCGTGAAGATGTCGCGCACCGACATCATGAAGCGATTGCGCGGAAAGAAAGGCACCAAAGTCAACGTGCAAGTTAAGCGCCGCAACGTGAAGGAACTCATCACCTTCCGCATCACGCGCGACAAGATACCCCTGCACAGCGTGGATGCCAGTTACATGCTCGACGAGCGCACAGGCTACGTGCGCATCTCCTCGTTTGGCGCCAAGACCTACGATGAGATGATGGAAGCCCTCGACAAGCTCCACCAGCAAGGCATGCAGCAGGTGGTCATCGACCTGTGTGACAATGGTGGTGGTTACCTGCAGGCGGCAGTGGCCATGTGCAACGAGTTCATGACCGACGGACAGATGATTGTCTATACCGAAGGACGCGCCGCTCCACGCAGCGAGGCTCATGCCCGCGGCAACGGGCGATACAAAGACCTCAAGATGGTAGTGATGGTCAATCAGTTCTCGGCCAGTGCCTCCGAGATTTTCAGCGGTGCCATGCAAGATTGGGACCGTGCCGTGGTCGTAGGCCGACGCACTTTTGGCAAGGGACTCGTGCAACGACCGCTCAACTTCGAAGACGGTTCCATGCTACGCCTGACCGTGGCACGCTACTACACCCCCAGCGGACGCTGCATCCAAAAGCCCTACAAACTGGGCAACCGCAAAGCCTATAGCGAAGACCTCGTGGAGCGCGAGCGCGAGGGCGAATACTACCACCTCGACAGCATCCACTTCCCCGACACTCTGCGCTACACCACACTGGTGAACCATCGCCCGGTGTATGGCGGTGGAGGCGTGATGCCCGACATCTACGTGCCCGTCGACACCAGCGAATACAGCACCTACTACCGCGACCTCGTGGCCAAGGGCATCGTCAACCAGTTTGTGGTGAATTATGTCGACAAAAACCGCGATGCGCTCAAAAAGCAATACACCTCGGTTCAAGACTTCGACCAGCGATTCCAACTCACGGCCGACGACATGCAGCAGTTCATCGCCATGGGCGAAAAAGACAGCGTGAAATACAACGAAGAGAAATACCGCACAAGCGAGCAAGTGCTCCGCACCATGATTAAGGGACTCATCGCACGCGACATCTATGCCGACCCGGGTGCCTACACCATGATTGTGAACCACAAGAACCGCGAACTTAAAGCCGCGCTTGAGGTGCTCTACGACGAGCCGCGCTTCCAGCAACTGCTACAGGAAGGCAATCGCGACTATGAACGCTTGGTAAAAAGAACAGCACCAAACATTCCATAAAAATATTTTTCAGAAACATTAAATTAGCACAAAGTTTTCCAAAAATATTTTTATATAGCTGAAATTCAATATTTTATTTTTCAATATTATCAACAAGTTTTCCAAAACGAAAACTTGTTGATAACTTTTTATGCCCGATGTTTTGATTTTTTCGCAAGAAATGATTTACTTTGCACTGTCAAATTCGACCTAAAAACACAACTTAATCTTAATCACTTAGACACTACAATGATACAGACAGTCGTTAAGCGTGACGGACGCATCGTGGGATACAACGAGGAAAAAATCAAAGCCGCCATTCGCAAGGCCATGCTCGCCACCGAGACGGGCGAAGACGAGAGCCTGATTCAGCGCATCGCCGACCGCATAGGCAGCCGCGGCCGTGAGCAGATGAGCGTGGAAGACATCCAAGACATGGTGGAGCTTGAACTCATGAAGAGTCCGCGCAAGGAGGTGGCACGATGCTATATCAACTACCGCCACAAACGCAGCGTGGCACGCAAGGCCAAGACCCGCGACATCTTTTTGGAAATCATCAATGCCAAGAACAACGACATCACGCGCGAGAACGCAAACATGAATGCCGACTCGCCCGCCGGCATGATGATGAAATTTGCCAGTGAGACCACCAAGCCCTTTGTAGACGACTACCTGCTGAGCGAAGAGGCACGCGAAGCCGTGCGCAAAAACTATCTGCACATTCACGACAAGGACTACTACCCCACCAAGAGCCTGACGTGCGTGCAGCACCCGCTCGACAAAATTCTGGAAAACGGATTCATGGCCAATCACGGCGAATCACGTCCAGCCAAGCGCATCGAGACAGCCAGCGTGCTGGCCTGTATTTCTATGGAAACCGCACAGAACGAAATGCACGGCGGACAGGCTATTCCGGCCTTCGACTTTTACCTGGCACCCTTTGTGCGCCGCACTTTCATCGAAGAGCTTCAATACTTTGAGGAAGCCACAGGCATGAATTGCCACCATCTTTACGACACCGAAATCGACGATTATATCATGCGATCGCTCGACGGACTTGACGGACCGCAACGCGCCATTCAGCATGCCATCAACCGCACCGCCGAGCGTGTGCATCAGGCTATGGAAGCCTTTATCCACAATATGAACACCATTCACAGCCGTGGCGGTAACCAAGTGGTGTTCAGTTCAATCAATTACGGAACCGACACCAGCGCCGAGGGGCGCTGCATCATACGCGAGTTGCTCCACTCCACCTACGAGGGCGTAGGCAACGGTGCCACGGCTATTTTCCCCATCCAGATTTGGAAAAAGAAACGCGGCATCAGCTACCTGCCCGGCGACCGGAACTATGACTTGTATCAACTGGCCTGCAAGGTGACTGCACGACGCTTTTTCCCCAACTTCGTCAACCTGGACGCTACCTATAATTACCATGAATTGTGGCGCGAAGATGACCCCAAGCGATATCGTTATGAAGTGGCCACCATGGGGTGCCGCACACGCGTGTTTGAGAACCGATTTGGCGAGAAAACGTCCATAGGACGCGGAAATCTCTCGTTCTCAACCATCAATATCGTGCGCCTGGCCATCGAGTGCATGGACATCGCCGACCCCAATGAGCGTACCGATGCATTTTTCAAGAAACTGGACTCCATGCTCGACATCACCGCTCGCCAGTTGTGCGACCGCTTTGAGTTCCAAAAGACCGCGCTAGACAAGCAATTCCCGCTGCTCATGTCGCAGTTGTGGAATGGCAGCGAAAACCTCAAGCCTGGCGACACTATCGAGAGCGTCATCAACCAGGGCACACTGGGCATCGGTTTCATCGGCTTGGCCGAGTGCCTGATAGCCCTCACCGGCAAGCACCATGGTGAGAGCCAGGAGAGCCAGGCACTGGGACTGCGCATCGTGGGGCACATGCGCGAGCGTGTGCAGGAATATAGCCAGCGCTACCAGCACAACTTCTCGGTTCTGGCAACACCTGCCGAGGGACTCAGTGGGCGCTTCACCCGTCGCGACCGCAAGGATTTCGGCATCATCCCCGGTGTCACCGACAAAATTTACTACACCAACAGCAACCACGTGCCCGTCTATTACCACTGCAGCCCAAAGCACAAGGCACAAGTCGAGGCTCCTTACCACGAACTCACCGGCGGAGGTCACATTTTCTATGTGGAAATCGACGGCGATGCCACACACAATCCCGAAGCCATCAGCGCAGTGGTCGATTTGATGGACAAGTACAACATGGGCTACTGCTCGGTGAATCACAACCGCAACCGCTGCATGGATTGCGGCTATGAAGATGCCACCGACGACCTGAAGGAGTGTCCTCAATGCCACAGCACACACATCGACCGCCTGCAACGCATCACCGGCTACCTGGTGGGCACCACCGACCGCTGGAACAGCGGTAAACTGGCCGAACTTAACGATCGAGTTGTGCACAAATAATACCGGCCGAGATGACAATCAACATTCTGCGCATCGTGGAGGGCACCAGTGTAGATGGGCCGGGCCTGCGCACGTCTATTTACATGGCTGGATGTCCCCACCACTGTGAGGGATGCCACAACCCGCAGTCGTGGGGCTTCGAAGCCGGAACACCCACCACTATCGACAATCTGATGCACGTCATCGCCAACAACGAGGCCCCCGTGACACTGACAGGTGGTGACCCGCTGGCTCATCCCGTCGAGGTGCTGAAACTGGTGCGGCGCATCAAGGCAGAACTGGGCTACAACATCTGGTGCTACACCGGTTACACATGGGAACAAATTACGCACCACCCCCAGTTGACGGAAGTGGTGCGCCATGTTGACGTAGTAGTTGACTCGCCTTTTGTGCTGGCATTGCGCGACACCTCTCTGCGATTCCGCGGCAGCAGCAACCAGCGGGTGATTGATGTGAACGCCTCGCTATCAGCGGGGCATGCGATCGAATGCGAGCAATATGCGGATGTGTCGACGACACACTTTCACCAGCTGCGCGCACAATAATAAAAACAGCACCGTCAGCACCGAAGCAAACACGCCGCCCACACTACCGGCAAACAATAACGTGTCGAACAAGCCGTGAGCCAGCACCGGCGCAGCCAGCACCAACCAGCGGTCGCGCACCGTGTGCCGGCCGCCGATGTGTACCAGCGAGAAGAAATAACCCATCAGCACCGCAAAGGCAAAATGACCAGGCACGGAGAACAACCCACGCATTACGGCCACTTCCTGCCACTGGTCGATGTTCATGAACAGGTAGCCCACATTCTCTATGGCTGCGAAACCCATACCGATGCACACGGCATACACCACGCCGTCGAAATACTCATCGAAGTAACGATTGCGCTTGAGCATGAACCACAGCATGACGAACTTGGCCAATTCCTCGGGAATAGCGGCACCACAGAATGCCGTGAGCACACTCGACAGCAGTCCGCTGGGTTCGTCGCTCGACAGGCCGACGGCCGCCACTGCCGATTCTAGCACAATGGCAATTCCGGCCGCCACCAGTCCATAGCCGAATCCCATCACCAGCATGTAGACCGGCTCTTTCTTCGGGTCACGCCGATAGATGAACCACATGAGCACCACTGCCGGCAGAATGGCGGCAAGCGTCACATTAAACGTTGTCATTCTCTTCGGTTATAACCGATTCACTTCACCATCTTTGCGGTCGAAGTCGTGCCGTCGGTGTAGCGGGTCACTACCACATTCACGCCATCAAACGGCTCAACAGCCTGCTGGCCAGCCATGTTCATATAGGTCACACCTGCCACTTGAGCAGGAGCATCAATATCGTCGACTGCTGTTTCTACCATCTTGTAATAAGAACATCTGAATCGATCCAGGCAAAAATAGGCGGGTGTGTTCATTCCCCAGTCACCCACATCGGTCGATTCCACCGTGAAATAAATGCTGGAGATGCTCATCTCTTGCGTATTGAGCGATGACAAATCCCACCAGGTCCAATCCTCTACCTGCTGCAATTCACCTTCGTAACTGGCCAACTTCATTTCGGCAGTGCACTCTGTGCCATCGGTGTCAACGGCATGGGCTATGAGTTTCACATAGTCTCCTTCTTTTAATGCACGCGCCGGCGCAGCTCCACGCAGATTACTGTAGTAGGTCCAGGTGCTATTCACCACATACACCCCTTCGACAGAGAACGGAGTATTATTGGTCAACTTGATTTGGTTAGTCTGTTGTGGAGCACCATCGTAGTAACCCCAGTTGGCCACCAGATAGGGAGCGTCGGGACTCACCGTCACCTCACCTTCGTCTACACTCTGTATGCCACCGCCGGCAATGTTGAACCATTGGTGCGCAATCCATCCGCCGTCGTCGGTTTCTGTGTGGTCGAATGTGTCACTACCTTTGGCCACTGTAAAGCCGTCCCAGTAGGTCCCGCCCCAAGAACTGCCCAGGGTGTGTGACACCATGATTTCGCCGAATTGCAACCATTTCACATCTTCGCCATAAGTGCCGCTCCAGTAAGCCCCATCGGAGCCCTCCAGATAGGGGTTTTGTCCCCATTCAATAGCGCCAGGCACTGTAGGATGCTGTAAATCCAGTGTGAGATATTTTGTTACAATCATGCCGCTAGTCACGGCATTCATACTCAAGGCAGCTAAAGCTATACCACCTGTAAGCAAGTATCTTTTCTTCATCATCAATCGTTTTATATCACTTATTCTATATTGTTTCCGATATTAAGTCAATTTAAGTATTATATTGATAATGGAATTCACATCGGCCACATCCACCTTCTGGTCGTTGTTGATGTCGGCATTACCGGGATAGTCGCTGGCCTGCTTAGTTTTCAAAATAATGTTGATCACGGCGTTAACATCGGCCACATCCACTTTGTTGTCGCCGTTAACGTCGCCGATGGCAGTTTCGGGCTCAATGGCATTACCCACATAGTCAATTGAAAGTGTTTCTGTAAATGCCGTCATTGTGGCACCATAATAAGATGCCGTTATTTTGATTTCCGTATTGATATTGGCAATCATCATATCATCATTGAACCTACCGGCAAAGTTCACATCAAATTTCTTATCGCCAATATTGGTGAAATACTTACGCAGATTTTCAGGAATGAGATCCTCATATCCTTGAATGTCACTCACACCCATCTGCTTGGTTCCGTTCACATAAGTATATCCATCAGCCGCCGTAGTTCCCACCAGCTGGTCATATTCCAGAGTGCCCACATCGTAGGTCACCCCTTTATTCACAAACCAAAAATCATCTAGTGTCACCTTGTAGGTGCCATTGGCATTCTTTTCCACCGAAACCACCACATCACTTTTGTTCACATGCTCCTCACCGCCATTGGAAGAAGAAGCATTCATCACAATCGTACCCTTGTAATCGGTCGCCCATACACTCATGGCGCACAGGATACACACAAATAGAATAACAGTCTTTTTCATTCTTTGGTTATGTATTAAAGTTAATGTTTACAACTGGCAAAGTTAATGAAATTTATCGGCTTTTCACTCATTATAAACCAAAAAAATTGTCATACCCCAAACTTGAAAGTTCCAATAAGAAGTGCGAAAGGCTTCTGAAAGTTGTTTTCATATAATAATATTATGAAAAACACCGAGGGGAACGCCAAGCGGCAAGGGGGCGAGTAGCCCCCGCCGAGCGTGAAAATGATAGCAAAACGAAAT
>JAGAYZ010000080.1 GCA_017940245.1 Muribaculaceae bacterium | reverse complement strand
GACATTGAGGCACAACCCGCACAGACTGGCGACGGACTGTACTACAACCTGATGGGCCAGCCCGTGGCACACCCCGCTGCCGGCATCTACATCCACAACGGCAAGAAGGTGGTGGTCAAGTAACGGCCATTTCGCCGCGGCCGGCTGAATCATGAGATTTAACCCGAATTTGCACCGGGGATGGGCACAAGTTCCATCCTCGGTTTCCATTTCGGCCGGATTCACCGTGCCACCATGCGCTGACCCAGCGCGGGGATTTCAAATCCCCAACTCAATTCCTGGCGGATTGCAAATCCACCAGAACGACCCCCCAGCTCATAGCCGGTGTGATGTGTGGAAAACGGGAAAACAGGAAAACGGAGAACCGCCGCGAATGGGCAACGGTTCTCCGTTTTTAAAGATACTTATATAATAGCCGTTTAGCCGCAATGGAAATATTGCTGAACGAGGGTTTGAAGTTCCTCGGGCTTGTCTTGCACGTCGGCACGTAGGGTGGCATCGTTAAACTCACGCAATGACGCTTCGATGCCATCAATCATGTCGGGACTGAAAACATTATACTGCTCAAACACTTTGCGGTATCGTTCCAGACAGTCGGCACTAGCCACACAGCTGTCGGGCAGTTGATATAACTGATTGAGCAGTGCCTCGTTGGCCTTGTCGTGAATGTTCACATTCACATAGGTGCGCTCGGCCACTTCCAACGCATCGGGCATCTCAAAGCCGTGGCGGCAAGCCACACACAGTCCGGCAATGAGCTGATAGATGTCGGCCGAGCCGTCGGGCGAACGCATCTCCACGGTCTGCTTGATGGTGGTGTCAAAGTCGCTGGTGCCTGTCTCCTGCGGATTGGCTTCGGCACACATATCCACGCCCGACGTCCAGCCCAGCGGTACGCGTACCAGCACCGAGCGGTTGCGGTCGCCCCAGCACACATTGGTGGGAGCTTCCTGGTGAGGCACCAAGCGGAAGTAACTCATGGGATTCTTGTTGCCAAATGCGGTGATAGCCGGAGCCACGTCCATCATGCCGGCAATCATGCGACGCGCGTCATCGCTCAGACGGCCGTCCTTGATCATCATGTTCTTGCCATCCTTGAGCATGCGCATGTGGATGTGAAGTCCGCTACCAGCCTTACCCACAGTGATTTTCGGGGCAAAGGTCACGTTCAGCCCCATCTCGTAGGCCAGGTTGCGAATAATCCACTTGGCCAGCATCAATTGGTCGGCCGCTTGCTCGGCAGGCACGGGCAGGAACTCGATTTCGTTCTGCTCATAGGTGAGCCCGTCTTGCACAAAGTTGCCCACTTCGCTATGGCCGTACTTGATTTGACCGCCAGCCTGGGCAATGTATTTCATGCACATCACGCGGAAGTCGTTGGCCTTGGCATAGGGCGCACTCTCGTGATAACCTCGCTGGTCGATAGCCGGGAACTGTTCATCATCGTCAAAAATCACATAGTATTCCAGCTCGCCCATAGCATGAAATTCCATGCCCGTCACCTCGCGGAATGCGCGACATGCCTTATGAAGCGTCTGTTCGGGTGAACTGGCCAGCGGGTTGCCATCTTTGTCGAAGTAGGAGCAGAGCATGCTCAGCGTGGGTACTTGCGCAAAGGGATCAACAAAGGCAGTGCTGTAACGCGGCAGCACATAGAGGTCGCTACTGCCGGCTTGAATAAACTTGAACAAACTGGAACCATCCACACGCTCGCCACAAGTGATGATGGTCTCCAGGTAATCCAAGTCGTTAATGACAAAATTCAGCGTCTTCAACTTTCCGTCGCCACCGGGATACATGAAATTAATCATGCGGATGTCGTTTTCCTGCACGAAACGGATGATGTCGGCACGAGTAAACTCCGAACTGGGTTTCTGTAAAAACTCCACCACCGGATTGGCATTGTAAATAAGATGTTTATTTTCCATACTGCTATAAGGTTAATCAGTTATTATGTCTATAGAAAGAGGACTGCAAATTTAATGCAAGTAAAGTAAAAATCCAAACCCCTTTGCGCATTTTCCCGAAAAACTTTCGTCATAACCCAGCGAAAAGCTCACATCCTTACACAAATTTCTCAAATTTACTCCACCATCGACCGAATCAAATAATTCTTCATTCATCATTCTTAATTCATAATTAATCTGTAATTTTGCACCCGCAATGGAAAAACGAGGAGAAATATGTGTGTTTGCGGCATCGAGCCAGCGCATCGATGAGCGATACATGAGCGCGGCACGCGCTCTGGGCACGCTCATGGCCCAGCGCGGCTGGACCTGCGTGAATGGCGCCGGCAGCTTCGGGCTGATGCGGGCCGTGACCGATGGCGCTCTCGACGCAGGCGGGCACGTCACAGGCGTGATTCCCAAGTTCATGGTAGACAATGGCTGGTGCTACGACCGCTTGCCCGAGGTGGTCATCACCGCCGACATGCACGAACGCAAGCAACACATGCAGCAGTTGAGCGACGCATTCATTGCCCTGCCCGGCGGTTGCGGCACACTCGAAGAACTGCTTGAGGCCATCACTTGGCGCCAGCTGGGCATCATGGCCAAACCCATCGTGTTGCTCAACACCCTGGGCTTCTACGACCCACTGGTGACCATGCTGCAACAATGTGTGGAGCAAGAGTTCATGAAATCTACCCACACCACACTGTGGAGCGTGGCTGCCACTCCACAGCAAGCCATGGACATCATAGAAGATCAACTGGCTCACGGCGTGGAGCAAATTGAAAGCAAATATTGACCGTCATGCCAGCCATCACCACTCACACCAGCACCAGCGTGCCCGACACCACCGCTACCGACTCGGCAGCTGTCGACAGCAACGCCCTGCAACTGGCACCGCAATACCTCGACGGCTTCCCCGACAGTGCCACGTGCGACACGACCATCGCTCCGATGAGCGAGCTGCCCACCATGAGCATGCCGCTGGGACAAAAACCGGTGCCCTTCACCACCAGCCCGCTGCACGACACCAGCTGCATGGCGCTGATGCTGACAGGATTGCTGCTCATCGTGGTGAGCTACCGCACCGGCTACAAATACCTCGAAAACTTGGCACACAACATGTTCTCCACTCGCCGGCGCGAGAATCTGTTTGAAGACCACACGCTCAACGAGACTCAGATACTCACCGCCCTCACCCTGAACACCTGCATCATGGAAGGGTTGCTCATGTTTCTGGGCATAGACACTTTTGTGCCCGGCCTGCGCACGTCGCTGCACAGCCAGGTGTTTCTGCACGTGGGCATCTTCACGGCAGCCGCGCTGGTCTTCTACTTGGTGCAGCTGGCGGTATACCACCTCATCGGCCACGTGTTCAGCGACGGAGTAAACAGCAAGTTGTGGACCGACGGATTCAAGGCCACGCAGTCGCTGCTGGGCATGCTGCTTTTTCCGGTTGTGGGAATAGCTTTGACAGCTCCGCATCTGGCAAATGTTATGTTAATTTGTGCAATTTCTCTGTATTTTATCGCTCGAATTGTTTTTATTTGTAAAGGTTTTAGAATTTTTTATATCAATTTGCCATCACTTGTCTATTTTATTTTGTACCTTTGCGCCGTCGAAATTGTGCCAATAGTGATTTTATGCGCGGGCATGGTTTTTTTATGTAATCTGCTACAATAGGTAACGAAAACACGAAAGAACATGAAAAGAATTTTGGTTTCACAACCAAAACCACAGACTGAGAAGTCGCCTTACTTCGACCTGGAGAAGAAATATGATATCGAAATCATATTTCGACCTTTCATTAAGGTTGAAGGTCTTTCTGCCAAGGAATTCCGCCAGCAAAGGCTCATGATTCCTGACTACACAGCGATTATCTTCACGGCTCGCACAGCCATTGACCACTTTTTCCGCTTGTGCAAGGAAACACGCTACACCGTACCCGACACACAGAAGTATTTCTGCGTGAGTGAGGCTGTGGCCAACTACCTACAGAAGTACATCATTTACCGCAAACGCAAGATTTTCTTTGCCGAGAGCGGTAAACTCGAGGACCTGGTGCCCCTCATCCAGAAGCACAACAAGGAAACGTATATGATGGCCGTGTCGGACGTTCACAACGACCAGCCCAACGCCCTCGATGAGCATGGCATTCAGTATGTGAAGGCTGTGATGTATCGCACCGTGAGCAACGATTTCGCACCCGACGAGCCGCTGGACTACGACATGCTGTGCTTCTTCAGCCCTGCCGGCGTGAAGTCGCTAATGACCAATTTCCCCGACTTCAAGCAGGACAAGATTGCCATTGCAGCCATGGGCAACAGCACCATCGAGGCTGTGAAAGAGGCCGGGCTCAAGCTCAACGCCACCATCACGCCCGAAACGCCGTCGATGCCGGCAGCTATCGAGAAGTATCTCAAGCGCAAGCGCGTGCCGCGGCGCAAAGAAGAAAAAGTACAGGATTAACAGAGCAATTATATTTCTAAGTTGCAACCGGGGCCTTCGTTCACGACGACCCCGGTTCGTTTTTTCACTCCACCATTGTTCAATAAAGTGCAAATAATTATGGTGGTCACGCAATTCTAAGCAAGTCAAGAATTGAATAGATCCAAATTAATGAGGCAACTTTAGATTTATAAGGATTTTACTGAAAGAGCAGGCGTTTGAGCAGCAGGGCAGGGCTTCAGCTTGCTAAACTGTCCCCGGACTCCAATGTTTTTCTTTTGCGTTTCGCTCGCTTATTCGTCATGTTGGCCTGAGGCCCAAATTACTCCCGCTCGGAAATGCAAAACAAAAAACGAGTCTTTTCTTTTGCGTTTCGCTCGCTTATTCGTAATTTTGTACCCTCAAATGCAAGGATTTCGGTTATATAAAAGCGAAAAACTGCGCAGCCGCACGGCGGTGGACAGTCTCTTCGATAAGGGTGTTGGCTCGGTAGCCTACCCCCTCAGGGTGGTCTACCGCATGCGCCAACAGGCCGAAGCGCCGGCGCAGTTTCTCATCACCATTCCCAAGAAACGCATGCGACATGCCGTAGACCGCGTGCTGCTGCGCCGCCGCGTGCGCGAAGCCTACAGGCTGCATCGCGGCCAGTTGCTCTATCCTGCACTCAACGCATCGCAACTGAGCATGGACATCGCCTTTGTGTATGTGGCCAACGACAAAGCATCCTATCAAGTCATTGAAGAGAAAATGAAACTGTTGCTCACGCGCATGGCCCGTGCGGCAGCACTCCACGCCGGTAACAAGCAACCGCTCTCAAGCACTCAGCACTCATGAACCCCATCAGCCGCCTGCTCATCTTGCCCATTCGTTTTTACCAGCGGTTCATCTCGCCGCTGTTTCCTCCGGTGTGCCGCTTCACGCCCTCGTGCAGCCAGTATGCCGTGGAGGCTCTTGCCAAGCACGGGCCACTGAAAGGCACCTGGCTCGCCATTAAGCGAATTCTGCGTTGCAACCCCTGGGGCGGCAGCGGTTACGATCCCGTGCCATGACCGTCCTCGATATCCACACCCATCACCCCGACGACACGCAAGCCATCATCAGCGTGAATCCCGGCGAGTTCCGTCCCGCACCCGGCAGGCTCTACTCGGTGGGCATCCACCCGTGGCACAGCGAGCAGTGCGACACCCACGCCATCGATGCACTTAACGCCGCCGCCCGCCACCCGCAAGTGGCAGCACTGGGCGAGACCGGACTCGACACCCTGCGCGGAGCTCCCATTGCGCGGCAGACACAACTGCTGTTACACCACCTGGAACTGGCACAGGCCACCGGCAAGCCTATCGTGGTGCACTGCGTGCGCGCATGGCAGCCACTCATCGCCGCGTGCCGCAAGGCTAGGGTGGGGCAGGGGCGCATAGCCATCCACGGCTTTCGCGGCAACGCCAATGTGGCCCGCACGCTCGTTGATGAGGGTTTCTACCTGAGTTTCGGCCTGCATTTCAACCCATCGGCACTGACAGTCACGCCGCTAGACCGCATTTTGATTGAGACCGACGATGAACCAGTATCAATCGGGCTTGTGGCGCAGCATGTGGCCGCCGCTTTGAGCATGCCCACCGAGCAACTCATCGCCCACGCCCGCGCCAACGCCGCCACATTCCTCACATGAACAACGGGAATTCATCATCGCTCACTCAAAATTATCCATTATTCGTTATTCATTATTAATTGAGATTTAGTAATTTTGCGCAAATTTTAATAGCACCTACGATATATGCAAGGAACACGATTAGAAAAAATATCCCGCTTGCTGCAGAAAGAACTCAGCGAGATTTTCCGTGCCGAAACCGCCAAGATGGGCGGTGTGCTGGTGAGCGTGAGCGCCGTGCGCGTCTCGCCCGACCTGAGCGTGGCACGCGCCTACCTGAGCATCTTCCCCAGCGAGCGTGCCCAGGAACTGATGAAGAACATCAACGCCAACGTGGCCAGCATCCGATATGCCCTGGCCAGCCGCGTGCGCTACCAGTTGCGCCGCACACCCGAACTCAGCTTCTTCGTCGATGACTCGCTCGACTATATTGAGCACATCGACGAGTTGCTGGCCAAAGACCAGAACCCGAAAAACTAAAATCGTCACAGGTTGCGCCACACTCATGGTTCTCACAAAAATAGCACTCCGCTACCTGGTATCGAAAAAGGCCCATAACGCGGTCAATATCATCTCCATCATCTCGGTGCTGGGGGTGGTGGTCACCACTGCGGCCCTGGTGTGCGTGCTGAGTGTGTTCAACGGCTTCCGCGGCTTGATCATGGACCGCCTGGCCAAACTCGACCCGCCCATCGCCATCACCGCCGTGCAGGGCAAGACCATTGCCGATGCCGACAGCGTGCTCACCGTGGTCAACAGTGTGCCCGGCGTGAAACTGGCCATGCCCGTGGTCGAAGACAATGCGCTGGCCATCTTTGCCGACTACCAGATGCCCGTGCGCCTTAAAGGTGTGCCCGATGCCTACAACCAGCTCACCCAGGTCGACAGTGTGCTGGTCGACGGCGTGTGGATGATGCGCGACCAAGTGTCGGCCTACGCCGTGGCCGGTGTGGGACCGGCTCTGCGGCTGCATGTGCGCCCCGGCTACCTGCGCATGCTGCAACTCTATGCTCCGCAGCGCCAGGGACGTGTGAACCTGGCCAACCCCATGGGAGCTTTCACCAGCGACTCGCTCTTCGTGGCCGGCATCTTCCAGCTGCAGCAAAACGCCTACGATGCCGACCTCATCTACGTGCCGCTCGACATGGCGCGCCGCCTGTTTGACTACGACAC
Source organism: Muribaculaceae bacterium (assembly GCA_017940245.1). Taxonomy (GTDB): domain Bacteria; phylum Bacteroidota; class Bacteroidia; order Bacteroidales; family Muribaculaceae; genus Sodaliphilus. The sequence goes on along the minus strand of JAGAYZ010000080.1, from coordinate 4,960 downwards.
GCAGGCCACCGCCATCGAGGTGAGCCTCACGCCCGATGCCGACGAGGCCACCGTCATGCGCCACTTCCAGCAGGCACTGGGCAGCCGATATGCCGTGAAAAACCGACTCATGCAACAGGCCACCGCCTTCCGCCTGGTCAACATCGAGAAGTGGATGGCATTCCTGCTCATGGCCTTTATTCTGATTATTGCCACATTCAACGTCATCAGCACCCTGTCGCTGCTCATCATCGAGAAAGACGAGAGCATCACCACCCTGCGCAACTTGGGTGCCACCCGCAGCCAGGTGACCCGCATCTTTGTGATGGTGGGATGGCTCATCGCCCTCGTGGGCGCCGTGGGTGGGGTAGTGCTGGGACTGCTGCTGTGCCTGGGACAGCAGACCTTCGGCTGGCTCAAGCTGGGCGGCGACCCCGCCACCATGATTGTACACGCCTACCCCGTGACCGTGGTGTGGACCGACGTGCTCGTCGTCTTCGCCCTGGTATCCGCCATCGGAGCGCTCACCTCGCTGGTCATCACCCTCATCATGCGGCGCCGCCTCAATGGCTAGCTTTGCGGCGGTTGGTCGATAAAAAATCCCTGTAAATCTATCTGATTTGCCGGCGTAATGGTTTTGTAATAATTTTGCACATTGAACAAATAGAGTGAACGCAACATGAAGAAAATCATTTATCTCCTGCTCATTATCGCCGCATGCACTAGAACCACAGCACACGCCGCGGCAACCATCAACGGCATCCTAGTGGATGCCAGCGACACCACCGAGCTCATCGGGGCCACGGTGAAACTGCTGCGCGCCAGCAAAGACAGCACCATGGTCAAGGGCACCGCCACCGATGCCATGGGCGTGTTCAACATCAAGGGCGTGGCCGCCGGGAAATATGTGCTCAAATTCTCCTATGTGGGCTACAACGAGGTGACGCGCCACGTGTCGATAGGCTCCGACGGGCGCGACGTGAACATGGGTGTGGTGTATATGTCGCCCAGCACGGTCATGCTCAAGGAGGCCGTGGTGGTGGGCGTGAAGACACCCATCACCGTCAAGGAAGACACCATAGAATATAACGCCGACACCTATAAGACCCAGGCCAACGCCGTGGTCGAAGACCTGCTCAAGCGCCTGCCGGGCGTGGAAGTGGGCAGCGACGGCAAAATCACGGCCAACGGCAAGGAGGTGAAGAAAATCCTCATCGACGGCAAGGAGTTCTTTGCCGACGACCCCACCGTGGCCAGCAAGAACATTCCGGCCGAGATGATCAACAAGCTCCAGGTCATCGACCGCAAGAGCGACCTGGCCCGCCTCACCGGCGTGGACGACGGTGAAGACGAGACCGTAATCAACCTCACCGTGAAGAAAGGCATGAACAACGGCTGGTTTGGCACCGTGAACGCCGGCTATGGCACCGACAATCGCTACGCCTTCAACGTGATGGCCAACCACTTCCGCGACGGCAACCAGTTCACCATCCTGGCCGGCGGCAACAACACCAACAGTCTGGGATTCACCGATGGCGGCGCGCAGCGGTTTCAGCGATTCGGCGGCGACCGCGGCATCACCACGTCGCAAAACGTGGGCATCAACTTCAACGTGGGCAGCAAGGACGACGAGCACTTCCGCGTGGGCGGCGACGTGATGTACAGTCACAGCGACCGCGACACGCGCACCAGCACGGCACGCCAGTACCTGTTTGCCGACAGCACCAGCTACTACAACTCGCAGAGCCGGGCGCGCGACAAGGGACACAACCTGCGCGGCGACTTCCGCCTCAAGTGGGAGATCGACACGCTCAACACCTTTGAGTTCCGCCCCAACTTCTCGCTCAACTATAGCCGCAGCAACCGCACCGAGGCCTCGCAGACCCGTGCCGGCGACGCCACACGCTCGCTGGTGAACCAGAGCCTGAATTCCTATTATAATAAAGGCAACAGCTACGAGTTTGGTGCTTGGATGGTATTCAACCACAAGTTTGCATCGCACCCGGGACGCAGCACCAGCATCAACCTGCGCTACAACTACAGCAACGTGGACGAGCGCGGCAACACCTACACGCAAAACAACTACTACGTGCTCGACTCGCTGGCCACCATCGACCAGATCTACACCAACGACCGCATCACCAACAGCGTGGGCGGACGCCTGTCGTGGACCGAACCGCTGGGCAACGTGCGCAACGCACGCTTCCTGGAAGTGGCCTATCGCGCCAACTACCGCTACAGCAAGGCCGACAAGAGCGTCTACGACATCGTGCGCGGCACCGAGGACGTGCTGCCCAGCGACGGCTACAACCCATTCTATTCCAGCGCACTGCGCAAGAAGATTGCCGCCGACTACGACCCCTTTGTGCTCACCGACGACGACCTGCTCGCGCAGGTGCTCGACCTGGAACTGGGTCCGGAACTGCGACGCGACTTCAACACCCGCCTGAGCAACAGCTTCCGCAACAAGTTCTACGACGGCTCGCTTCAGCTGGGATTCCGCCAGGTGCGCAAGGCCTATAACCTGAACCTGGGACTCACCGTGCAGCACGCCATGTCGAGTAGCCGCGACCTGATCAACAGCGCCCGCGACATTGCCAGCCGCTGGGCCTGGAGCGTAGCCCCCTATGCCCGCCTGCGATACAAGTTCAGCCAGGTGCGTAGCATGAACATGGACTACCGCCTGCGCGCCAGCCAGCCCAGCATCGCGCAGTTGCAACCCGTGGCCGACGAGAGCAACCCGCTCAACATCGTGGTGGGTAATCCCGAACTCAAGCCCACGTTCACTCACCGCTTCAACGCGCGCTACCAAGACTTCGACCAGATGGCGCAGCGCAGCATCATGGCCATGTTCAACGTCAACTTTGAGCAGAACAGCATCATCTCCAAGACCGACTATGATGCCACCACCGGCGGACGCACCACCACCTACGGCAACGTGAACGGCGTGTGGAGCGCCATGGGCATGAACATGCTCAGCTTCCCCTTCGGAGCCAGCAAGACCTGGTACTTCTCCTCGCACCTGTTTGCTCGCTACAGCTCCACCAAGGGCTACAACAATGGCGAAATCAACCGCAGCGGCTCGTTCAACATCAACTACTCGCCCGGCATCGCCTTCCGCAACGGCGTGCTGGACCTGGAGCTGCGCCCGCGATATGGCTTCCAGACCACCCACAACACCATGCAGACGGCCAGCAACCGCAACGTGCACACCTATGGCGGCATGTTCAACGGCACCTACACCGCCCCCTTCGGACTGGTCATCAGCACCGACCTCAACTACACCGCCACCAGCGGCTACAGTAGCGGCTACGACACCAAGCAGTGGCTGTGGAACGGCTCCATCTCCTATCAGTTCCTGCGCGACAAGGCAGCCGCCGTCACCCTCTCGGTCTACGACATCCTGGGCCAGCGCAAGAGCGTCTACCGCAACGTCACGGGTAACTACATCGAAGACGTGGCCTACAACTCGCTCACCCGCTACGGCATGGTCACCTTCACCTATCGCTTCACCACCTTCAAGAAAGGCGAGCAACCCAAACTCAAGGGGGACGACGACCGCGGACCCGGCGGATTCAGGCCCGGCGGCGGACCCGGCAGCCGTGGTGGTTTCGGCGGACGACCCCGCTTCTAGCCCGCTATGAGCGCCAATTTTGGACAACAAACGTTAAAAATCGGAGCATTTTACGTTTTTTAGGACACATCACTAGTGCATTCATCGTTTTTGGTAGTAATTTTGCACCCGAAAACAATGACGCACTTATCACTAGTGCAACATCGCAACATTAACATGGGAGTACTAGTTTTTTATTCATAGGCAATATAGAGTAGTATTTTTTTATATGAGTGAGGCTTCGTCGTGATGACGAGGCCTCATTGTTTGTCGATAGCCACCGAACCTCCCCCGGACACACTGGTAGCCGTTCGGCTGGATTTGCAATCCAGCCAGCCCGCGCTCGAGGTCGCCGCATCGCGCCGCTGGTAGCTAATTCGAGACACATCGAAGATGTAGTGCGGGTCGAAGACCTGCAACCATGTTAAAGACCATGCAAGCAACCTCGAATGAGGTGCGCCGCTTGGTCGGCAGGCATCGGCGTGGCAAGGTGCGTCGAAGACGAACTTCCTGTTTCCGTATCAATGGTATAGGTAACCACATCCACCTATTGGTGGGACTGTCTCCATCAATTGCCTTGAGCGACTTGGTGAGAGACATCAAACAGGGAAGTAGCAAATGGGCTAAACAACAGGATTATTTTCCAAACTTCAGGGGTTGGGGAAAGGAATATGGGGCTTTTTCATGTAGTGTGCGCGACATCGATTCCATTATTCATTACATCAATAATCAGCGAATTCACCACAATAAGTGTACATTTGAGCATGAGTATCAAGGTATGATTGAGCGTTCAGGTCTGGAGTGGAATGAATATCGCTTGACATAATTGACGCCGTTGAAGTTCGTCTTCGACGCACTTTCCATGCGGTCATCATTAGACCAAGCTGCGAACCCCGTCGGGGTTCTTGCATGGTCTTTAACACATCTGCAGGTCTTCGACCTGCATTACATCTTCGATGTGTCTTGAATTACCCATTCTGGCGGCTGGATTACAAATCCAGCCGAACGAGAACGGAATACAGCCGGAACGGAATACTGTCAAAACGGGGCTCGTAGCTAATTCATCATTCATCATTAAAGTCGTAGCCAAAACATTCATAAAATTGCAACTTTTTAATACGGTTTTGATGGCAATTATTCGTTTAGATGTTGCAAAAATTTCCATTTTTATGCTTCAAAATAAGAATTTTCAAATTATTTTGCAAAAAATTTGGTTTTCATAATAATAATGGGACACCCGCAAAAACCTGTGTGTTAAATTTTATTTACAGTCTCAATTAGAGTGAAAATATGTACCTTTGCGTAATAAAAAACGCAGAGGATATGGAGAACGCCTATAAAAAACTGCTGGGCTATATACTGCCCAGT
>JAGAYZ010000079.1 GCA_017940245.1 Muribaculaceae bacterium | reverse complement strand
CAAAAGAAAAAACAAGTCTTTTCTTTTGCGTTTCGCTCGCTTATTCGTCATGTTGGCCTGCGGCCCAAATTACTCCCGCTCGGAAATGCAAAAGAAAAAACAAGTCTTTTCTTTTGCGTTTCGCTCGCTTATTCGTAATTTTGCACAATTAAACGCACAAACACTTTTATAAATAATGGCAAAAAAAATCACTTCACGCGTCAGTTGGGTCGGCAAGGTCGATTGGGAACTGACTACATTTCACGGCGACGAACTCTCTACACATCGTGGCTCCAGTTATAACTCTTATCTGATTCGCGACAAGAAAGTGGCTCTCATCGACACAGTGTGGCAGCCCTACGACCGCGAATTTGTCAAGCGCCTTCAACAAGAGATTGACCTCGACAAGATTGACTACATTGTGATGAACCACAATGAAATAGACCATAGCGGCGCTCTGCCCGAACTCATGCGCCACATCCCCAATGTGCCCATCTACTGCACCAAGAAAGGAGAGGCCATCATTCGTGGACACTATCACCAGGACTGGAACTTCGTCAACGTGAAGACGGGCGACACGCTGCAACTTGGCGACACGACTCTCACTTTTATCGAAGCCAACATGCTGCACTGGCCCGACACCATGTTTACCTATATGAGTGGTGACAACATTCTATTCTCCAACGACGGCTTCGGACAACACTATGCCACCGAATCGCTCTTCAACGATGCCGTGTGCATGGACGAGGTGATGCGTGAAGCCGAGAAATATTATGCCAATATCCTGAACACCTACAGCATGCTGGTGACTAAAAAGGTAAAGCAAATTCTAGACATGAACTTGCCCCTGGACATGATTTGTCCAAGCCATGGTGTCATCTGGCGTAATAATCCGGCTCAAATCGTAGAGAAATACCTCCAGTGGGCCGATGCCTACCAAGAGAACCAGGTCACCATCGCCTACGACACCATGTGGCAATCTACCCGCCTCATGGCACAGGCTATAGCCGACGGCATCCGTCAGGTAGATCCCAGCATCACCGTGAAGCTCTTCAACGTGGCCCACGAAGACAAAAACGACGTGCTCACCGAAATTTTCCATTCTCGCGCCGTGCTCATCGGTTCGCCCACGATTAATTATGGCTACTCATTTGCCATCGCCGGGCTACTGGAGATGATCAAGGGGCTGAAACTGAAAAAGAAAAAAGCTGCCGCCTTCGGTTCCTACGGATGGAGCGGCGATGCCGTTAAGCAAATCAACCAACACCTCACTGAGGCCGGACTGGAACTCATCAACGATGGACTCATGAAGTTGTGGGTGCCCGATGAGAACGCGCTGGCCGAGTGCACAGTCTATGGCCAAGAAATAGCCCGGGCGCTGTAATCCACCAGCATAAACATTCACACAGTGTGTGGCTTCACAGCCCATTGCTTGAAGTCACACATTTCTTTTTTAATAACCAATTTTTCAACGATTATGGCACACGTTTGTTCCAACTGTAAATTCCGTGCTCACTACGACCGCAAGCCCCAGTCGGCTTTGGGCCGTTTCTGGCGATGGCACATCAATTTCTGCCCAGGATGGAAATCTTATTTCACGTCCCGCACTGCCGACGAGCAACAAGCACTTCGTGAGAAGTACGACTTCCATAAATACTAGTAGCACCCTAGAAAACGATTTTTACTTTTTTAACAGAAAAAAATGGCCATCGGAATTTAACCTTTGGCCATTTTTTGCGTTTTACCAGTGAACGCTAAAACTATTTTTATTGCATGACTGCCACCACACATCCACTCATCACCATGCTGCGCGACCCGGCTCAGCGAGAACAGGGCTTCAGCACACTGCTGCGCCAGCATGGGCATGCGCTCTACTGGCACATTCGCCGGGTGGTGGTGGGGCATGACGATGCCGAGGATGCCTTTCAGGAAACCTGCATCAAGTTGTGGGGCGGCATCGACAAGTTTCAGGGAACGGATGAGGCGCAACTCATCGCATGGACCTATACCATAGCCACCCGCGAAGCCCTACAACTGCTGCGGCGACAAGTGCACTGGTTCCAAAGCATCGATGACCTGAGCGATACGCTCACCGAAAGAATGATGGCCGAGACACCGCTCGACAGCCAAGCCGCCGAGGTGCTTTTCCAGCAAGCCCTGTTGCAACTGCCCACACAGCAGCGCATCGCCTTCAACCTGCGCTACTACGACAATCTCTCCTTTGCACAAATTGCCCAGATTACCGGCAAACGCGAAGGCACGGTAAAAGTTAATTACCACTACGCCGAAGAAAAAGTGAAACACTTTATCACACAGCACGCACAATGAAACACGCCACCGACATCGACACTCGTCTACCATATAGGGAAAGCGACGACTACGTAAATCACCTTATAGAGCGATGCACCAGCAACGCCATCGAGCAGCACCACCACCAACCGCAACGCATGGTGCCTCTGTGGATCATCTCGGCTGCCGCATCGGCTGTATTGCTGCTCACCGCCGGCATCACCTGGTGGCACTTGCAGCGACCTGCCACTATCACCGAAACCGAGCAAGGGCCACTCGACCGATTCCTCGATAATTTGAGCGATGAAGATGCCAGCTACATCACCTACTACGAGATGGAAGAAATCCCCACTGAAATATACAATTAATTCACCTTATAAATATGATTATGATGAAAAAGACAATCACTTTACTGCTCATGCTTGTCACCGTGATGGGCGCGGCAGCACAGAGCCAGCACAGCAACGACATCAAGCAGCGCCTGAAAGAAGTCAAGCTGCAAGAACTGGTCTATCGACTCAAAATCACCGACCAGCAGCGTGTGAAATTCGTGCCTATCTATGAGCGCTACAGTGCCGAAATGCACAAAGTGATGGGCGAGCGGCAACGCACCACACGACCGAAAACGTCCGAAGCCACGGCTCAAGAAATGAAACAGCGCATGGAGCGACAGCAACAAGGACAAGCCGTGCGCATGAAGTATATCGACGAGTTTGCGCAAGTGCTCACGCCCGAACAGCTGAACAAGCTCTATAAGGCCGAAGACCGCATCCAGCAGAAACTCAAAGCCCGTGCACACCACAAAAAAGGGAAACGCGCCGACAAAAGGTCACGCAAAGAAAACCGAAAGCTACACGCCGACACTAATTAACAAGCAAGCATCACAGCATTTTAGACGAAATTCAGTGGATTATCCATTGAATTTCGCTTTTTATTTCCCATGCCCCCAGTGCGACGAGAATCGGTATAATCCATAAATGAGAATAATGAAAAAAGTTACTCCTTCCGACAGTGGCACAGCCCACCACAAACCGTCATCGCCCAGAAAATGCGGAAGTAGCACAAAACATGGTATCATCAGCACAAAACCACGGAGCAACATGAACACGATGGCCTCACTAGCACGCTCCACACTCTGGTAATAGCCTATCAACACAATGTTGAGCGTGAAAAACACAAAACTCGTGGCAAACATGGGGAAACCATGTTCGGCCAGCACATAGGCATGACTGCCACTCAAAAACAAATGAAGAAGCGGACGGCAAAACCACACCCCCAAAATGCTGATTAGCAGCCCAAACACAATAGCCAGCACCATTGACAGGCGGAAGGTGGCCCTGATGCGCCCTTCATTTCCTTGGCCATGATTATAACTCACGATGGGCAGCGACGACTGGGCTATGGCACTGCCAAACATGAACACCAGCGGAAACATGTAACATGCCACACTGAAGGCCGCCACGCCGTCTTCATGTAAGCGACCAATGAACATATAGTTCCCTGTCACCATCATGGCCGCCATTGCCGCCTCACCAATAAAATTAGAGAAACCCAACCGCGACATATATCCCACATTTCGCATGGTGAGGCGAATACTCTTCCTCGAGAACTTGGGGCGATACAGATAAAGTGTCTGTCGCCGCTTTAGCAGGTAAAAAAGCACCATTGCCGCCCCCAGCAGTTGCGAAATGGAAGTGGCCACAGCGGCACCCTTGACACCCATGTGGGCCGGAAACACCAGCACATAGTCCAGCACAATGTTGATTACAGATGGAATAATCTCGGCATACATCGCATAACGTGGTGAGCCATCGAGACGAATCACAAACATGCCTATCATCGTCAGCATACAGCCCACAATGCCCGGCATCACCCACAGCAAGTAATCCAGCACCAGCGGCATCAGTTGGTCGGAACCGCCAAACAGATAGGCGGTCTGTCGCGGGAATGCATAGACCAGCAAGCACACCAGCCCCATGAGTGTCGACGAAACGGTAAACGCTTGAGTCACATTGATGCTGGCTGCCTTCACATTGCCATGCGAAAGATGAATGGCCGACACCACCGACACACCACTGCCAAAGAGCAACGCAAGTCCCGTAGCGGCAAGAAAAACGGGAGCGGCGATATTGATAGCCGCCAGCGCATCGCTTCCCACACCCTGCCCCACAAAGATGCCGTCGGCCAAATTTAAGGCCGCACCAAACATCATTCCAAGCAACGTGGGAACGAAAAGCTTGACAAACAAGCGCGGAATGTGCATCGTCCCGAAATCTATCGCATCTCTTTCCATATCAATGTTCTATTTGACTCAAAAAAATGGTGATGGATAATGCAAGATGGCTCGCGCCAACCATCTTATCCAGCACCACTTCCTTATAGTACCCTCCGATGAGCGCACAAAATTACTCATTTTTAATCATACCCTAGGCTTCTAGCACACTTTTTTGAATAAAAAGCTCTCGCTCGGCAATTCTTGAACAAGTTCAAATTGTTCTCGCTTAACCGCTTTTTTGAATAAAAAGCTCTCGCTCGGCAATTCTTGAACAAGTTCAAATTGTTCTCGCT
>JAGAYZ010000009.1 GCA_017940245.1 Muribaculaceae bacterium | reverse complement strand
GCAGTACCGAAACGGAAAAGAGGCGTACCGTAACATTTCTTTTGAGCGTGAGGCATACGCCCACGAAAAGGAATTAGACTACATACCCAAGCGTAGGCATTTCGCGCATCTGAAATATATAAGAAACATTCAATAACCATTTAATTTAAGCATTATGGCAGTAAAGAAAACAAAGAAGTTGAGCGGGCAGACAACCGTAACAACTATTAACAGCACCGACAAATTTCCGATTACCGACGCAAACGGTAAAGTTACGTTGGTGTCGCTTGCAACACTCAAAGCGTCTATTTTGGACGGTATGAGCCTTAACGGTATGTACGATGGCATCTTTATTATGTATCATCGTAAAAGTGATAATTTCCCGCTGATGGTTAAGCCTTACAAGTGGACGAGCCTACAAAGCAGCGGAGAGATTGCCGACGGTGTAGTAGTCGTAGAGGGCGGCAAAGTGTTGGTAGTAGCCCCCACAGAGGCAACAAGTAAATTAACGTGGAGTAGCGCAGCAATAAGCGGTGGTGGCACAACTACCACAGACCGCGTTACGGCTATGAATGATTGGAACGGCAAGGCTAACACGGCAAGCCAAATCAGAAAATCCACTTCAAGCGCAGTAACCAACACGGCATCTTACGCACCCGGCTTTTGCAATCTGTATAGCCGCGCCAATGCAAACGGCAACGGCTTAACGGCGGGCAAATGGTGGCTTCCAAGTCTGGGCGAAATGATGATGATTTACGCCAATATGACTAAGATTAACTACGCGCTTTCGCTTATCAGTGGAGCAACACAGTTAGTCGAAGAGGCTTATTGGACTTCTACCGAGTTCAGCGCGACCAACGGCTGGCGTCTGTACCTCGACAACGGCTACGCCTACAGCCACGCTAAGGCTTCGAGCACGGGTCGAGTTCGCGCCGTGTCAGCATTTATTAGTTAGTCTTTAATTCTTACACTTTAATCTTTAGTTCCCGGCGAAAGCCGGGAACATTACAACGAAATTTGATTTATGACAGATAAGGTTAAGTTAGTATCTAACACGCATCTATATTTAGATTGCCGTGCTTTGCTAAATGAGATTTTGGATATAACGCCCAACTTTCCGAGGGCGTACAAATTCACTATCGGTGCAGAAATGCAGCGATTAGGCGTTAGCCTATTACAGACAGATGCGGCGGCTTATATGGATAAAGCGGGCAGACTGCAACACCTTATCAAGTTCAAAACCGAATTTGAAACGCTCAAAACCCTAACAAGGATTGCGGGCGAAAGAAAGTGGATTAAGGGCAAAGGGCAGCTTTACGGCATTAACACCCTGAAAGCCGATATAGTGGAGTGTAGCGAAAACTACACGAAAGATTGCTACATAATGAAACTTGACTTAAAAGGTTTCTTTATGAGCATCGACAAGGCTATGTTAGCCGATATGATAGACCGCTTTATACTGCAATACTACACCGGCAGCGATATAGAAGATTTGCGCTACCTTTGCCGCATCGTCATTTTACATTGCCCCGAAAAGAATTGTGAGCGACACAGCCCCGCTTACTATTGGGATTACTTGCCAGCAAACAAATCGCTATTCACTAACGGCGAGGGCAAAGGCGTAGCAATCGGCAATCTGTTTGCACAACTTTTCGCAAACTTTTTGCTTAATGTGCTGGATTGGTATTTAGAAGAATTGGGCTTTAAGTATCACGGAAGATATGTAGATGATTTCTACCTTATTCACAGGGAAAAGACCGCGCTACTTAATGCCGTGCAGCCAATACGCGATAAGTTAGCGGCGTTGGGGCTTTGCCTGAATGAGAAGAAATTTTATTTGCAGCATTACAAAAAGGGCGTTGAGTTTACCGGCTCAATCGTAAAGCCAAATCGTAATTATTGCTGCAATCGCACAATTACCAACTTTATAGCGGCGGTTAGGCGGCTGAACAATGCCAAGAATTTACGGCAAGTCATTCACGCCGTTTGCTCAATCAATAGTTATTTAGGTTTGTTGCGGCACAGCAACGAATATAATATGCGTAAGAAAATCCTATGTATGATAGAGCCACAAGCATACGAATATATCTATATCAAAGGACGGTATGAGATTGTGGCATTAAAGAACAAGTATAAACAACGTAGAATAACATTAAAACGTATTCGTGATGGCGACTATTAAAGACGAAAAGGAAACGCCCATAGTGTTACGCGCTGACATTATAGATATGGGCTTACTGCATTTATTGGAATCCCGGTATATTGTAGTGGTAGAAAAGCGTGGTGAAGATATTGTGTTTGAACTTTATAAAAAGTAATGAAGATGGAAATAACAACCATTGCTGAGATAATAACCGCAGTAATCGCAGCATTAGGCGGCTCGGAAGCGATAAAGTATTTTATCAATCGTAAGACAAACAAGCGCATAGAAGAAGCCGAAGCCGATAGCGTGGAGTTTGGCGTTTTGCGTGATGCTTTGCAGTTCTTACAAACCCAACTACAAGAAAAGGAAGAAAGGTTTTGCAATCAGACCGACCGGCTACGAAAATTGCAAGATGATTACTTTGCCTTGATGAAAGAGAAACAGCAAATAGAATTGGAGTTGCAACGTTTTCGATGTGTGCGCCCAAAGTGCGCACAGCGAGAGCCGCAAAATGGATATTAACAAACAAACTTAAATTTAAGAACAATGGCAAGAGTAGAAAGCATTGTGCCGTTTATCCTCAAATGGGAAACAGGCACGACAGGGGCAACCCTGACTAATGAGCAACTTTTTGAGAAAGCGAAACAAAAAGGTTATGCCAATGACCCCGACGATTTGGGCGGGCCTACGATGTGCGGTGTTACGTTGGCGACCTATACGGAGTATTGCCGTAGGAAAGGCTACCCACGCCCGACGGCGGTACGCCTGAAAGCGATTAAGTACGCCGATTGGTTGGCTATCCTGAAAACGATGTTTTGGGATAGATGGAAAGCCGACCAGATAATTAACGCACCTATCGCCCTGATGCTTGTAGATTTCGTTTGGGGTAGTGGCAAATACGGCATTACCGTACCGCAGAAAGTTTTAGGCGTTACAGCCGACGGCATAGTAGGCCCCAAGACTTTAGCGGCAATTAACAGCCGCGACCCAAAGCAGCTTTTCGCCGAACTGAAAGCCGCCCGAAAAGCGTACTACGAAAGAATATGCAGCAGCCGCCCCACCAATAAGAAGTATCTTAAAGGTTGGTTGAATCGGCTTAACGACATAAAATTTTCGGCGGTATGAAAGCGATTAGATTATTAGCGGTTTTGATGCTGATAGCATCGTTAGCCGGTTGCAGGGCTAAAAAAGCCTTAATAGACGAAAGTAGTACGATTGTGCAAGTTGATACGACAAAGACCGTAGCCGATAGCCTCACAGCCACGCAGACCGTGAGCAGCACGGAAACGGCAAGCCTCACAGCGACCCACACAGCGACCGACACCACAGCGACCGCCGCCCAAGTTGAGGAAAGCACGGTTATAGACTTTGTGGATAGCGGCGGCACGGTGAGCATCGACACGGCGGGCAACGTAACACTAACCGGCGTAAAGTCTATTAAGGGCGATATAAGGCGGCAACACAACGAGGTTAAGGGATTTACCCAAACCGATACCGAAACGCTTACAGAGGCAAAAGAAACCGCCCAAAACGGGACGATAACAAATACCCATAATGAGCAAGTAAACGGGATAACGACCAATGAGCAGAAACAGAGCCACCAAGAAAAGGAAACGGCGATAACACGCCCCAAATGGTATCAGACCATTTTAGCCAAAATCGGCGGCTTATGCTGCATTGCGGCTTTGCTTTGGCTTTTATTCCTATACTTGAAAAGAAAGTTTTAGTGTTTTCTGTAAATAGTGCTTTGCCCGCGCTTGCTTGTGAAAGTAGGCGCGGGCGTTTGCGTAGAAGTAGCAGAAATCGCCGTAGAGCGACGAAAAGGGTGTTAGGCTTATAAGTACACACCCGAAAGATTAAACACGCTTAAAACGGATTTTCGGCAAAATTTTAACATTTCGCTACTTACCCAAAACGTAGTCTATCACTTTGCGGTTTGCGGCATCCACTTTGTCGCGGTTGTACTTAATATAAATGCCTGTAACCTTTGCGCCGTGTGAGTGTCCTAACGCTTCGCTGATAGTGTCCTTTGGTATATCCAATTCGGCGGCATAAGTAGCCCACGAATAACGCGCCCAGTACCACGTTAATTTTTTGTCTAACGGTATCATTTTTCTTTGTCCGTTGCGGGCGGTTATCTCTTTGCCGTCTTTGTCGAGCATAGGCACACCGATACGCGCCAAAGCATTGTCTAACGTACCCTGATAGGCTTTGGCGTTGCTGCATCTATCAAAGCAGCTTAACAGATGCTTTTTGCCCTTATACTTTTCAAGAATTGCCGCCGCTTCCGGCTCAATCTTTATGCTATAAAGTTTGCCTGTCTTTGCCCGCCGGTATTCAAGCCGACCGTTTACCACATTGTCGGCAGTCATTACCGACAAATCAGCCATATTTACGCCTATCAGATACAGCGAAAGCATAAACATATCGCGGTACTCTGTATAATGGTATTTGGTTTTAAGGCTTTGCAGTATTCGCATTTTCTCAATAGGTAACACGCGCATACGTGTTTCTTCTGTCTTAACGCGGTAGTGCCTGAATGGGTTGTTTGTTGTTATATCGTGGTCAAGGGCATAGTTTACGGCACGGCGTACCACCTTAATATAGGCGGCGCGGGTGTTGATTGCCAAATCAGCCATCGAGGTATAAAAATCGTCTATCCATACCGGCGTTATTTGTTCGCAGTAGATTTTAGTGCAATCGCCGCAGAACTTGTTTAGCCTGATTATGGCAGTTTTGGCGATGTACTTTGTGTTAGTGGCACGACCTACCAACGTACTTTGTATTAAGTCATAGAGTGAGGGAACGCCGATAGTTGGCTTTTCCAAGTCCAGATTAGTAAGTAGTTCCTTAATTTGCGGGCGTGTCAGTTTACGCCATTGCCCGGCTTCCATTAACTCTAATATGCGATTGCCAACGGTTGTTAGCAGCGTCGTAAGCGTGTCATTGATACGCTTTGCACCTTTGCCGATGTGTCGTTTGGTGACGGCATCCCAATCGTTAGCGTTTACATATATGCCGGTACTAAGATAAATGTTAGTGCCGTGTCCTACTACTATTTGAATCGGGTATGTGCCATCTTTAAGAGGGCGGCGGGTATCAAGTCTTAACGTAGATTTTGCCATAGAATTTGCTGAAAATTTGCTGAATTATATACCTAAAACGCCCGAAATATACCCAATTTAGACCCGAATTTTGAAACTTTTAAGGTATGGGATATTGCGAAAAAGCCCTTTATATAAGGCTTTTGGGCTATTACAACCCGATTACCTTCAAGTAATTTCATAGTCGTTATATCATTAAAGAATTGATTTCAAGTTGCGAAATTACACAATTCTGCCGACACTGCCAAATCCACCCATAAAAGGCGCGCCCAAATGCGGCTACTTTGACTCGCATTCAGGCACGCCATTAGAGATAATAAGCTGTGATGGTGCTTACTTGAGCGTAATGTTTTCGGCAATGGTCTTGAAATTGGCTTTCAGAGCCTCTCCGGCCTCGTCAAACTCCATCATGTTGGCTCCATTGTGTAGGCGAGCAGTCACGATGCCATCGGCTTGAGGTGTGGCGGCCGAAATCTGCTGTTCTTTCTCGGCTTTATCTTCTTTATAGAAAGCCACCCATGTCTTGTCGCCCACGGTGACATCGTCGATGGCCTTGAAGCCGTTTTTCTCGCACTTAGCCTTGAACTCATCGACTGTTTCATGCTGGAAGTTGAGCGCGGCATAGGTGAAAGGCGACTCGGGCAGTTCAATCACGCAAGAACTGTTCACCATCCGGCTTCCGGCACGCCATCCTTCGGGCACTTTGGCGAGATAATGGTCGTTTTCTAGCTCCTTAAGTTCCTTGACGGGAATCTCTTCGGGAGCCTGTGCCACGCTGTCGGTTGCGGTGCTGTCGGCACCTTGGGCATTGTTGTCACTGCTACTGCTGCATGCCGTGGGGATGCAAATTGCCATTGCCGCAAAGGCTAGGCCTAATAGAAATTTTTTCATTGTTTTGAAGATTAGATTAATTATTAGGGTGAAAGTTATCATAAACGTCGCAAATATAGTACATTTTTGATTAAATTGAAACATTAATGCGCAAAAACATTTTTAAATATAGCCTAAATCAATTCTTTCGCACACGAATAATAAAATATTGCAACATTCACAAAATAATGGAATAAAAATGGTTCTGCCACCCGAATGAGCGGCAGAACCATTTATTATTGTTGGGGAAAATATTCCCTATTGCACTCTGTTGAGCGACGATTACCAGGCGAACATGGGGTAATCTTTCATGATGTCGTTCACCTTTGCGCGCACGCTGGCGATCACGGCCTCATCTTCGGGTGCGTGAAGCACGGTGTCGATGAGTTCGGCGATTTCGCCCATGAGGGGCTCCTTGGCACCACGAGTGGTGATGGCGGGAGTGCCCAGACGCAGACCAGAGGTCTGGAAGGCCGAGCGGTCGTCGAAGGGAACCATGTTCTTGTTGGCGGTGATGTCGGCGGCTACCAGAGCGGCTTCGGCCAGCTTACCGGTGAGTTCGGGGAACTTGGTGCGCAGGTCCACGAGCATGCTGTGGTTGTCGGTACCACCGGTGCAGATCTTGTAACCCTTGTCCACCAGAGCCTGAGCCAGAGTTTGAGCGTTTTTCTTGACCTGGATTTGATATTCCTTGAAGGCGGGAGTGAGTGCCTCGCCGAAGGCCACAGCCTTAGCGGCAATCACGTGCTCGAGCGGGCCACCCTGCACGCCGGGGAACACGGCGCTGTCGAGCAGCGACGACATCTTGCGTATCACGCCCTTCTTTGTGGTCTTGCCCCAGGGATTGTCGAAGTCCTTGCCCAGCAAGATGATACCGCCACGCGGACCGCGCAGGGTCTTGTGGGTGGTAGAGGTCACGATGTGAGCATATTTCAAGGGGTTCTCCAGCAGACCGGCAGCGATGAGACCGGCGGGGTGAGCCATGTCAATCATGAGCAGGGCACCCACCTTGTCGGCGATGGCGCGCATGCGGGCGTAGTCCCACTCGCGGCTATAGGCGCTGGCGCCACCCACGATCAACTTCGGGTGCTCGCGCAGAGCCACCTCTTCCATCATGTCGTAGTCCACCTCGTTGGTGTCGGGGCGCACGTTGTATTCACACTGCTGGAACACAAGTCCCGAGAAGTTCACTGGGCTCCCGTGTGACAGGTGTCCGCCGTGAGCCAGATTCAGGCCCATGAACTTGTCGCCCGGCTTGAGGCAGGCCATGAACACGGCCATGTTGGCCTGTGCGCCCGAGTGGGGCTGCACGTTGGCATACTCTGCACCGAAGAGCTGCTTGATGCGGTCGATGGCCAGATTCTCGGCCTCGTCCACACACTGGCAACCGCCATAGTAGCGGTGTCCGGGATAGCCTTCGGCATATTTGTTGGTCAGACAGCTGCCCATGGCTTGCATCACCTGCTCGCTCACAAAGTTTTCACTAGCAATGAGCTCAATGCCATGGAGCTGGCGCTGATGCTCTTTCTCGATAATGTTAAACAGAACTTGATCTCTTTCCATAAATAACTTTTGGAGATTATAATGTTATTAAAAGGTTTCAAGTTGCAAAATTACTGCAAACCGAGCGCAATGCAAAATGAAAATCAAAAAATTTTCATTTTCATTGCCGAGGTGCCGCGTAATTTGGGCGGTTGAGCCAACATTACTGCAAACCGAGCGCAATGCAAAATGAAAATCAAAAAATTTTCATTTGGTTCTCGCTTGGTACCTATTCAGATTGATACCTTGAAAAGGTGGCTCGGGCCGTAGGTCCGAGTTCGTTTTAAAGACCATGCGAGTTCATCTTCGATGCGTAAATTTCGCAGAATCGCTGAAATAAATTTCACATCTTTCAAATAGTGATATTTAGTTAAATATAATTAAAATTGGGGGGGGTAAAACGGAATATTGTATTATTTTGTATATTTGCGGCTGTAGTAGAACCATTTATTAACAACCTAAAAATATAAGCTATGAAGAAACTCTACTTTTTATTGCTTGCGTGGCTATGCTGGAATGGAATGGCCACTGCACAAGAGTGTGAATACACGCCACTGGTGCAAGAAGGAGTGCGATGGGTCTATTTGTATAGCGACGTTACGGCCGATGACATTTACGACCCTGTGACCGATGAAGATTACCCCATCTGGCTGGGCAAAGGCGACTATGCCTATTTCATGGAATTCAGAGGCGACACCATCATCAATGGGAGGTCTTACAAAAAACTTTACAGCTCGTTGTCGCGCCAGTTTGATGAAAAGAAGATGCGTCCGGTAGCCTATCTGCGCGAAGCCGACAAGCGCGTGTATGGCATTTCCGACCCCGAAGGCCGTTACCAGTATGTGCCGACGCACAACATGGCACTGCCACTGGGTGGTATGGCAGTTTATGGTAACAACACCCCCTGGGAGGAATATCTGCTTTATGATTTTGGCGACATCGAGGCTTTTGCCCGCGAAGCGTTGAACTATTATTACGGAGAGCAAATAACGGTAAAACCATACACGACCACTGTGAATGGTGAACCTCGCAATGCCTACACCATCTCGATAGGAGAATGGATGTCGTTCAACATAGTGGAAGGCATCGGCAATGAGTACGGCAATTTACTGTCATTTGGCCCCGACGATGTTCCCACGTGCATTTGTCCTATCCCGCTGGGGCTGGCGCAGCAGGAGTATCTGGATGGAAATGTCACTTACAGAGGCAAATATTTCTATGGGCCTTATCAGGGGGGCGCACGAATTGACGTAGAGACCGTGAATCATATCATCAACCTCATTTTGCGCTATAAAATTTATAGTCGCCACTACTTGGACGACATGAGTGACCTAAATGGCGACTACAGGATTGATGTGAATGATGTGAACACGGCCATCAACTGGATCCTGAAATTGAATCAGTAGTACTTCGGGTTACGAATTATTAAGACCGCTCGCGTTCTTCCCGAGGAATAGAAGGGAAAAAGGCAAGCGGTTTTTACTTTTTTTGTCTGGAGAACCATTTTTTTCGAAAATTCTGTTTAATTTTGCGGTATAACATTAACCATACTGGAACTATGAAGTATTATATCGCCGAAAATGGCCAGCCAGCAGGCCCATTTGATCTTAAAGAACTGCTGGAGCATGGCTTAACAGTAAACTCACAGGTGTGGAACGAGTCGATGTCAGGCTGGACCACCGCAGGCAACGTGCCGGAAGTGATGAATTTGTTACGTGCCACTTCGCAGCCCGTCATGGGCACCGATCCCATGCAACAGCAACAGCAGCAACCTGCGCCCGACTACAGCGCCTATCAACCGCAGGAACCGAATCCGTATCAACCACAGGAACAACCGCTGAACCAGCAACCATATTATGGTGATGCTCAGGAGCAACAGACCTACAACCAGCCACAACAGACCTATAACCAGCCCCAATATGGCCAAGCCGCACCGCAATATGGTGGCCAGCAGCCCTACAACCAGCAGGGAGGCTACTATGCCCAGCCGCAATATGCGCAACCCGTGGGGGTGATGCCTGCCGACTGGAAAACGGCCAACATCATCATCACCATCTTGAGCGTGTTGTGCTGCTGTAACGTTATCAGTTTGGTCACGGGCATCATAGGCATCGTGAAGTCGGGCAACGTGCGCACTCTGTTCAATGCCGGCAATCAGGCCGCTGCCGAAGAAGCAGCATCTAGCGCCAAGATGTGGTTCTATATCTCGCTGGGTATTCTAGTACTTGGAATCATCGTCTCCACGATTGTCTTTGTCAGCACGCCGGGCGTGGCCGATGCCTTCAGGGAAGGCTATGAAAATGGCTATACCGACATCTAACAATCATCAATGAATAAAAAACCACTCTTATGAAACACATCATTCTTTTCTCAATATTAGCTTCGCTGGCGATTTCACCTCTAGGCGCGGCCAGCATCACACAGGGTCAAGCCCTAGAAGTGGCACAGCAATTCATGAGCCAGCGCCAAGCCCATCGCATGCCGTCGCAGGCCGCATCGCCATTGCATCTGGTGTGTAAAGGTCAGGCGGCATCGGGCTGCGTCGATTACTATGTGTTTAACCGGGGCAGTGGCGCAGGCTTCGTCGTGGTGAGTGGCGATGACCGCGCATTGCCGGTACTGGGATATAGCACCGACGGCGCATTTGATGCCGACAGTGTGCCCGAGAACATGCGGTGGTGGCTCGAAGGCTATCAGCAACAAATCGAATGGCTTCGCAACCATCCCGATGCCGCGCCACGCCAGGCGCAACAACTGACATCGAGCGTGGACCCATTGCTGGACACACGCTGGAACCAGGGAGCACCGTATAACAATTTGTGCCCCGCGATAGAAGGGACTTCATCGGGACGAGCATGGACGGGATGCGTGGCGACAGCCACTGCCCAAATCATGAAATATCACCGCTGGCCCAACCGCGGGCGAGCCAGCCACAGCTACTATTGGTCGGGCGGTGCCGACGGCCCTATCGAGTTGAGCGCCGATTTCAGCCAGTCGCAGTATCAGTGGGACGATATGGCCAATCTTTATGGCTACGATGGCTATGGAACCATATATTCCCGCGAAAGCGTGAATGAAGAATGGGACTATGCCACACAAGCGCAACAGGATGCCATCTCGCAGCTGATGAGCGATGTGGGCATCGCGTTGAACATGAACTACGGGGCTGGAGGCAGCGGCACCGGTTCGCATTATGTGCTGCCGGCCTTGCGAGCCTATTTTGACTACGATGCCTCGATGCAATATCTTGTCCGCACCGATTATGAGAATAACGGAGGCGACTGGGACGCACTCTTGCGCAGTGAGCTTGATGCCGCACGCCCCATCTATTATAGCGGCAGCAATTCCAATGCCGGCCATGCCTTTGTCTTCGACGGATATGACACCAACGGCTATTTCCACATCAACTGGGGCTGGGGAGGTAGTTCAGATGGCTATTTTGCCAGTACGGTGCTGAATCCCAGCGACCAGGGCGCAGGTTCATCGGAAGGCGGATATAATTCGGGCCAGATGGCCGTTATAGGCATCCAGCCTGCAACCGAGCCCACGGCGTGCTTGTCGCTGGTGCGCGACGTGGAGGCGCAGGCCGATGTGATGCCGGCCAACGATGTGCGCGCCATAGCCGAGTTTGAGGCTGTGGGTGGCGACTTCAACGACTACGTCATGCTGTGGGTGACCACTCCCGAACTGCAGGTACTCGACTATCAGTACATGCTTGTGGAGCTCAAAGAAGGAGAAAAGAAAACCTTCACCTATCGCTCAACAATCGATGCCAACGAAGGTGATGTCTGCTATTTGGTGCTTCACAACCCCTATTATTGGGACTATGGTTACATCTGGGGAGGAATAGCGTCATTCGTGGTGGGCGACTGGGTCACTCCGCCCGACGTGACAGGTGACGTGACTGGCGACGGCAAAGTGGATGTTTCCGACGTCAATGCCGTGATCAACATTATTCTTGGGAATAAAACCGAGGCCGATTATCCCGGCAACGCCGACCTCACCGGCGAAGGCAAAACCGACGTTTCCGACGTAAATGCCATCATCAACATCATCCTCAAACTTTAGTGCGACCGTATCGTAATATATAATCCGGCCTTGCGACTGTGAAAATCGCAAGGCCGGATTGTTTGATTGATATGCGCTAATGGCGATTAGTCGCTGCACTTGGCGCTGATGAACTCGCGGTTCAGGCGGGCAATGTTGCTGAGCTTGATGTTCTTGGGACACTCGGCAGCGCAGGCACCGGTGTTGGTGCAGTTGCCGAATCCCAGTTCGTCCATCTTGCTGAGCATAGCCTTCACGCGCTTCTTAGCCTCGGCACGTCCCTGCGGCAGGAGAGCAAACTGGCTCACCTTGGCACTGACGAAGAGCATGGCCGAACCATTCTTGCAAGCTGCCACGCAAGCGCCGCAACCGATGCACGATGCGCTGTCCATGGCTTCGTCGGCAGCCACCTTAGAGATGGGGATAGCGTTGGCGTCTTGTGCGCCGCCGGTGTTGAAGCTCACGTAACCACCAGCCTGCTGAATCTGGTCGAGCGCGTTACGGTTCACCATCAGGTCCTTGATCACGGGGAAGGCAGCCGAGCGCCACGGCTCCACGGTGATAACGTCGCCGTCGTGGAAGCGGCGCATGTAGAGCTGGCATGTGGTGGCACCGGTGGCCGGTCCGTGAGGATGGCCATTGATGTAGAGCGAGCACATGCCGCAGATGCCCTCGCGGCAGTCGTGGTCGAAGTGGATGGGCTCTTCACCTTTCTCCACCAGTTGTTCGTTGAGGATGTCGAGCATCTCCAGGAACGAAGTATCTGTAGGAATATCGTTGACGTCATAAGTCACAAACTGACCTTGAGCCTTAGGAGATGCCTGTCTCCAAACTTTCAATTTAAAGCTTATAGAATTTTCCATCTTTGTTGCGTTTTATTGTGAATTATGACTTGTAGTTACGTGTTTGCACCTTGATGGCCTCGTAGTGGAGCGGTTCCTTGACCTGCGTGGGAGCGGTCTCGTCGTTGCCATTGTACTTCCAGCACGAAACATAGAAGTAGTTCTCGTCGTCGCGCTTGGCTTCGCCTTCCTCGGTTTGATATTCCTCGCGGAAGTGCCCGCCACAGCTTTCGTTGCGGCTCAGTGCATCGTAAGCAATCAGTTCGCCCATAGTGATGAAGTCGCGCAGACGGAAAGCCTTGTCAAGCTCATTGTTCATGCCTTCCTGGCTGCCGGGGATGAAGAGGTTGGTCTCAAATTCCTTGCGGAGCTCTTTGAGTTTCTCCAAAGCGGTCTCCAGGCCTTCCTTGGTGCGGCCCATGCCGACGTATTCCCACATGATGTGACCCAGTTCCTTGTGAATGCTGTCTACCGAGCGTTTGCCCTGGATGCTCATCAGGCGATCCAAGTTGGCTTGTACAGCCTTCTCGGCGGCATCAAATTCGGGCGTGTCGGTTGTGAAGTGAGGCACGGTAATCTGGTCGCTCAGGTAGTTCTGGATGGTGTAGGGCAACACGAAGTAACCGTCGGCCAGACCCTGCATCAGTGCTGAAGCACCCAGACGGTTGGCACCGTGGTCGCTGAAGTTGCACTCGCCGATGGCGAACAGACCCTTCACGCTGGTTTGCAACTCATAATCTACCCAGATACCACCCATGGTATAGTGGATGGCGGGATAAATCATCATGGGGTTATAGTATTTCTCGCCATTGATTTCGTTGGCCAGTTCACCTGGATTCACGTCGGTGATTTCCTCATACATGTCGAACAGGTTGCCATAGCGCTGGCGAATAACATCGATACCCAGGCGGTTGATGGCCTCGCTGAAATCGAGGAACACGGCCAAGCCGGTGTTGTTCACGCCATAGCCCTTGTCGCAGCGTTCCTTAGCTGCACGGCTGGCCACGTCGCGGGGCACCAGGTTACCGAAGGCGGGATAGCGGCGCTCCAGATAGTAGTCGCGCTTCTCCTCGGGAATGTCGCTGCCCTTGATTTGACCTGCTTGCAGTTTCTTGGCGTCCTCGATGTCTTTGGGCACCCAGATGCGGCCGTCGTTACGCAGAGATTCCGACATCAGCGTCAGTTTCGACTGCTTGTCGCCGTGTACTGGGATGCAGGTGGGGTGAATCTGCACATAGGCGGGATTGGCAAACATGGCCCCCTTGCGATAGCAAGCCATTGCGGCCGAGCAGTTGCAGGCCATGGCATTGGTCGAGAGGAAGTAGGTGTTGCCATATCCACCTGTGGCAATGACCACAGCATGAGCAGCAAAGCGCTCCAGCTTACCCGTAACCAGGTTCTTGGCGATGATACCGCGAGCACGGCCGTCGATGATAACGATGTCGTGCATCTCATAGCGGTTGTAGCTTTTCACCTTACCCATCTGGATTTGGCGGTTGAGGCTGGAATAGGCGCCCAGCAGCAGCTGCTGGCCAGTCTGTCCCTTGGCATAGAATGTGCGGCTCACTTGCGCGCCACCGAACGAGCGGTTGGCCAGAAGGCCTCCATATTCACGTGCAAAGGGCACACCCTGTGCCACACACTGGTCGATGATATTGTTCGACACCTCGGCAAGGCGATACACGTTGGCCTCGCGGGCACGATAGTCACCACCCTTGACGGTGTCGTAGAACAGACGATAGACCGAGTCACCGTCGTTCTGATAATTCTTGGCTGCATTGATACCACCCTGCGCGGCGATGGAGTGTGCACGGCGAGGCGAATCCTGAATGCAGAAGTTGAGCACGTTGAAGCCCATCTCGCCCAGCGTGGCCGCAGCACTGGCACCAGCCAGACCGGTTCCGACTACGATGATGTCGAGGCGGCGCTTGTTGGCGGGATTGACCAGTTTTTGATGAGCTTTATAGTTAGTCCACTTCTCAGCGATGGGACCCTCGGGAATTTTAGAGTCTAACACGGGCTGAGCAGTCTTGTTGATAGTTTCTTCCATTTTCAATACAAGTTTTTGTTAACGGTTAATACTCAGCGATTACAAGGCAAAGAACCAAGTGAAATAGCACACCTCGACGGCGAAGAGCAGCATCACGATGGTAGCCCACCACCAGCCGATGCACTTGAAGCGCTCAATCCACTTGTCGTTGGTCGTGCCAATCGACTGCAGCGCACTCCAGAATCCGTGAGTGATGTGGAACCAGATGGCCACAAAACCAATGAGATAAACAGGCGCCACCCACAGCTGGCTGAAAGTGAGTTGCAGAGCCTCTTTTCCGCTCAAGGGATAGTCACCCATGATTTCGGGCAACTGCATCTTGGCCCAGAACTGCGCCAGATGAAGCACCAGGAAGCACAACACGATGAGACCCAGCACCAGCATGTTTTGCGATGCCCATTCCACGGTTGCGGGTTTCTTGTTCACCTCGTAGCGATTTTCACCGCGAGCTTTGCGGTTTTGCATCGTGAGCCAGAAGGCAAAAATGATGTGCAACACGAAGCCACCGGCCAGAATAGCGGTTCCCAGCAACGCATACCAGTTGGCACCCAGGAATTCGCACACGGCCTCGTAGGCATCCAGTGAAATCAGGGCAACCGCATTCATGAGCGCATGGAACGTCAGGAATAGGATCAAGAAAAGTCCGGTGACACTCATCACCACTTTTCGACCTACAGAAGAATTAGTTAACCACATAGTAGTTCAGTAAATTAAGTTGTTATTTATTTATTTTATTCTCTATTAAAGTGCAAAGTTACCGCTAAAAAACGGCATTGCCAACAATTAACGAAAAAATTCTCCATTTTTTCGCCCAGATTCCTGTTTGGGGACACAAAAGATGAAACCGCATGCCCTCTACGCACCCGCAACAAGAGCGGGCCGTCGTCGAGCAGGGGTCAGAATAGCTTGGCTATGTTCTCGGTCATCATTTTCACCGACATGGCCAGCAGGATAATGCCGAAAAACTTGCGCGAAAAGAAGATGCCTCCCTCGCCCAGCAGGCGCTGCACCTTGTCGGTGGATTTGATCACGATATACACCCACGCCATGTTGATGGCCAGACCGATGAGGATGTTCACATCGTCGTACATGGCCTTGAGCGAGATGAGCGTGGTGAGCACGCCGGCGCCGGCAATGAGCGGAAACACCAGTGGCACTAGCGTGGCACCCTTCGAGGGCGTGTTATTCTTGAAAATTTCCACGTCAAGTATCATTTCCAGAGCCATGAGAAACATCAAGAACCCGCCTGCCGTGGCAAATGACTGAATGTTGCAGTTGAAAATGTTTAGTATCCAGTAACCGCCATAATAGAATCCCACCATGAGGATGGTGGAATAGATGGTGGCTTTGAGGGCATCGACATGGCGTCCCTTGTCGCGCAACTGCAGAATGATGGGCACCGAGCCTACGATGTCTATAATACTGAGTAGCACCAGCGTGGCGCTTAAGATCTGAGTAAAATTAATGCTTCCCATAACCAAAGTATCATGTATTGATGATGCAAATTTACAACTTTTATTTCACATTTTGCCATCGACGGCTTCATCTTTTTGGTTGACGACTTGTTTCGGCACTGTTATAAAAGTGTAACTAAAAAAATGCTAAAACTTGAACCATTCTGGCGGCCAATTGGAGATTTTGCTGTAAATTCGCATTTCAGAACTAACTTTTTTTGATTGCTCATGAAGCCGATTACTAGCATACTTCTCGTGCTAGCCCTTATATGTTACGTGTTTCTGCCGTTTTACGACATCTCGTTCCAGGGCACTATCACGGGATTCAGTTTCACCGCCGGAACTATCACACAGTTTCCTAGCGTGCGCCACATCGCATTTGCGTTACTGCCGTTCATTTCATGTTTCCTGGCCATCGGGGTCAACACTCTCAAGAACCGCTGGTGGGGATTACTCACCGCAATGCTCATTTTGGGCATACTGTTCTTCTTTGCACGCACCTATAATTTTCATGAGATTGCGCTCACACATCAACCCGAAGTCACTCCCGGCGAGGTTATCGGCGAGGGGTTTTCGGTCGTGGGGCTGGGCATCGGTTTCAAGGCCAGTTGTGTGCTTTCGGTGCTGGCCATGATTTCGGCACTTGTCTCGGTATTGCCTTTCGCGTTCAACACCTCGCTCGAGAAAGCAGTAGACGACACCATCGACCGCAGCCTCGAAGACATGAAGGCTATCGGCACTCGCATGTCTAAAGATGTGAAAGACTGGCAGAACAAGCACCAGCGCCACAAGCCCGCCGATTCTGCTGCTCCTGCTCCCGATGCCGAGTCGCACGAACAGCAGTTACCGCCTCCCATTGATCGCGAAGACTCGTCGCGCTTTATGCCCAAGTAGGCGGCTAGAAGCATAAAACACAATGGCTGGCCCACATTCACCCTCGTGTGTGTGAACATGGGCCAGCCTTGTTTTTTCCAGATGCCAACTTATCAGAACGCGTAGCGCAACCCCAAGGCGGTCACGCTCTCGTTCCACTTTTTCAGAATGTGGAAACGCTGCTCGGTGTAGAATCGGAAATTCCGATTTATCATGTACTCAAAACCGAGACCGATGTTGGCGCCGAACTTATCGGAATGTGTATCGGGTAACGCCTTGTGACGAACCGTGAAATTCACATAGGAGAAACCGGCCATGGGATAGATTCTCACAGAACTGCTTGTGGGAATCAGGTACTGCAAATTCAAGTTCACGTTGTAGTCGCTGATATCCTTGTTCTCAAAATAGTAGATAAACTCAGGTTGCACGCGCAGGTTGCGCACCACCTCGATCTGGTAGTTAAATCCCAGTCCAATCATGCTGTTTTTGGATGCATAGCTAAACTGCATTCCGGCAGCCATATCGCCGGCGTCGGCATTCATGCTCAGAACGCAGCTCAGAGCCATAGCGGCCAATAAAAACAATTTTTTCATAGTTACTGAATTTTAATTATAACGATTTTGTTTACGCTTTTTACTGAAAGTGATATTTGAGTCCAAAGGTGAAAATGGGCTGACTCTCGTGCGAGACCAGCTGCATGCGCACTTCGGTAAAGCCCGACAGTGCCCTCATGAACCGATACTCGGCACCGCACCCCACATTCATGCCCAAGCGGCTGGCGTTAGGACCCTCGTAGCCCCAATGCGAATAGTTGAGACCGGCTAGAGGATAGATGCCAAAATGGTCGAAGAGCGGAATGCGCCAGTGCAAATTTAGACTCAAATTGAGCGTTGTCACCTGGTGATGCTCGGCAAAATACATCAGCTCCGGTTCCAGCCTCAGACGCGAGCCCAGGTCGGCCTGCAATTTCATTCCCCATCCATTCTGGTGATGCTTTGTGGCCCGGTTGTAGGTCACGCCCAACGCCAGCGGCACCGGTGGCGCGGCCTGCAAGTGAAGAGCAATGCCGACGACCATCACAATTAGGATGTGCAGACGGTGTTTCATCGCTGCTCGGTGCTCTTTTCGCCTTGAGTGGCAAGAATGTCGGCGGCACTCATGCTCTCGTCGGCAATGTTGGGCTGATACTTCTTAAGTCGCACTTTCATCTGGTCGAAGCCATAACCATAGACACCCACGGTGTTGGACTGCGTCACAAAGGCATCGGGGTCGATGGCCTTGACAATGCGGAAGATGTGGCTACCTTCATACTTGCGGCACATGAGCATCAGGATTTTCACGTCGCGCTTGGTGTACCAGCCCGTGCCGTGCAGCAGGGTGCACCCACGGTGAGCCTCGTTGTGGATGGCGTTGGCAATGTCTTCCCACTTCTCGCTGAAGATGAGGAACTGCACTGCCTGGCGGTTGTTGTTGATAACCAGGTCGGCCACAAACGAGTTCACAATCATGAACACCAAGCCATACACCACTTTATCCAGACCGTGGAACAAGAAGAACGATGATGAGATGATGCACACGTCGCAGTAGAGCATCATGCGGCCAAACGACACATTGCTGTACTTGGCCACCATGGCTGCCACGATGTCGGTTCCGCCGCTGCTGCCGTTGTGCGTGAAGGTGATGCCCAGCCCCAGGCCACACAGGGTGGACCCTATGATGATGTTCATGAACGGCTCTCCTTCTACAATCTTCCCCGGGAACAACGGTACCATGATGTAGAGCAGCAAACTGGCTATGGTGGCCCCAAACACGGTGCGCACCACGAATTGCTTGCCCACAATGCGGAAGGCCATGATGAGCAGTATCAAGTTGATGGTATAGTTCACCACAGCCACGTTCCAACCCAGTGCGAAATGGAACACCGAGGCCAAACCGATCACGCCACCTGTCACCACCTTTTCCGGCAGAATAAATGCCGAATAACCAAGGCAGTAGGAAAACAGGCCGAAGATGATCATCACATAATCACCCGCCTGCTTCAAAATATCTTTTCTAGAAATTGTCATGAGTCTCTCAATTTTCGGCTGCGAAATTACTCAATAAACACGAAAAAACGGGATTTTTCGGCCACTTTTTACGCCTGAGTGCGAAAAATGCTATAACTTTACCGCGATTTATAATATCTAACGTAATGTTGACACGCTTAATTGTTTCGGCCATTGCTGTGGGCATCACCGCGTGGCTATTGCCGGGTGTAAATGTTACACCGTGGTGGGCCACCGTTGTAGTGGCCATCGTTCTGGGACTTATCAATGCCTTGATTCGCCCTATTGTCAAGTTTTTCACACTCCCCCTCAACGTGCTCACCCTGGGCTTGTTCAGCCTGGTGATTAATGCGCTCATGGTGCTGCTGTGTGACTGGTGCACCGATTTCATGAAAGTGGACGGCTTCTTCAACGCCCTGCTCTTCAGCATCGTGCTCACGGTGGTGAACTGGGTGCTGCACCTGTTCACGCGCAAGAAATGAGTTCCGGCCGGGCTGCGGCTCACTCAAACTTGAGTGCGCCGCGGCTCGCACTCTCAATGCGGCGGTTGCGCCAGCAACGGCGACACAAGGCCACGTATTTATCGTCGCCGCCTATCTCCACTTGTTCTCCATCGGTCACAATCTGCCCGGTGGAGTCGATGCGAGCGTTGATGATGGTTTTGCGGCCACACGAGCAGGTAGATTTCACCTCGTCGATGCTATCGGCCAGCTCAAATAGGCGGCGGCTGCCCTCAAACATGTGCGACTGAAAGTCGGTGCGCAATCCGTAGCACACCACATTAGTACCGTAGTCATCTACGATGCGCGCCAACTGGTCGACCTGGCTGGCCGACAGAAACTGCGCCTCATCAATTAAAATCCAGTTCTTGACGATGTGGGTGCTCTCATAGAGTTGCTTGATCACAGCATAGATATCGGTGTCGGGATATATCCATTCACACTTGCGCTCAATGCCTATGCGCGAGCGAATCACATTATCGTTCTCGCGGTCGTCGATGATGGGTTTCATGCACAGGTATTCCATGCCGCGTTCCTCAAAATTATAGGCCTGCGTGAGCAGCATGGCAGTCTTGGCCGACCCCATGGTACCATATCTAAAGTAGAGTTTACCCATTCCGTTCATTGCTTCGTCGTTTTTTTTCTGTCGCAAAATTAATAAAACGAACCGACACCTACAAGGCTACTCCATTTTAATCGCAGATAAAATTTGGGCTTGCCACGGCAAACGATTGATTTCCCGCTGCCGTAAATCGCAGTTTACCAATGTGTGCTATAATGAGTGTAGTTGCCACAAGCCATGAGTTATGAGCCTAGAGTGCACCGAGCACATAGCGGCAGGACAAAATAAAGCAGTAGGCCGCCCTGATGAGTGGGCAACTTACTGCTTCATATCTTGTTGGCGGCCAAAGGGAAACTCCCCCACGGCCCTACAACGCTAATATCAAGCGGTGTTGATGACCGATGCGCGCGATTATGCGTTCTTGGCGTCGGCTTCGCTCACGCCGGCCAGTGCCGGATCAATGAGGATGCGACCGCAATACTCGCACACGATAATCTTCTTGCGCATCTTGATTTCCATCTGGCGCTGAGGCGGGATGCGATTAAAGCAGCCACCGCAAGCGTTACGCTGGACATAGACCACGGCCAGACCATTGCGGGCGTTCTTGCGGATGCGTTTGAAGGCAGTGAGCAGGCGCGAGTCAATTTTGTTCTCCAGGCGTTTTGCCTTTTCACGGAGTTTTTCCTCGTCTTGCTTGGTTTCTGAAACGATTTCGTCCAACTCGCTCTTCTTCTCAGCCAGCACATGCTCGTTGTCATCGAGCAACTCTTGTGTCTTGGCAATCTCGGCCTTAACGACCTCAATCTTGCGGGCGGCTTCGTTCATTTTCTTCTCGGCCAGCTCAATGTTGAGGTGCTGATACTCAATCTCCTTGGTCAGGTAGTCATACTCGCGGTTATTGCGCACGTTGTCCTGATCCTTGGTGTACTTGTCGATGAGTTTTTCGGCCTTTTCCAGATTCTCTTGCTGGTCGTCAATCTCCTTCTTGAGCGCAGCGATTTCCTCTTCGAAGTTGGCCTTGCGCGTGTTCAGACGTGCTATCTCGTCATCAAGGTCTTCAACTTCCAGAGGCAATTCTCCGCGCAGGGTCTTGATGCGATCCACCTCAGAGAGTGTCTGTTGCAAGTTGTACAGGTGTTTCAGACGTTCTTCTACCGTCAATTCTTTCTCTTGTTTTGCCATACTTTATGATATATAATTGATGGGATTTCGTTCTTCTCGAGCAAAAGCGGCTGCAAAGTTAGGATTTTTTTTCTGAATAATGTCATAAAAAATCTCTTTTGTGAACTGTTCGCTCTCGTAATGACCCATATCGGCCAGCACAATTTCGTGCTCGTGCCCCATGAAGTCGTGATATTTCATGTCGCCAGTGAGAAAAATCTGCGCGCCCGCAGCTATTGCCTTGTCGATGAGAAACGACCCGGCTCCGCCACACAGCGCCACACGTGTAACCATCGTCGCGGCATCACCACTGTAGCGGATGGCCTTTACGCCAAATGCGTTGCGCACCTTGACCATGAGGTCGCCGGCTGAGATGAGGCTAGTGTTGCCCACCACGCCCGAGCCGTAAAGCACCGGGGCATCGCCAGCAAAGGTACCAGCATCACGGTGCGGATCTAGCAATTCCACATCGGTCAACCCCAGCTTTTCAGCCATCTTGAACGACACGCCATCGGCTGGAGTGTTGTCCATGTTGGTGTGTGCGCTATAGACGATGATGTCGTGCTTGATGGCGGTCGCCACCATGCGCTCCACTTGTGTGCGACCTGCTATTTTCTTCAGGCCACGGAAGATGAGCGGATGATGCGAGATGACCACATTGAAACCGCGCTCAATGGCTTCCTGCAACACTGCAGGAGTGACATCGGTGCACAACAACACGCCACTGACTTGTGTGAGCGGGTCGCCCACTTGCACACCGGCATTGTCGTAGTCTTCCTGAAAACGCAGCGGCGCCAACTCCTCAATGGCGTCAAATATTTCTTGCGCTTTCATCGCTCTCACTTGTTCTTGAGCAAGTTCACTCGCTGCTCATCAACGTTGAGATACAACTCATCGAGTTGCTCCTGCGCGATTTCACTGGGAGCATCAAGCATCACATCGCGGCCGCTGTTGTTCTTGGGGAATGCAATGCAGTCGCGGATGCTGTCAAGACCTGCCATAATCGACACAAAACGGTCTAGACCGAAGGCCAGGCCTGCGTGAGGTGGTGCGCCATACTTGAAAGCGTTGATTAAGAAACCAAACTGTGCCATGGCACGCTCGGGAGTAAAGCCCAATATCTCAAACATTTTCTCCTGCAACTTGCCATCGTGGATACGCAGACTGCCGCCACCCACCTCGATTCCGTTGCACACAAAATCGTAGGCCATAGCGCGCACGCGCTCGGGATGCTCGTCAAGCAAGGGAATATCATCGGGGTTAGGCATCGTGAACGGGTGATGCGTGGCCATGAGGCGCTGCTCCTCGTCGCTCCACTCAAACAGCGGGAAATCAACAATCCACAAGCACTCAAACTTGTCCTTGTCGCGCAACCCCAGACGCTCGCCCATCTCCAGACGCAACGAGCACAACTGGATGCGCGTCTTGTTGGCATTGTCGCCGCTCAAGATGAGCACCAGGTCGCCATCGCTGGCTCCCATGGCTTTCTTGAGTTCGAGCAAGTCGGCCTCGTCATAGAACTTGTCCACGCTGCTCTTGATTGTGCCGTCGGCATTGTACTTCACATAAACCAGCCCCTTGGCGCCCACTTGCGGACGTTTCACAAAGTTGGTGAGTTCATCCAGTTGCTTGCGCGAATAGTCGGCGCAACCGGGCACACAGATACCACCGATATAGGCTGCATCGTCAAACACCCCGAACTTGCCCTTCTTCATCACGTCCATCAATTCCACAAACTGCATGCCGAAGCGCAGGTCGGGCTTGTCGCTACCATACAGGCGCATGGCATCGTGCCAGGTCATCTGCTGCAACTTGGCCGGCAACTCCACGCCGCGCACTTCCTTGAACAGGTGGCGAGCCATATCCTCAAAGATTTCCAGCACGTCGTCCTGGTGCACATAGCTCATCTCGCAGTCAATCTGTGTGAACTCGGGCTGACGATCGGCACGCAAATCCTCGTCGCGGAAGCACTTGGCAATCTGGAAATAGCGGTCGAAACCTGCCACCATGAGCAGCTGCTTAAGCGTCTGCGGGCTCTGTGGCAACGCATAGAACTGACCCGGATTCATGCGCGACGGCACCACGAAATCTCGTGCGCCCTCGGGCGTGGAGCCAATCAGGATGGGAGTTTCCACCTCGATAAAGTCGCGAGAGTCAAGGAAGTTGCGAATCAAGATGGTCATGCGATGACGCAATTCCAGGTTCTTGCGCACACAGTTGCGGCGCAAGTCCAGATAGCGATACTTCATGCGCAGGTCATCGCCGCCGTCGGTGTTGTCCTCGATGGTGAACGGCGGTGTGGCACTCTCGCTGAGCACATTCATTGCCGTGGCTATGATTTCAACGTCGCCCGTAGGCAAGTTGGCATTCTTGCTGCTGCGCTCGGCCACCGTGCCTGTAACTTGCACCACAAATTCACGACCCAGCTTGTTGGCGTTGTCACACAGGGCAGCGTCCACCTCGTTGTTAAACACTATCTGAGTAATACCATATCGGTCACGCAGATCCACAAACGTCATGCCACCCATTTTGCGAGTGCGTTGCACCCATCCGGCCAGGGTTACTTGCTCGCCGGCATTGGCCAGCCGCAGTTCCCCGCATGTCTTCGTTCTATACATAGCTATGTGAAATGTTATAATGTTGTCTTTATCAAACTGCAAAATTAGCAATAAATCTGCTAAAATCACCACCAAATCGGAAAAAATGAGGAAATCACACAACAAAAAAACGATTTTTTATTGCCAATTACCAAATAATGTGTACCTTTGCACCGCTTTTGCCATTAGGCAGTAGCATCAGGCGGGGTGTAGCGCAGTCCGGTTAGCGCGCCTGCTTTGGGAGCAGGAGGTCCCTGGTTCGAATCCAGGTACCCCGACAAAAATCAGAAATCGCTGGTAATTAAGTAAACGATACTTAGTTTCCAGCGATTTTTAGTTTTTTTAGCCGAGTGTTTGCGTAAAAAATTTACCGAGCCCTCACTATAGCCGACTTCTTGACTTGCTCATGATAGAAATAGTTAGCGACAACGGGCGGTTGCCCAAAGGGGCTACGCTTGGTATCATCGTCGCGCACATAGACCATTCCTTCACGCGCTGTGTAATCGCCTACAACCTTTTGGGT
Source organism: Muribaculaceae bacterium (assembly GCA_017940245.1). Lineage (GTDB taxonomy): Bacteria > Bacteroidota > Bacteroidia > Bacteroidales > Muribaculaceae > Sodaliphilus. The sequence continues at coordinate 1,203 of JAGAYZ010000009.1, read as the reverse complement.
ATGGCATAGGCTATCTGCTCCACCTGTGACTTGATGTCTTCACCGCCACGCCTGTCGCATAGCCTGTCCAGAAAACGGTAAACGCTGCTTATCTCATACAGATGGTTCTGGTATCTGAGCAGGTAGTCCACTGTACGCAGTTTGCTGCCTGGGCTGAATAATCTGCTTATCATCAGGTGACGAAAACAGGAGTCCAACAATGCCAAAACAGTTGTGCCGCAAGTCGATTCACTTACGACTTGCGGCACACTAAATTATTTGGAACCCATCTGTGCTGCGATGGGTGCAGTGAACTTACTTGATGACCCTGCGACCGTCGCTGGTGACATAGATGCCGCTGCGGGCGCGATTGTGCAGGTACCCAGCCCTGCGAAGTCCTCACCTGTTCGCACATCGTGCTTGGTGATGGAAAGGTTAATCTTCGAGGCATGGCCTGTGCCTTGGCGAATGTCGGTCACGACATAGCCCGCCGCTTGAATGGCCGCCAACTGCCATCCGTGCTGTTGTGCGGTGGACTGCAAGGCGGTAACGGCCGAGCGCACCTGCGGCAGTGAGGCCTGCAACGACATGATGGCTTGCACATGGCTTGCTGACATCACCCCGGCTTGTATATCGGTTGCCGCCGACAGCGGTACCGACGAGGTGAATGTCGCGCCGTTGCGTAGGCTGCGGCCTTTCAGTGTGAGAAACATGTGCTCCATGTCGGCCATGTCGGCCATGCCGGTAGCGTGGGCGACATCATAAACAACGGTGTACTGCGAGAGCAGCGCTTTCCAGTCGTCGAGGATTTGGCGCTCCGCGTCCGTCGATGCAGTGGAGAGCAGGTCGACAATATCTTGCAGCAGCTTGCCGACAGTCTCGGGCGAGATGCTTTCTTTCTCGGTCTCGACTCTGAACGCCGAGATAAGCGAAGTGAGTTGGTCGGTGTCAATCATAAAATGTAGTTTTGCGATTTCTTGATGCAAAACTACATTGATTGAATGGTGTCGCAAAAGACAAGAGGGTGTGTCATAATTCAGTTATGGCTCACTCTCTTTGCAAATCAACCGCCTGAGAATGGGATTGAACTGCACCCCAAAAGTTAGACACAAAACTTTTGAGGTGCAGTTTTTTATATGAAACATTATTTTGAAGAGAAATTAGACGTAGTAAGTGAGATTGTCAGTGGCAAAGGTATAGCCACAGTGTGCAGAGAGCGTCATC
>JAGAYZ010000078.1 GCA_017940245.1 Muribaculaceae bacterium | reverse complement strand
TATTCATGATTAACTAATTCACTTTCAGAATCAGGTTGATGATGACGTTCACATCGCTTACATCTATCTTGGTGTCGCCATCCACATCGGCATTGCCGGGATAATCACTGGCCTGCTTGGTCTTGAGGATGATGTTGATTACCGCGTTCACGTCACTCACATCCACTTTGCCGTCGCCATCCACGTCGCCGGTTACCGTTGTGGTGGTGCTCCACAGGTCGAGTTGCACCGGTGAGGTGTAATCGTCGCCGAGCAGGGTCTTATCCACAGCCAAATAAGCGATGCCGGTGTTAAGTTTCATGAATAGGTCTATGTTGTTTTGGAACTCGTTCCATTGCTGGCAGCTATTGCCGAGGAAGTAGGCTTTGGAGTCGTCGGGATTGGTTGCCAGTGGCGCGTAAGGTATATCGCCCGTCACCAGAAGCGAGCGCAGCATGTTGTCGCCCACAGCGGTTGGCGATGTGGCTGCCGAGAGCAAGTAGCATGTGCCGGGTTCACCCTTGAGTATCACGCCATTCTTGCTGGGAATGCGCGAATTGGTGAGCTTGGTGGTGGTTGCCATGCGACGGGCTTGGTCGAATCCAGAGACGCGATATGCCGTCAAGCCATTGGGCAGTGTGACGTTTCGAGCGCACGAGAAGGTGAGGAAGCCGTTGTCGCTATTGGTCACTACCCATGGCAGGAAGTTAATCGAATTATAGGTTTGCATCCAGGTGAGAAGGGTATTATTCTTCACGTAGCATGTAAATCCCGAGGCATTGCTGCCCACGAAATTTTCACCGAGCAGGGTGTATTTGTTGGGTGCCTTGTCGGGGAGAAGCAAAAGCGACTTCAAGTTCTTAGCGCCATAGAACGCCTTGTCGTCGATAGACGTCACTGATGCGGGCACTTCCACGCTGGTGACACTTGTGCTGGAGAAAGCGCAGGTGTCAATTTTAGTCACCACATACACTTGAGTGCCGCGCGAAAAGACCTCGGGAATGACCACGTCGCCGGTGTAGTTTTCGCCCAGTTGCGGCTCGATGAACTGCACGGTGTTGGTACCGGTTTGCTCATACCACAGCCCGTTGTGCTTGAAGCCGCGTGGTGCGGCACCAGTGATGAGCACAGAGGTGTTATACAGCTCATTGCCATAGGCATCAACAAGCACACCGCCATCGGAGCTCCAACCAAACACCTTGAGCGTCGTGCCCTTGGGTTGGGCAATGTAGAGGCCATCGTTCAGCTTGAGCGTGGAGCGGATCAGATGCTTCGCACTGGTGATGCGCAGCTCGGTCGCGGCACCTTCAAGGGTGAGGTAAGCGTGGCCGTTGTTTAATTGAGATGTGTTTTCGATGGCATAGTCGGTAGTTTCATACTGCGGTTGACCGGGTGTGGCTCCTGTAATGGAAACTTTGGTGCCGCCCTTGATGGTCAAGTCGTGATCGGAATATAATGGTTCAAGCATATTCAGCGTGCCGCCGCCGGTGATAGTGGAAATTTCACGAGGGACACCCCCATCGAGCCATATCATCTTGGTGGTATTGGTGCCGACGACATTGATAGTTATTCCATCGTCCTCGGTAGAGATGGGGCCATTGATGGTAGCGTTTTTGAGCGTGAGTGTGCGCGTTGATGGGTCAAACTTCACCTGTTCGCCGCTCACGCCGTTGATTACCGTTAAGTCACCGCAGTTCTCGGTAGTGACTCTTTGATTGCAGATTTTCAGGTTAAGGGGCGCAAAAGTGCCGTCGAAGTAGATATTGTAGGGCTGAAGATTGGTGTTACTATACGACATATATGCACTTCCACTGGGCGAAACTCCCGTTGTCCAGCGGAGGAAATAACGCTCGTCATCATCGTAGTAAAAAAGGTCGGATGTATAATTTGTGGGTTCATAATAATTCTTTCCCACCGCACTCTTGAGCAAATTGCCGGAATAGTTAGTACCGGAACTTACCACGTTGAGTCGATAGATTGTGCCTGGAGTTGCCTTCATCATCATGCCAGTGAGGGCTGTCACGTTGCCTGTCACCTTCTTCTTGTGGGCAATAAAAGTGTCATCGCCCATTCGGGTGACGGTTTCAACGATGTAAAACTCGGCGTCACTAGTCAGTTGCAAGGGTTGGTGGCACGAGATGGGGGTCCATTCGTTTTCGGGTCTGACAAAAGGATGTATCTTCGAAATAGCGGTGGATGATAAAGATGATAAATCTGTGTAAACTGAATAATAAAATCTGAGTGGCACATAGCACTTGAAATCGGATGCAGTGGTCCCCAAGTTACCCACATAACAAATCGATTTGTTGGTTAGCATGAGCTCATGTAGATTGGTACATTCTGAAAAAGCATAATTATAGACTGCACTGACGCCTTTGTCAATGTCGGTATTGGAATAGAGTTGCACGCTGGTGAGCGCGGTGCAACCTAGGAACGCCGCATAGTAAATATCGCCACAAGGGATACACACAAAAGTGAGCGCCGTGCAGCCTTGAAAAGCTCTCTCACCCACGCTTTCAAAGTTGGTGTAGGCTCCCAAGTCGCTGCGTCCCACGCTGGTGAGCTTGGTATTATTCCGGCAGGCGTAGGGGGCGATGCGGGTCACTTGGGCGGTATAGCCGCTGGAGCAGCTGCCGTAGGTGGCAGGCGCGTTGTTGGTGACACTGGTGATAGGAATATA
>JAGAYZ010000077.1 GCA_017940245.1 Muribaculaceae bacterium | reverse complement strand
TTTTTTAAATAAATTGATTGTCACAAAGTTACTAAAACTTTTTGACATGACAAAGCCTCCGCTTGGGAAAGTAGAGGCTTTGTTATATGTTTTACAACATGTTACAACAAAAGGGTGCGCCAGAATTATGACACACCCTCTAATTTTAGTTGATTTGCATTAAAAGTGAGCAACACGGGCGAAATGGGGCGTGTGGTGGCACGGAGAAGGAAGGTGACTGCAGCCGAACCGCAACTTACCTGATGCTGCAGCGTGGGTAACGAGTCGTTGCCTGTGGGTCGAGGCGCGTTTGGCAACTTCTATGACCCGTTCAATCCTTCACCAACTTCTAAAATTCCTAAAAATCATTATAGGCGCAGAAAAAGTGTGGAGTATGTCACTCGTTTGGTATGTTTTTTGTAATTTTGTTGGTTAAAATTTAATTACAATGGATTCAATGAGAGCATACATCCGTCAAAAGGAGGGTGATTATGGATATTTTCGAGTGGCTGCCGGTGTTCCACAAGTGAATGTTGCCGATGTGGATGCCAACACTCAATCTGTTATGGACATGATTGTTAAAGCCCACGAACAGCATGTGCAACTGCTTGTTTTGCCCGAACTCGCTTTGACGGGTTACACTTGTGGCGACCTGCTTGGAAATGACCACTTGCTCAGTCAAGTGGAACAAGCCCTGGAACACATTCATGGGCGCGTGCAATCGATGCACATGATGGTGATTGTGGGTGCTCCACTGCGAAATGGCGACCAATTGTTTAATTGCGCCGTAGTGATGTCGGACGACACGATGAGAGTGGTGCCAAAATCTTATATTCCCAATTATAAGGAGTTTTATGAAAAGCGCTGGTTTACCAGTGGCCTGTCTACCATGGCCCGCTCGGCTGGAACTATAAACATTGCAGAGAGAGAATATCCGTTTGGGACAGATATGCTGTTCCGGTCGGGGAGGGCAGTAGTGGGTGTTGAGGTCTGTGAAGACTTGTGGACCCCTATTCCGCCCACGTCGCTGGCTGCGCTCAACGGTGCAAATGTGCTGGTTAATCTATCGGCATCAAATGAGTTGGTGAGCAAGCACGACTATCTGATGGACTTGATCAAGGGGCATAGTGCTCGTCACATTGCAGCCTATGTCTATTCGTCGTCGGGATTTGGAGAGTCGACAACCGATTTGGTATTTGCCGGCAATGCCGTTGTTGCAGAAAATGGAACGGTGCTGGAAGAGGCACAACGCTTTTCATTAGAACCTCAAATGGTTGTGGCCGACATCGATATTGAATCCCTGTGCCATGAACGGCGGGTGAACACTTCGTTTGCCGATGCTCATTCGGTCTGGTGTCGCAATTATCGTCATGAACAGTTTTATTTGTCTAGTGTCGACTACAATCAGGTGGAACTCAAACGCCCGGTGAACCGGATGCCCTTTGTGCCTATCGAGACCGACCGACTCAATTCTCGTTGTGAAGAAATCGTGAATATCCAGACTATGGGACTGATGCGGCGCCTTAGCCATACGGGAATCAAGAGTTTGGTCGTGGGCATCTCAGGAGGTTTGGATTCGACGCTGGCTTTGATGGTGGCATGCCGAGCATTCGACAAACTCGGGCTGGACCGCAAAGGCATCTATGGCATTACGATGCCCGGATTCGGGACTACGGGCCGTACACTCACCAATGCCCTAGAACTGATGAGGGCCCTAGGAATTACAGTAAAGGAGATTCCCATTGCCGATGCTGTGGCCAAGCACCTGGCCGATATCGAGCACAGTCTGGACAGCCATGACACCACCTACGAAAATGCCCAAGCCCGCGAGCGCACCCAGATTTTGATGGATTATGCCAACAAGACCGGTTCGCTTGTGCTAGGCACAGGCGACCTGTCGGAACTGGCGCTGGGTTGGTGCACCTATAACGGTGACCACATGTCGATGTATAATGTGAACGGCGGAGTGCCCAAGACGCTAGCCAAGCACCTGGTGATGTGGTTTGCCGATCAGGCAAATGCTTCAAATCCCACGGGACTGGTGGTGCGCGAAACGCTGCTCGACGTGTTGCACACCCCCATCAGTCCCGAACTAACACCTGCCGATGAAGCCGGAAACATCAAGCAGAAGACCGAAGACATCATCGGTCCGTATGAGTTGCACGACTTCTTCTTGTATAACATGATTCGCCACGGCTATGAGCCTCGCAAGATATTTTTCCTTGCGAAAAAGGCGTTTAAAGACACCTACGATGCAGCCATCATCAAACGCTGGCTCACCATGTTTGTGCGCAGGTTCTTCTCGCAGCAGTTCAAGCGGTCGGCTTTGCCCGATGGCCCCAAAGTGGGTAGCGTCTCGTTGTCGCCACGTGGCGACTGGCGCATGCCCAGCGACGCGTCGGCCAGCATCTGGCTGGCACAATGCGAGCAGCTGGAAGCTTAACCATTGTTAGACCCCGAATATACTGATGAAAAGGGTGGCAAAAGGCTTTTATCGACTGTTACGGCTGGTGGTGGTGACATTGCTGGTGGTGCCGGTGTTGCTTTTCGTGGGCAGTTATGTGGCGTTGTCTGTGCCTGGTGTGCAAAATCGCATCAAGCATGAGGGAGAAAAAGCCCTGAGCGAATATCTGAATACGCCTGTCACCATTAACGACATTACCATCAAGCCATTCAACCAAGTGGTGCTGGGTGGAGTGAACATCCCCGACCAGCAAGGCGACTCATTGCTCTACATCGAGAAACTGGGTGCGGGAATAGACATTTATCGCCTGCTGGCCGATGGCCGTGTTGTGGTCACCTATGGCGAAATCATAGGGTTGCATGGCCGAGTCACACGCCCCGATAAGGATAGCCCTACCAACTTGCAATTTATCATCGATGCCTTCAAGCCCAAGGATGACCAGCCGCCGAAACCCTTCGATGTTCAGGTGCGCAACGTGGTGGTGCGCAAGAGCGACCTCACCTATGACGTGCTGGATGCCATTCGCAAATCATCGGGAGTGTTCGACCCCAATCACATCGCCATTTCAGAACTGAAGGCTGATGTGGACCTCCCCAGACTGAAGAATAACGATTTTGACATCCAAATCAAGCGTCTGGCGTTTAATGAACGAAGTGGTTTTGTTCTGGAAAAATTGCAAGCGCAAGCACTGGTTACCGATACTGCTCTGCGAGTAAGCAATGTGAGTGTGGAGTTGCCCCGCAGCAATGTGTGGGTCGATGAAGTGAGTCTTGCCTATAGTTCTCTAAAGAATCTCGGCGCAGAGATTAAAACTATGCCACTGTCGCTAGACATCAAGAATAATGTGGTTACGCCAGCCGATTTCAAGGCGTTTGTGCCGTCACTGGCCACGTGGGACGACCCTCTTACCGTCAGCGCCTCGTTCAACGGCAATTTCGATGAGGTTCACATCCCGGTGCTCAAGTTGAATGATGCACAAGGTCAACTGGCTGTGAACGTGAAAGGTTATGTTGGGCGTTTGCAATCGCCTGCCGACCTCACCTACGATTTTCGACAGCTAAAATTAAAGGCTTCTGCCTTGGAGGTGGGGCGGGTGGTATCGGCCGTTGGAGCCCTTTCGCCGCAGGCCCGTGGCATCATCACCCGTTGTGGCGATGTCGTCACCGATGTGGCGTTGAGCGGAAACACGTCAGCTTTGCGCATAAAGGGAGATATATCAACCTCGCTAGGCTCTGTGCAACTGGACGGAAAAATGGCTAACCTGAAAAAAACTGGCGAGAAGCAATTTTCGGGACATGTGGCCACCGAGGGGCTGAACCTGGGAACACTGCTGGATAAACACGACTTCGGTTCAGTGGCACTCAATGCCGATGCCAGCGTCTCGCTGAAAAATAAAGTCCTCAACGGCAAAGTCGATGGCTACGTGCAGCACTTTGATTTCAAGGGCCGGCGCTACAACAATATAGATGCCGATATCGTGGTCAAGGGCAATGACTATGAAGGGCACTTGGCGGTTAACGATGAGGTGGGCTGCATCGTGCTCGATGGCAATGCGCACATCGACGGGCCGTCAACGCGTATTCAGGCGGTGGCCGATGTCAAGAATGTGCGTCCGTCGACCTGGGGAGTGTTGAAAAAATATCCTCAGCAAACGCTATCGCTTAAGGCCGACATGGCCTTTGTGGGCAATTCACTGGACAATGCCACGGGAAGCGTGCTGCTTTCAGATATCAACTTTGTAAATAATGAGGATAAAGGAATACACTTAGATTCATTGTTGCTGGAGGCCGATAACTCGTCGATACCGCAAAGCATCGACCTGACGAGTGATTATTTCACCGGGCATGTCTCGGGGCGGTATCATCTCAAAACGCTGATACCATCGGTCAAGACCATGCTCAGCAAGTCGTTCCCGCAATATTTCAGCGCTTACATCGGTAGAACCGATACCGGTGATAACTTTCAATTCGACTTCACGCTGAATCCAGATGAAGAACTGCAGTCGTTCTTGAAACTGCCAGTCAAAGTGGTGCACACGACCACGCTCAATGGTTTCATGGATGCGTCATCGGGCAATATGCAGGTGAACATCGATGCGCCTTATCTGTTGCAAGGCAATAAGATTATAGAAGGCACATCTCTTGAGGCACGCATCGACAGCGCCTCTCACGTGGCCTCGTTACATGCCTCATCACTGGTGCCCTCCAAAAATGGAAAGATATCATTGAGCCTCGATGCAACGGGAATGAACGACCGGCTAGACGCCAATGTGGGATGGCGTGTGATGCGTGAACAGAATTTCAGCGGCGACCTGAATGTGTCGGCACTATTGAAGCGAAATGAGAATCGCACGCTAGATGCCACCATCGACATCAATCCCACCCAGGTGGTGTTTAACGACACAGCGTGGCAGGTGGAACATGCACGCGTGCACATTGATGATGGTGTCATCACTGTAGAAGACCTCAATGGTCACAACGAGAACCAGTGGATACGCATCAACGGAAAGGCCTCTCGCAATCCCGATGATGAGTTATGCCTGGAACTGAACGACATGAGCCTCGACTATATTTTTGAGACACTGAATATCGACAATGTGGACTTTGGTGGTCGCGCCACCGGCCGTTTCTATGCCAGCGATTTGTTCTCGGGTGCGCCGCGACTGTCAACTCCCGGTCTCCACGTTGATAATTTGAGTTATAATGAGGCCGTGATGGGTGATGCCGACATCAAAAGCAGTTGGCTCAACGACGAAAAAGCCGTGTCGATTTATGCCGATTTGAATCAGGACAACGGAGAACATTCTATCATAGATGGTGCCATCTTTGTGACACGCGACTCTCTGTATCTTGAATTTGATGCAAATAAGGTGAATGTGTCGTTCCTCAAGCCTTTTATGGCGGCCTTCACAAGCGATGTGAGAGGTGAAGCGAGTGGGCATGCCACTTTGCTGGGCAATTTCCACACCATCAATCTGGATGGTGATATTAAAGTTGACAGTCTCACGTTCAAGTTGGACTATACCAATGTGTATTATACTTGTTCCAACGAATCGATACACATTGTGCCTGACTATATAGCCTTCGACCAAATCCGCATTCATGACCGCGACGGGCACGAGGCCATGTTGGGAGGCTGGTTGCGGCACGATAGCTTCCACGACCCCTCGTTTGAGTTTAATGTCACCGATGCCAAGAACTTGTTATCTTACGACACTAACGAAAGCATTAATCCGCGGTGGTACGGCACTGTTTATGGCAATGGAGCCGCTTTTGTCACAGGTGAACCGGGGCAAGTGGATATTAAAGTGAACATGACCACGGCACCAAACAGTGCTTTTACCTTTGTGCTAAGCAATAGCGAGGAGGCCAGTGATTACAAGTTCATTACTTTCCGCGATCGTGATAAGAAAGACGTGCCTGTCGATTCTGTGGTGTCAGATACCATTCCCGAGATTTTGCGACGGCTCACGGCGCAGGTGCAACAGCAGGAGCAGTCGGCTCCCACTCACTACACCATCGACCTGCAGGGCGACATTACTCCCGAAGCACAACTGGTGCTGGTAATGGACCCGGTGGGTGGCGACCGTGTCAAAGCACGCGGCAGTGGCAGCATGCGCATGACCTATAACGATGCCGACGAGCTGACCGTTTATGGCACTTACACGCTGGAACGAGGCAATTATAATTTCACGTTGCAAGACATTATTATCAAGGACTTTACCATTCGCGACGGCAGTTCCATTACATTCCAGGGCAATCCCTATGCCGCTGTTTTGGATTTAGAGGCAGTGTATTCGCTGAATGCCAATCTGCGAGACCTGGATGAAAGCTTTGCGCAAGATCGCGAAATCACACGCACCAATGTTCCGGTGCATGCACTCTTGCGGGCAAAGGGAGTGATGAGTCAACCCGACATCTCGTTCGACCTTGAGTTCCCCACGCTCACGACAGATGCCTATCGCAAAGTGAAAAGCATCATCAGCACCGATGACATGATGAACCGCCAGATTATTTATCTGTTGGCACTCAACCGCTTCTATACGCCCGATTACATGAATGTCACTAACCGTGGCAACGAGTTGTCGTCGGTGGCATCCTCTACCATCTCATCACAGTTGTCGAGCATGCTGGGAAAGATGAGCGATAAGTGGACCATTTCGCCCAACTTCCGCAGTAATAAGGGTGACTTCAGTGATATGGAAGTGGATTTGGCCCTGTCGAGCCAGTTGCTCAATAACCGCTTGTTACTAAATGGAATCTTCGGTTATCGCGATAATACATATAACACGCGAAACACCAATTTCATAGGCGACTTTGATATTGAGTATCTGCTCAATCCCAAAGGCACATTGCGTCTCAAGGCCTACAACCATTTCAACGACCAGAATTATTATGTGCGCAATGCGGTCACCACACAGGGCGTGGGTGTGGTGTGGAAACACGACTTTGACCGTCCGTTTGATTTCCTGCGACCCAAGTTGAAACCAACTACGGCTACTAGCTTGCCGACGGATTCCGTCAAGACCGACAGCACCACTCTGATGCCTGTAGCGCCCTCAAGAAAAGAGTAAATAATAAATCATGATAAAGGAAATGCAATTGCGTGTCACTCCCCGTGTGGCACACGACGTAAAAGACATCGCGCACTTCATTGCCAGCGAGGAGCATATCTCGCAAGATCGCATCACCGGGGTGCGCGTCATTAAGCGCTCGATAGATGCCCGCCAGCGCAATGTGATGGTCAATCTCAAGGTGCGTGTCTATATAGATGAGCCCATGACGACCGATTACTTGGTGCCGCCCATTGCCTACACACCGGTAGGTGGTGACCGGCGGCAAGCTATCGTTGTGGGGGCTGGTCCGGGTGGGCTCTTTGCAGCCTTGAGGCTTATAGAACTGGGCGTGAAACCCATCGTGCTTGAGAGAGGCAAAGATGTGATTTCGCGGCGCAAAGATGTGGCGCGCATCTCTCGTGAGGGTGTTGTTGACCCCGATAGCAATTACTGCTTCGGTGAGGGTGGTGCAGGTGCCTATAGCGATGGAAAACTCTATACCCGCAGCAAGAAGCGCGGTTCGGTAGACCGCATCTTGGGCATCTTTGTGCAGCATGGAGCCAGCGAAGACATCCTCGTTGACGCGCACCCGCACATCGGCAGCGACCGATTGCCCGGCATCATTGAACGCATGCGCCACACAATCCTGGATTGTGGCGGCGAAGTGCACTTTTGCACGAGAGTGACCGAGCTAATAATGAATGATGGCAAAGTGGAAGGCGTGGTGTGTGCCGACGGTTCTCGATATGAAGGCCCGGTGATTTTGGCCACTGGCCACTCGGCACGTGATGTCTATGAAATGCTACATGGAGAAGATATCAAGCTGGAAGCTAAAGGTATTGCTGTGGGTGTCCGTCTGGAGCATCCGCAGCATCTCATCGACCAAATCCAGTATCACAATCAGGCTGGTAGAGGTGAGTATCTGCCTGCGGCCGAATATAATTTTGTTACTCAGGTCGACGGCCGCGGCGTGTACTCGTTCTGCATGTGTCCTGGTGGTGTAGTGGTGCCCGCAGCCAGTGCGCCCGGGCAACTGGTGGTGAACGGCATGTCGCCCAGTCATCGCAACACCTACTGGGCCAATTCGGGCATGGTGGTGGAGGTGCGCCCCGAGGATTTACCTCAGCAATATGCTGGCGAGGGGGTGCTGGCCATGATGCGCTTTCAAGAAGACATGGAGCGCACTTGCTTTGAACAGGCCGGGCACAGCCAGGTGGCCGGTGCGCAGCGCATGAAGGATTTTGTGGAGGGCAAGCCATCACGTCTCATTCCACCATCGTCGTTCAGTGCCGGGTTGCAACCGTCACGGCTCGACCAGTGGCTGCCGCCATTCATTGGCAATCGACTGCGCCGTGGCTTTCAGGTCTTTGGTCGTGCGGCAAAAGGATTTCTCACAAACGATGCCATCGTCATAGGTGTGGAAACGCGCACCTCATCGCCGGTGCGCATACCGCGCGACAATGAACTTCTTCACCACGTCACTGTGCAGGGACTGTATCCATGTGGCGAGGGTGCCGGTTATGCGGGCGGCATCGTGTCGGCGGCCATCGACGGTGAGCGATGTGCCGAGGCTCTCGCTTCACAGTATAACGAACATTGATTAATAATAAGGATAAATGAAACAAAAGATTGAAGCCAATCATGCCCCGCAAGAGATAGGGGCCTATAGCAATGCCATCAAGTGTGGAAATATGATTTTCGTTTCGGGGCAGTTGCCGGTAAATCCCGATACGGGTGAAGTGCCTGTGTCGCTGCAGGAGCAAACGCGCCAGGTAATTACCAACATACGCAACATCTTGGCCGACGCGGGAACTACGCTCGACAGCGTGGTCAAGACCACAGTTTATCTTCAGGAAATGTACCTGTTCAGCCAGATGAATGCGGTCTATGCCGAGGCTTTTAGCGAGCCATATCCGGCGCGTACAAGTATGGCCGTGAAGGAATTGCCGCAAGGGGCCCTGGTGGCGCTCGACGTAGTTGCTGTAGTAGAATGAGGGGGAGACTATGAATTATCAAGAAACCCTGGACTATCTCTACAATCAGCGCCCGGCGTTTGAGCGGCAGGGTGCGCATGGCTATAAACCGGGATTGCAGACGGCGCGCGATCTAGATGACTGGCTCGGTAATCCACATCGCAACTATCGCACTATCCATGTGGCGGGAACCAACGGCAAAGGGTCGGTGTCGCACATGCTGGCCGCCATCTTGCAGCGCAGTGGCTATCGCGTGGGATTGTTCACCTCGCCTCATTTTGTGGATTTTCGTGAGCGCATCCGTGTCGATGGCGAAATGGTGCCGCAGGATTTTGTGGTGCAGTTCGTTGACAATTTCATGCATTGGAACTATGCCGGTGAGCCGTCGTTCTTTGAGTTGACTTCGGCCATGGCGCTGAAGTATTTTGCCGACTGCCAGGTAGATATTGCCATCATCGAGGTGGGATTGGGCGGCCGGCTGGACAGCACCAACATCATCACACCCATCCTGAGCGTAATTACTAACATTTCTCTCGACCACACCGAGTTCCTGGGCGACACACTGGAAGAAATTGCCGGCGAGAAGGCGGGCATCATTAAGCCAGGTGTGCCTGTGGTGGTGGGCGAGGCGCAAGGCAGAGTGCGGCGTGTGTTTGAGCAGGTGGCAGCCGGTTGTGGTGCTCCTGTGACGTTTGCCCAAGACGCTCCACAGGTGCTCGGCGTGGGTCATGAAGGCGATGTGCTAACGTTAGACACGGCTCAACTGGGGCGATTGCGTTGCGAACTGGAGGGCGATTATCAGGCATTGAACGTGAACACCGTGCTCACTGCAGTGAATGTGCTGGAGCGATTGGGCTTTGACCGACTGAGCCACCAGGTGCCACAGGCACTGGAGCAGGTGTGCGGCCTCACTGGTCTACGGGGGCGCTGGACCAGGCTGGGGGAGAACCCTATGGTGATTGCCGATTCGGCTCATAATATCGCAGCCGTTACACTGGCCATGAAGCAGCTGGCCGAGTGTGACTACAGTGCCCTGCACATGGTGGTGGGATTTATGGCCGATAAGGACTTACAGCACATTTTGCCGTTGTTGCCGCGCCAAGCTACCTATTATTTCACCCAGGCACAGACTCCACGTGCTCTCAAGGCCGCCGACCTGCAGGCGATGGCAGCACCGCTGGGCCTTTGTGGCTTGTGCTACGGCACTGTGGGCGATGCTCTGGCCGCAGCGCGGGGAGCAGCAAGTGGCACAGACCTGATCTACGTGGGTGGTAGCATGTATGTGCTGGCCGAACTTTTCCAGCTACAGCAGAATAATCATTTATAATTTTAGCCACGAGCCATTAGCAACGGGCTCACAGCCTATGGCTTATAGCTCAAAGTCTTAAGGAATATGTATTGGCAATTGTTTGTCACTTTTTTCAAAATAGGGTTGTTCACTTTTGGTGGCGGGTGGGCCATGATTGCCATTATCCAGCGCGAAATAGTGGAGAACCACAAGTGGATTCCGCAAGAAGATTTCCTCGACTTGCTGGCCGTGGCACAGGCCATGCCCGGCATTTTGGCGGTGAACATCAGCACGGTGGTGGGCGACCGCCTGCGTGGACTGCGTGGCAGCATCGCAGCGGCGTTGGGCACCATCTTGCCCTCGTTTCTCATCATCTTGGCCATAGCCGTGTTTCTCACGCCCGATGTCATTAAAAACAACCCCATCGTGGCGCGCATCTTCAAGGGTATCCGCCCGGCTGTGGTCGCGCTCATCGTGGCTCCGGTCATTACCACGGCTCGTGCGGCCGGCATTACATGGAAAACCGTTCTCATTCCCGTGGCGGTGGCACTGCTCATCTACAGCAAGTTGCCGGTAATCTCCAATCCCATTGTTTTCATCTTGCTGGGTGCCGTGGTGGGCATCGTGCTCAAGCATCGCCAGCTCAAGAGTGTCATTAAACATTGAATCGACTGCCATGAACGTATATCTCAAACTCATCATCGCTTATCTCAAGATAGGATTGTTTGGATTCGGAGGCGGATATGCCATGCTCTCGCTCATCCAGCGCGAGGTGGTGGACTCGGGTTGGATATCAAGCCAGATGTTCACCGACATTGTAGCCATCTCGCAGATGACTCCAGGTCCCATCGGCATCAATAGTGCCACCTACATAGGCTATGTGGTCACCGGTAGCGTGCTGGGGTCGTTGCTGGCTACCTTCACGGTGGTGTTGCCGCCGTTTGTCCTCACGCTCATCGCCAGCCACTACATCGACCACCATCGCCAGTCGCCCGTCATTCAGGGAGCGCTCATGGGGCTGCGACCCGTGGTGGTGGGGTTGATAGCATCGGCGGCCTTGCTGCTGATGAACAGCGAGAACTTTGGCTACGAAGTCACTCAGCGCGTCATCACCATCATCATCTGCATTGCCTCGTTTTGCTGCGTCTATTTCACGCGCATTCATCCCATTTTCGTCATCATAGCGGCAGGCATTACGGGGCTGCTGCTCTTTTAGGTAATCAAATCTGCCTTTAGGTAACTATTCAGATTGCGAGGAGACGGTTGATACCTTGAAAAGGTGGCTCGGGCCTTCGACCCTCCTCTGCGTCTTCGATGCATAAATTCCGAAGAATCGCTGGACGGTTGCGCATTTAGCCTTTGGCATTTTGTTGTAAAAAAATAGAAAAATAGAGCACTTGTTTGGTGATTTACTGAAAATATTTTAATTTTGTGGGGTAAATGAGAGTGTGAGAAAATTTCTGAGTTTTTTCTTCGCCCATCTCAGTTATATTAAAAATCTACTATATTAACAAAACCAAAATCCATTATGAAAAAGTTTTTACTTCTTCTGGCCATTTCGGCACTTGGCATGAGTGCATCGGCCGACCAGTTGACCGTGGCCGACGGCACCAAAACCGAGAACCGCATTCCCGTGTGTGGTAACTATTACGACTTTACGGGCAAGTACACCCACTTCATCTATCCGGCCGAGATGCTCGCCGACATGGTGGGCTGCGACATCACAGCCATGACCTTCTATGCCACAGCAGCCATTGGCTTCAGCGGTGGTAACGAAACACTCGATGTGAAAGTGGTGGAAGAAACATCCATCTACGACAAGGTGACCGAAGGTCTGACCAACGTATTCACCGGCACCTTTGTGCCCGATGGCGACAAGCTCACCATCACCTTCACCAATCCCTTCACCTACGAGGGCGGCAACTTGCTCTTCGCTGTGACCTGGGACGGCTCGGGCAACTTTGCCGACGCATCGTTCTACGGCGTTGAAGCCACGCAGGCCAGCATTTGGTACAGTTTCTCAAGCACTTTTATCAATTTCCTGCCTAAGACCACCTTTGAGTATACTGCCGAAACGGCCGAACTGGCCGCTCGCGTGAATGTGTCCGAACTGGCATTCGGCACAGTGCCCGCCAACAAGGTGCCCGCCACCGCTGTGGTGACGCTTACCAACCGCGGCTCCAACGCCATCACGCCTGCTGTGACCATTGAAGGCGACGCGTTTGCCACCGACTTTGTGCCCGCCGAGCTGACTCGCGGACAGAAAGTCCAGATTCCTGTCACACTCACCGCCACAGCCAATGGCGACTACACCGGCACGCTCACCATCAAGGCATTCGATGGCGAGGATGGCACCTTTGTGCTGCCGCTGAGCGCAACCGTTGTCGACCCGGTGTATGAAATCACCGTGTTCGACGGCACCGCAACCAGCAACTACTTCCCCCTGTATGCCTATTACTGGGATGAGGGCACCCGCTCGCAGACCATCTACAACAAGGAGTTGCTCACCGAGCTGGCCGGCAAGGAGATCACCTCGGTCACTTATTATCCCACGGCCAACATCGACCTGGCTCTCGACGGCGAGGCTACCTTGTCGCTGGGCACTACCGACCTGAACTATTTCTACGGCAACGAGCAGTTCCTGCCTGCCACCGCTTGCGGCACCTGGACTCCTAACAGCGACGGCAGCTTCACCATCGTCTTCGACACGCCCTACCTCTACACCGGCGAGCAGAACCTGGTGACCGATTTCAATGTGACCACCCCCGGCTCTTCCTTTGCCTCGGGCTCATTCTACGGCGTGGTGCACAGCACATCCGATTCAGAGAAGACCTTCTCTATGTATCAGAACTCCTCTTATCCCTACACCTCGTCGTTTGTGCCCAAGACCACCTTCGGCTTCCGCGACGCCGACGAGCAGCCCAGCCTGCCCGTGGGTGACGTAACCGGCGACGGCAGCGTGGATGTGAGCGACGTGAACGCTGCTATCAACATTATCCTCAAGGTGAAAACCGCTGCCGACTATCCCGGCAACGCCGACCTCACCGGTGACGACGCTGTGGACGTTTCCGACGTGAACGCCATCATCAACCTCATCCTCACCAAGGGTGAGTAAGCTTTAGACTTTCCCTAGCCCATCCTGAAGGAGGGGACTATAGGCTAGCAGCTTACAGTTGTGGGCTTTGGACTATGAGCTATGGGCTGGTGCATCGCACCACTCATAGCTCATTCATAATCAACTCAATTAACAACGTTAACACAATGAAAACAAGATTATTGACCCTGATGCTAAGCCTGGTCGCTGGAGTGACGGCCTGCCTGGCAGCTAACGCTCAGCCAGTGGGCGACGTGACCGGCGACGGCACCGTGGACGTGAGTGACGTGAACGCCGCCATCAACATGATCCTCAACGTGAAAACCGCTGCCGACTATCCCGGCAACGTGTGGGAATGGTGCAACGACTGGTATCGCAGCAATTACTACCAGAACTCGCCCGCCGTGAATCCTCCCGGCCCCGACTCGGGCATGGAATGCCGCGTGCTGCGCGGCGGCTGTTGCGGCATCGGCTACAACATGTGCCGCGTGGCCTATCGCAACTACGGCGACATCCGCAACAAGCGCCATGCCTACAAGGGCATGCGCCTCGCGCTCTAGTTCCCGCGCATGAGCCACTTAACCTGTTTGGATTCACGCAGATTATGCAGATTTGAGCCGATATTTTAGTAAGTGTCCAGCGAGTGGAAGAGTCTGCCCACAAAAAGATCGGCAAGATTTGCACAATCTGCGTGAGTTGATAGCCTAATACGAGCAAAGAGTGGCGCAATGCGGCATTGTTCTGGCAGATTTGCAATCAGCCAGCATGAAACCAGCGGATTTGCATATTCCCCAATCCACACGGCGGTACCACCGCACGACACCCTAAATCGTGTAGCGCTATGCTGCCTGCAACGCAGTTCACAACACATCCGCGGCTCGCTCCAGTGTGTCGTGGATGTGTTGTGAATTGCTTTCAAATTTGTAATTTTGCAGATACATTCAGCAGTTGTTTGCTGAACACGCAGAGGGAAATACAGAACGTACTTCCCAGCTGTCAACCATCTTCGGTAACATGATGTATGCCTCATGTGTTGCTAATGGATATTTTCAGCAAGCCATCAGTTTAGTCGCAACTATTTATGCCAATCCAAAATTACTTGACAAGAAAGATAAGAGCCACAAAGCCCTTATGAAAAACATTGGAATACTTGTTGATGGATTCCTTGAGTGGAGAAGGGTGTATGACGAACAGGAAAAGTCCAACGAACCCACCGAGGAAGAGATGAAAAACGAACAAACCGCCGATGAAATGCTTGCTGAGCTCGCCCAAGATGATGAGGAAAGTTCGACCGATAATTAAGAAGCCGAGACGTAATTCCATTACAGGCGAAGGTATTGCGTTGCGCGTTAAAGGGCGGCGATAAGATATGTGCAATGAGCCATCGACATAAGGTAATTTCCGTTGCTTCTTGGGAAATTAGGGGAAGTTTTGGGGAAATTTCCCTTATTCTGCATCCATAGCTGCCTGAATGATTTTGTGCGACAACGACATGATGCGTCCCATTTCTACGGGGCGCACTTCTTTTTCGCCCTGTTTTTTCAAATAGTCATTGTAGGCATATAGTAAAGGACACTGATTGCACTTCAACGGTAAGACAAAGTTGATTGTGTCTGTCTCGTCACTGTTTTCATGTTCACTTTCTTTCTTGATGTCATTGTACTTGGCGTACAATTCAGCACGCTCTTTTGAGCCTACCGGCTGTTGCTTGGCAGAACGCAAGATTTCCTTCAGAACTTCCTCCGTCCCCACCAGTTCAACCTCGTCGAGTTGTATAGGCGTGGCAATTCCCTCTTTCACTCGGGAACGCCTGTTTTCAAGTAATTTCTTAAACTTGGCACTTTCAACGATGTTGTTGCGTATGCTGCTGTTCTGCTGTGAGGCGAGAGCGATGTTCTCAGGGTATGCTATGGCATAGGCATCGGCTTCCGAATAACCTATTGCGCATAAATCGGCCATAACGAGGTATTGGATGGTAACATTGAGCTTTTTTGCCTCTGTCTGTTTTTGCTTTGATAAATCCATAAATTTAAGTGTTTAAGTGAAAATTTCTTTGATTTTTCTTGGTCAGTTCAGATATTATGACTACTTTTGCAGCGTGAGGGATGGGTTAACCTTCAGAGACCCGCTCTCATTCCAGCCAAGTTAATCGCTTGGCTTT
>JAGAYZ010000076.1 GCA_017940245.1 Muribaculaceae bacterium | reverse complement strand
GAGGAGCCACCGGAACTCACACTTTTTCCCGATTTTTTCAATTAGGGGGGCTTACTTTTTTGAAAAAACATCCGCAACGCCTGTTGATCGGCATTGCGGACGGGTCATTTATCGATTTTTAAGTTTTAGCGGACACCAATAAATTTTATCACCCGATACCAAAGCAGCAGGAGTGTAAGTTGTAGTGAACGGAGCAGCCAAACCTACGATAGTGGGTGTTACGAAGTTTTTACCATTGTTGGAGAGTGTAAAGCTCCAGGTGGCATGTTCATTCACAAAGACGTCACCATAGTTGTGAACACCACTTGCTGCGCTCGATGTGATGTCGTAGGCAGGCACTTCGTGTCCCACACCGGTCAGGCTCACACGGAAGGTCTGCTCGCCAATGGTTACGGTGAGCGTACCGGTGATTCTACCTGCAGCGGCAGGCTTGAAGGTGAGTTCAAAATACTGGCTTGTTCCAGTCGTCACTTCTCTAGTAGCCTCGATGCTGAACACCGGGTTGTCGATGCTGAACACGGGCGAGAATGCGGCATTACCGGTGTTGGTCACCTTAATTTGCAATTTTTCTGAAGTCTGACCAATGTTTACAGTGCCGAAGTCGAGGCTGAGTGCACTATTCTCGGTTTCCACCGTGCCATTGTAGTTTACGGCCTCGGCCGCAGCACGCAGAATCACAGTTTTAGTGTCGGCATCGGTGCTGGTCAGTCTCACGCTGCCAGTGTGTGTGCCGGCAGCGGTGGGGGCATAGGTTACAGTTACAGTCACATCACTTGCAGCATCTTTAGCGATAGTCGTGGGACTCACGCTGAAGTAGTCACCGCTGGCGGTGAGGGTGATGTCGCTAGTGAGGTTAGAACCGTTAACGGTGAAGGTCTGGGTCTTGGATGAGTTCACACCCACAGTGCCAAAGTTCAGCGTGGTGGGATTCACAGCAATAGTGGGGGTGGGAGGCGTCACGGCCTGACCACTCAGCGCCACAGTCTTGCCTTCGACCACAGTCAGCGTAGCCTCGTGTGTGCCTGCGGCAGTAGGAGCATAAGTCACATCGATGGTTGCGCTCTGGCCGGCTGCGATGGTAACATTGTTGCCAACGCTGAACATGCCAGCATTTGCGCCACTTAGTGCAAGTGCGGTAGTTACCGCAGCAGCAGTATTGTTGGTCACAGTAACCTGCTTGGTCTCGGTAGTGCCAAAATAGAAGCTGTCACCGCCAAAGCTCAGCGAAGTGGGATCAACACTCACGCCAGAGCCCTCATAGGTAAAAGTAGCCTTCGGTAGGAATTCAGGTTTTACTGTACCACCATAAATTCCATAAGACACATAGCATGTCCCTTGAGACTGGTCTAATCCATAAAAATAAATGTTTGGAGAATTAGTTGCTCCAGACATCACACATTCAATAGCCAAATTACCGCCATTGTATGTATAAGGCTCATCAAGCTGGATAACATATTCTGTTGAACCATTAGCTGGTCTTCCACTATAAACCTGAACTAAGGTTTCAAAATGGGATGTCGGAGTCGTTGTATTAACTTCACCCATCTTAACGATCAAAGTACCACCAGCTAGGGTAATATTATCCTTTGCATGAAACTTAATAGCCTTTATCTCACTTCCATTCATTTTACTCAACAAGGAAGCAGGATAAACAATAGTTGCATCACTTTCTTGGTCGGCATAAAAACCATAAATTGGGACGTTTACATTCGTTTCCGTCCCGCTGCAAACTTCGAGGGTTTCGGCATGGGCGGCTGGTGGCGCAATGAACGCGAAGAGCAGCATGCCCATTAAGAATTTTAGATAAAAAGTTAATTTTCTCATAAAAATTTTATTTAGTTAATTTATTAATTGTCTTGCTTTTATACTTATGTACAATTTGGAATATGCAGTCCAAATTGCGGTTTTCCTGGCGGTGAGTATCGGCATTGCTGATCGTCGGTTTCATAGTAATCTAGTTTAGGCCGGCACAGCGGCAACAAGGACGATTTAGAGCGCAATAGTCGAGTCTTCGTTTTGCTAGGGAAGCGACTGATATGGGCACTTTTAGGTACACATTCAGCCATCCAAGCGGCAAAATTATAACCAATTTTTATAATGGCAAAATTTTTCAATGAAAAAATATTATTTTTTTGGAATGTAGTTGTGCGTGGTATTTTTTCGATTGGAATTACCTAATTTACAGATATATACATCAAATATAATGATATTTTATAAGTTTAAACGTTTTTGCTCACTTTGAAATTCAAATTAAAGCATAACGATAGATTTTAGTAACAAAACCCAACCTCTCCCAGTGGGGGGATCCCTTAAAGCCCCACCTGAATGATGGGGACGGGCCTCACCCTGTTCGGTTCTGGCGGATTTGCAATCCGCCAGGAAACGCCCCAGGGATTTGTAATCCCCGCGCTGGGACAGCGCATGGTAGCCCTCACGGGCGGGCCGATTGCAAATCCGCCGATGTGACCGGCGGCTGGATTACAAATCCAGCCGAACAAACTCTGCCAAACAGAACAAGGGGAGCAAGTCCTCCGACTTGCTCCCTCACGTTATTCGGCTATGAGTCGCCGCATTGCGGCACTCTTAGCTAATTGTTACTTGACCAGCACCTTGTGGCCGTCGACGATGTAAATGCCGGCACTGGGATGCGACACGGGCTGGCCCATGATGTTGTAGTAGCGGCCCTGACCGGTGGTGGCATCGGCCTTCACATCGGTGATGGCGGTGGGAGGCGTAGGCATGAAGATCACCTCGCCCAGCGAGGCATCGTCGGTCTTGTGGAAGATAACGGTCTCGATCTGTTCGCGAGTCTGCTCGGCCACGTTCCAGGTGTTGCCCTGCGCGTAGCTGGTGGCGGTGGTGTTGTTATACCAGTCGTAGAGCACGCCACCGTTGCCATTATTAATAAAGGTGTTCTCGCCCGGGTTATAGTCCTCGGCTGCGGGATCGTCGGTCTTGCCGGCATTGATGTCTACGTTGCCAATCACGGTCACGCCCCACAGGTTGTCCTCGATGCGGTTGCCACGCATGTAGGCCTTGGCTACTGCCGAGGTCGTGTTGCAAGTGATGTTGATGCCGCTGCCGCCGGCCATGGCACTGGCGATGTACTTGTTGCCAATCACCTCATTGTTCTCGATGACCACGTTGCCACCGCCGGTGAGGGTGATGCCATAGGAGTTGCCCGTCACATAGTTGTTGCGGATATACACGGTGCCGGTGTAGGAAGCACCCAGCAGGTTGCTCACGGCGATGCCGCCGGTGCGGCAGGTCTGGCAAGCGCCCTCCACCAGGTTATCGTGGATGTTCACAGTGTAGTTGCCAGACAGCGAGAGGTTGATGTGGGGATAGAGGCGATTGACGGCAAAGTCGCGCTTGAACTGGCAACCTTGCACTTCGATGCCCACACCGGCATTGGCACCACTGGCCACGCCCGACAGCTGGCAGTTGGTGAACGTGCAAGTGGTCAGGCTGTTGCCGCCGCACGAGCTGGTGAAGTTGATGGCCGAGTTGCCACTCTTGGCATTGTGTCCAATGAAGTCGCACTGTTCCATGATGAGGTGACCGGTGGTGGAGCCGAAGTTCATGCCCACGTAGTCGAACTCACACAGGCCCATGCTCACACCGGCATTGTCGCCATAGAGACGGAAACCCTTGGCAGTGGCTTCCGACCCCTCGGCAGCACCGAAGACAGCGTCGTAGGCGGTGAGCTTGCCCGACATCTCGAGTTGGGCTTCACCGGCAAAGAGCAACTGCTCTCCTGCATTGACAGTGAGATCGTTACCCTCCACCAGCGTGAGGTAGTTCTTGCTCAGGATGATGTTGTTGTCGTCAAAACCGATACCATCCACGCCCTCGGCCAGGCCGGTGGGGATGGTGATGGTGTAGACATTGCCGACGGCGGTCACACCCACAGTCTCGGTGATGGTTTCGCCATTCTTCACGTAGGTGTTCTCGAGTGTTCCCACAATCGAGGCCAGGTCGGCCAGCGTGTAGACCTTGGCCTGTGCCAGCACGGCACTAGCCAGCAAACAAAGAGTAAAAATTTTCTTCATAAA
The DNA here is from genome assembly GCA_017940245.1 of Muribaculaceae bacterium. Taxonomy (GTDB): domain Bacteria; phylum Bacteroidota; class Bacteroidia; order Bacteroidales; family Muribaculaceae; genus Sodaliphilus. The sequence continues at coordinate 7,130 of JAGAYZ010000076.1, read as the reverse complement.
ATACCATTTTTTAGTTAGTGATTATTCTTTAGGATTCATGATGATGTTGTCGAAGGCGCGCTTCAGGTCCTGGGCCTGATACATCACTATTATCTCATCGTTCGGCTCGCCAGGCTCGCCCTGCTTGCTGTAGATGTCGCCCTCGTGGTAATAATAACGGCGCTCGACGAGCTGGCCTAGTTCATCCAAATCCTGCACCAATGCAAAGAGGAACTGCTCGGTGGAGGGATCGAATAGATACTGCTCGCACAATTTATGCGTGCGCACGTTATAGGTGCGCTCGATGAAATACAGCGGATGATAGTAGTATGGTTCCACGTTTTCGTCGGGCATATACATCTCGGTCTGGATGGTCTTGAAAAAGAAACGCAGCGTAGCGGTGGTCTTACCTTTTTCGGGCACAATGTAGCGCACGGTGGTGACCATGTCGTTGCCCATCTTGCTGTCGTGCTTGATGGCTTCTTGCGCTTGCCGATAGGCCTTGTCGATGGCATCAATAACGGGGTCGCCGGGCTGCGCCGCTCGGGCTACGCAGGCCAGCACAAAACAAGCCATGAATAAGGAGAGTCTGAGCGTTTTCATATTCTTTTTAAATTTATAATATAATAAACAATGACTATTTAATAATGAGGCGCATTGCAGCACTTGTAGCCCTTAACCTCGTTCTGGCGGCTGGCCGCCGGTCATCCGGCAGCTGGATTGCAAATCCGGCCGAACAGGGCCGCCCATGGCTCACAGCCTACAGCCCATTGCCCACTAGCGTGTGAGCGTGGCATAGTAAATCATGTCGATTTCCTCGTAGGTGAAATCGCTGCTCAAGAAATTGCCCGTCTTGAGCTTGAGGAAGTGCGACATGCGCTCCAGCGCCTGCTCGAAAATCTGCTGGTGGTCGAAAGCCAGTTCGGGCAACTTGTTGATGGGAAACCAACGCGCCTGCGCGGCGTCGTCGCCACCAGCCACCTCGCCAGTGCGCACCAGGGTGAAATAGGCGATGGAAATGACGCGCTCGCGAGGGTCGCGGTCGGGGGTGGCAAAGGCTCCCAGCTGCTCCACATTGGTCACCGTCAAGCCGGTCTCCTCCAGCAGCTCGCGCCGCGCGCCATCGGGGGCATCCTCGTCGATGTTGAGAAAGCCGCCCGGGAAGGCCCAGCTACCCTTGAAAGGCTCGTTGCCACGCTCGATGAGCAGCACGTTGAGCCGCACACCGTCGAAACCAAACACCACACAGTCGGTAGTGACTGCCGGGTGGGGATATTTGTAGGTAAAGGATTCTTGCATCATGTTATCTGTTTTTAGGCATTAGTTAAAGTTGTTTATAGTAAATTTCAAATTGTGTGGCGCGGTCGGGCTTGTCGATGGCCACCGCGGTAAACGGCACGATGCGGTAGCCCAACTTGGAGCCTTTCTTGACGCGATAGTTAAACACGATGGTATTGCCCACCTGCGAGATTTCGGCCGGAATCACCTGCGTGTCGCGGTCGGTGTTGGGCAGAATCACGGCCAGCACATATTGCGTCTTGAAATTAACCCGTGTGGGCTGCCCGTTGCGCCCCATCACAGCCGCCTCGCCGAAGACGCGGCGGAACTCCTGCTCGTTGTCGAAGCTGAGTTTGTGCTGCTTTGTGGCATCTATCGTGTTCATCACATAATAGTTCATCAACTCGGTGTAATTGATGGGATAGGCCTGCGCCTCCACCTTCTTCACCGGGTCGCACTGCGTGCAGCACACCAGCACCGCCAGCAATGACAATATATTCAGTAAGCGTTTCATCTTTAGCTGTTTTTGTTCATATTCTCGTAATAATAACGGAGCACATCGGATGCCGCCACGAACGACGACTGCTGGTTGTTGAGCACCATGTGCTGCTTGATGTCGAGCAAGCGCTGCACCTCGGGGTCGCTGTAGAAGCGGGCCTTGAGCTGCTCGTTGATGGTTTCATACATCCAGTATTTTTCTTGCTGGCGCCGACGCTCCTCAAAGTAGCCGTTGGCGCGCACGTGGTCGAAGTAGCGGTCTATCATGTCCCACACCCCCTCGATGTTGATTTCATAGTAGCCCGAGTAGGTAGTGACCTCGGGAGTCCAGCCACTGGGCGGTAGCGGGAACAGGTGCAGCGCGTTGCGGAACTGCGCCGCGGCCAGGTTGGCACGCTCGATGTTGTCGCCGTCGGCCTTGTTGATCACGATGCCGTCGGCCATCTCCATGATGCCGCGCTTGATGCCTTGCAACTCGTCGCCAGTGCCGGCCAACTGGATGAGCAGGAAGAAATCTACCATCGAGTGGACGGCAATCTCGCTCTGCCCCACCCCGACGGTCTCCACAAAGATGTTGTCGTAGCCGGCCGCCTCACACAGCACGATGGTCTCGCGCGTCTTGCGCGCCACCCCGCCCAGCGACCCGGCCGAGGGTGAAGGGCGAATAAAGGCCTTGGGATGCACGGCCAGCTTCTCCATGCGGGTCTTGTCGCCCAAGATGGATCCCTTGCTGCGCTCGCTACTAGGGTCAATGGCCAGCACGGCCAACTTGCCGCCACGGTTGAGCACATGGATGCCAAACACATCGATCGACGTGGACTTGCCGGCTCCGGGCACTCCTGTGATGCCGATGCGCTTGCTGCCGCCGGTGAAGGGAAGGCATTTCTCAATCACTTCTTGTGCCACCACCTGATGCTCGGGCTTGAGACTCTCTACCAGCGTCACGGCCTGGCCCAGCACTGCTGTGTTACCCTTGCGGATGCCCTCCACGTAGTCATTCACTGTGAGCTGCGGCCGACGGCGATGCTTGAGGTAGGGGTTCACGATGGGCGGCTGTTCCACTCCGGCATTCACTTGCAAGCCGGTGAACTGCGCATCGTTCTCGGGGTGCTCACACGAGCAACCTTCCACTTCGTTATGATGTTTTTTCTCTTCCATTCTATTCTTTACATTTATTTAATTGGAGCCTGTCTCCACAATTTCCCCCACCAGTCGCATGGTGCAAGAGGGCTGGGCGGGGTCGTTGGTCATGACCGTGAGCATGGCGTTGATGAGCGGCTCGCGATAGAGCCGTGTATCTACTGTCACCGTCACGGTAGCGCTCTTGCCGCGTTTCAGCTGCTCGCGGTCGATGCTGGCGGTGATTCCCTTGCTGGCCGTCCACAACCGGCGCACGTGCAGCGGGTCACGGCCCGTGTTCTTGATGGTGAACGACTGAACGGCCACATCGCCGCGCCGCACGGGCGAGAAGCGCACTAAATCGCAACCGAACTTGGCTTGCGGAGCACGTTCAAGTTGCTCGGCGGTGAGGCGGGAGAAGTCTTCGCGCACTTGCGCCATCACATCCACCTGCTTGAAACCACTCAGCGCCGTGGGGTTGTCGCCCAGTGGCTCGGCCATCACCAGCAACGAGTCTACATTCAGTCCCCACAGCGGAGCCAGCTTGCTGTCGAAGTGCACCGTGATGGTGGTCACCGCACCCGGAGGCACCGTGTCGGGCACCGCCTGGGCTGTGATGTGCCGCGGCGCGCGGCTGGTAGTCACGACCATGGTGTCGGTCGACGCGTTATAGCCGCTGATGTAGGCCATGCGACCGCGTGGACGCGTCACTTCGCCCAGCGGCAGAGTGGTGCCATTGAGGCGAATCGAGCCCACAGCATCGGGATACTGGTCGTCGAGCGTATCGTCGCAGGGAATCACGTTCCCCTTGATCACCAGCGTGGTGCGTGCCGTTGAGCCTGTGGTATAGACAAAGACGTCTTTACTGAACTCGCCGGGACGCAACCGAGGGTTATAGGTGAGGCGCACACGACCCGTGTCGCCGGGCTGCAGCGGAGCGCGGGTATAATCGGTGGCCGTGCAGCCGCACGACGAGCGCACCCGGGTGATGACCAGCGCCGAGTCGCCGGTGTTGACCAGCCGCATCTCGCACGTCACCTTGCCGTCTTGCTCACGAAATGTGCCGAAGTCATGGCTCGTTTCCAGCCATGTGGCCACGCCCTGCGCCATTACTGCCGGGCTGAGCAGCAGCGCTAGCAACCCTATCAGCACACGCCGCCTCATTTTTTGCGCTTGCCAGGCACTATAGTTCCTTCTATATAGAGCGTGTTGCTCATTTCACGCCCGTTGGTTCTCACCTTCACCGTCTTGCGAAAGGCTCCGGCACGGCCCAGCGGACTGAAAGTGACCTTGATTTTCGCCTTTTTGCCGGGCTTGATGGGTTTAGTGGGAAATTCCGGGCGCGTGCAGCCACAAGAAGCCAGCACATCCAGGATGAGCAGGGGCTTGTTGCCCGTGTTGATAACCTCAAACGTCGTACTCACCGGGCCGCCATCTTCCTTAATGGTGCCAAAATCATGTTGCTGAACCGGGAAAGTGGCCTGAGCATACTTCTCGGCTGCCGTCATCGCCAGCACTCCCAGCATCACGACAATCAGTGTCAATGCAATCCGTTTCATCATTTCTTCTTATTTTTGTTCTAACCTGCAAATTTACTAATTAATTATGAATTATGAATGATGAATGATGAATTATTTGGCACGGGCACTCATTCGGGCACTATTCAGCGGGCATTCACTCAGTGCTCACCAACATGCGCCATGGCACGAAGACTGCTTCTGCGGCGCGACCTGCTTGTAGACTTTTTCACCGATAAATCATTCCAAAATAGGCACAAAAGTATTTTTTAACCCTACTCCATAGCATACAATGAGAAAAAAACTGTAATTTAGCCCGATTTTTTATTTTGCCCATGGAGCAACTCATGCAATATGTGTGGCAGCACCGCCTGTGGTGCAGTGAAGACATGGTGACCAACGATGGTCGTCGTGTGCGCGTGCTTGACCCAGGCACCCTGAACTCCGATGCCGGCCCCGACTTTTTCAACGCCAAGGTGGAAATCGACGGCCACACGTGGGTGGGCAACATTGAAATTCATGTGCGCGCAAGCGACTGGCACCGACACGGCCACGACCACGACAAAGCCTACGACAACGTCATCCTGCACGTGGTCGACAAGGACGACGCCCCGGTGACCCGCACCACGGGCGAGCCCATCCCGCAGGTTGTGCTGCAAGTGTCGCCGCGTTTTGGCGAGCGATACCAGCAACTGGTGGGAGCCAACCAGCAACTGCCGTGTGCCAGCCAGCTGGCCACGGTGCCACACCTCACCATCACCGAGTGGATGGAGGCGCTGGCCTTTGAGCGACTGCACAGCAAGGTGGAACGCTTGCAGCAACTCTACGACCAGTACAGCGGCAACTGGGAGGAAGTGTGCTACATCTTGCTGGCACGCACACTGGGATTCGGCATCAACAGCGATGCCCTGGAACGACTGGCACGGCGCACACCACTGCGCCTGCTGCACAAGCACAGCGACTCGCTGCTACAAGTGGAGGCACTGCTGCTGGGACAAGCCGGACTGCTGCAGGAACACCAACACGACAGCGACCCCTATGTGCAACAACTGTGCCGCGAATATGCTTTCCTGGCCAACAAGTTCACGCTCACGCCCATGGAAGCAGAGGCGTGGAAACTGTTCCGCATCAGGCCGCAGAACTTTCCCTACCGCCGCATCGCTCTGCTGGCACACTTTGTGCATGGCGGATTCAGTCTGATGCAACGCATTATGGAAGCCCCCGACACCCCGGCACTGCGGCAACTGTTCCAGGTGGAACTCACGGGCTACTGGTCGCGGCACTACACTCTGGGCCGCGAGACGGCCAGCGCCACACGGGCACTGTCGGCCGGCAGCATAGACATTGTGCTCATCAACATGGTGGCTCCGCTGTTCTATGCCCGCGGCGAGATGACCGACGACTACCCGCTCACCGAGCGCGCCATAGGTCTGCTGGAAGACATCAAGCCCGAGCAAAACGCCATTGTGGCCACCTTTGCCGCCGCAGGCATCACGGCCACCGACGCGCTCACGTCGCAAGCCCTGATTCAGCTCAAGCGCAACTACTGCGACACACGCAAGTGCTTGTTTTGCAAAATAGGGCACCGATTGCTCAGCCAGGCAGCCAAAAGAATTGAATAAAACACTAAACAGACATAAGTATAATGAAAAAAATTTTAGCATTGGCAGGGCTTCTGGCCCTAATGAACATCAATGGCTCGGCCGAAACGGTCGAACCCATCAAGTATGGCGACTTCGAGCATTGGGTGACTCGCCACATTACCGAGTCATCGATCATCGGCGGTAAAACCAAAACGATTTATGCTATTGGCCCCACACAGACCATCAACGGCGCCAAAGCCTACCACAACCTGGGCGGCTCGCCCTGGGGCACATGTAACGTCTATGCCAAGGTGATGGGCGTGGTCAAGACCAGCAACGCCGTCTATCCCGACACACACGGCAGCGGCAAGTGCGCTAAACTGGTCACCCAGATGGAGCACGTGAAGGCTGTGGGCATCATCAACATGGACGTGCTTGTGACAGGCAGCATCTTTCTGGGCAGCATGCGCGAGCCCATCTCGAGCACCAAGAACCCCTATAGCAAGATGGAAATGGGCGTGCCGTTCACCCAGCGCCCCAAATATCTCCAGTTTGACTATAAACTCAATGCCCCCACGGGCGACCGCACCTATTCCAGCGGCTTCGGCAGCAAGAAAACCGTGCGCGGCCGCGACTACAGCGAGGTGTTCATCTTGCTGCAACGCCGCTGGGAAGACGCCAAGGGCAATATCCACGCCGCCCGCGTGGGTACCGGCCGCATGCGTTTCGGTGCCACCACTCCCGGCTGGGTGAATAAGCACCGCATCCCCATCTGGTATGGCAACATCACCAACCACGCCGGATACCACAGCTACATGGGACTCATCCCCAAAGACAAGTCCTACCATGCCCGTAACAGCAAGGGCAAAGTGGTGCCCGTCATCGAAGAGAAATGGGACGACGCCAACGCTGCACCCACCCACATGGTGCTCATGGCCTCCAGCACGTGTGGAACGGCCTTCCTGGGCACCCTGGGCATGACTTTCTGGGTGGACAATTTCGCACTGGTTTACTAATTGTAAACACCGTCGCCGATGTCCAGTTTTCTGGTCATATCCACCGCCAGCGACATGTTGCGTGTGCGCCACGACAACATCGTGTATATCACCTCCGACGGCAACTACTCGCAGTTGTTGCTGTCGGGGGGTGAAATACG
>JAGAYZ010000075.1 GCA_017940245.1 Muribaculaceae bacterium | reverse complement strand
TGACGTGAAGGGTGTGTATTGCAACGCGCAGATGACGCCCTCGCTGCTTCACCGCTATGCCGAGCCCGATGCCGCCGGCCTTGAGAAACTGCGCGATGCCATGGAGCGCATGAACATGAGTGCGCGTGCCTACGACCGCATCCTGAAGGTGGCGCGCACCATCGCCGACCTCGATGGCAGCGTCCAAGTCCGCCAGCACCACATCATGGAAGCCATTGGCTACCGCAACCTCGACCGCTCGGGCTATTTCAACATGTAATGGAAATTTCGCCGAACTCACGTTAAAATAAGATTACCCTGCAATACCGAATCGGCGGGTATAACCGACTAGGGTTGAGAAAAGAAATGGAGCGCGATGAATCGATTCGCGCTCCATTTCGATTGGTTGTCACCGGGCAAAGTGCCGTATCATCGCTTGATGATTTGTTTGACGGCACGTGTGCCGGTCTGTGTGCATGCTTGGACTAAGTAGACACCTTCGGTGAGATGGCTCAGGTTAAGTGTGGTGTGAGTGTCGTCGGGGTTGTGGCTTTCCAGCAACTGTCCACTGATCGAGTACACATCTACGCTCTTGAGGCTCTCGGCAGCGCGCACGTTAATCACGTCGGTTACAATAGCCGGACTGATGGTGATGCCGCCGACATTCACGTCGCTGATGCCAGAGGTGTTGAGCTTGAACACCTGCGGCTCATCGAGGTCGCCGTAGATCCAGTCGCTGAGCCATTGCAGCTTCTCGTTGAACCACACCACCTCGCCATTGTAGACAGTGGCAAAGCGCACGGTCTTTCCTGCCTCGTCGGCATTTCCGGCTATGGTGAGCATATACAGTCCATCTTCGGTGGCATAGGAAGCACCGCGGCACTCGTCATCGACAAATGCTGCCAGGCACAAGTCATTGATCTCGGCATCACCATTGACGATGCGTGCCACCACGTTCATGTTGTCGCTGAACTGATGGTGGTCGACCGGCGTGAACGGCAGGTTGGCAGGAGCACGCATCACCATCGCCGGTGCCTGATAGGTTGTGGCGTCGATGGTGGGATAATGGAATGTCACCGCCTGATTGTTGTTGGAGTTGTAGTAATATCCCATTCCCGGAACGACAGCGGTAAGGTCCCCTTCCCACTTGTAGCCATCGTAGAACGCTACCTGAGTTTTGTTCTTGATCATGTCGCCACGGGTGGGCATGAGGTCGGCAAAGGCTTCGCCAAGGCTCAGGTTGTAGATCGACAGCGGTCCAATCCAGTTCCAGCCCGGGTAGATGGTCTGCGTGGTGGTGCGGGTGTCGATCATCGAGCCAGCAAAGCTACACTTTGTGTCATTCTTCACCTTAATCTTATACAGGTTGCCCACATCAACTGTCTCAAGGTCGGTTGTGTTCCAGCTGGTGCCGCTGTTCATGGCAAATCCTTCCTTGCCCTTGATGGTGTTGAACACCTTGGCATGACCAAACACACTCTCGAGGTCGTTCTTGCCCTGCTCAGGCTCCACATAGAGCGAGATCCAGTTCCAGCCGGTGACCAGGTCAAGCGTCTGCTCAATGAGGTCGCCTACAACCCACTTGACCGGAACGTCGTAAGAGCCTACGACATCGTTGGGGTTGTAGTTGATCTTGACAGGCTTACCGTCGAGAATGGTGCTCACGTCACTGAGCACGACACCGCGGTCAGCATCATAGATGCGGAAGTTGACGGGTTGCTGCTTGGTGATGTCTTGAAGACCATATACAGTCATGTTCACGAAATAGGCATCGCGCGTTGTAACCAGCTTAGGCTCAGCGATGCCGCGGCACTCGCCATCGACAAATGCTGCAATGATGGTGTTGGGGTTGCTGCAAATCTTGTCGCCGAAGTAAATCTGACCGATGAAGTTCATCGAGCTTTCGTAGTTGCTCGGTTCAACGTTCCACGAGGGGGTATTGCTCCAGACGTAGACCCGAACGGGCAGCGGTGTGCTGATGTCATCATCATTGACGGCGTACAGGTAGAAGATGTGGTTGCCCAACGGCGCGTTGGCACCGACGATGATTTGGATCTCGACCTGTTCGTTGATGCCGAGCACCCCCTTGGGGTTAGTCACGGTCACCCACGAGGGCATGCCGGTGATTGTGTAGTTCTCACTCTCGCGACCACGGTTCCACAGGGTTGTGGTTATCGTAGATTCGTACAACCGCCCCTTGTCGATGTCGATTCCGTCATACTGTGCCCAGGCGAGCGTGCGATAGTCAACCTCGGCACTCCAGGTGATGGTCTCGGAGAGGTTGTCCTGCATGTCGCGCACGTTCTTGACAGTGAACGTGAGCAGGTTGCCCTGCATGCGCGCCGGCAGCGTGTTGAGGTTGATGAAAATCTCCTTGTCGCTGGCCGTGAAGTCAAAGTCAAGGTTCTGCTTGAGCGGCGATGTGCGCAGGGCCGGGGCAGTGACCGCCTGTGTGATGCCGTCGCCCAGGGCTGCCGGAGTGTTGATGTGGTACTCGCCGGGCGCCTTGTTGTCGAGGCTGAACTCGTTGATGATGTTGTTGCTGGCATCCAGGCGGCTGCGCTCCATGGGATAGTAGGCGATGAGGCCCGACACCTTAGCGGTGTCAACCTGATTGTAGCAGTTGGCTATAATCGAGGTGCCGTCGGTGGCCACGTTCCACAGTCGCAGCTCATCGACGTCGCCCTTAAAGAAGGTTGTCTCGACCGGTGTGGGCAACGAACGCTTGAGGCAGGAACCGATGTAGAGGTTGTCGCCGGCAGGCTCGGGGATTTGCTGCTCGGGAATGGTCTTGACCGCATTGCCGTCAACGTAGGCCACCGCACCCACACCGCGATGCACGTTCAGGGCGAAGTGGTGCCAGCTGCCGTCGTTGTAGTTGACATTTGACAAGATGATGGGCAAGCCGTTGGAGTCGAGCGATGACTGCCCGTTGTTGTAGAGCTGCAGCACGAGCGAGTTGTCAACGTCAAAGGTCAGGGCGAGGCGGTCGGTGATCGAGAAGAGCGTTGCCCCGGCATTCGCGTCGCGCTCGCCGCGGAACCACATCTCCAGCACGAAGCTGTCGGTGGGTCGGGGCGAGATGCTGCCGATGGGAACCTTGATGGCGTGCTCGCCGTCGAGGTGAGCTGCCAGATTGGTGCTCTCGATGTTCCACGACTCGGAGGGCAGGTGGATGTTACGCGAGCGGGCATAGTCGGTCACGAGTGTGCCGTGGCCCTCGTCCATCTTCCAGTAGCCTACCAGGCCGGGCATGTGGGCCGCTACCACCTCGTCCTTCATGCCGAGCAGCGTACGCACGGGCGTATTCTTGTTCCACAGCACCAGCTCATGCATCATGCCGGTGTAGTCGCGGCCCAGGGTTAGACGCCCATTGACATTGTAGTCAGGCATGTTGATATCGTCGAAGAGCATCGTCTCCTTGCCATCCTCGGCCAGGAGCATGGACAGGGTGTTGTTGCCGCTGGTTGTTCCGTTGACATAGTTGAACGCCAGGAACACCCACTTGTTGGCAGGAACGATGTCGGTTGAGGTGGCTGTGATGCCATTGATGTCGGCCACAACGTTGCCGCTCTCGGTGATGCTGAGCGAGAGTTTGTTGCCACCAACACCATGCTCGATGAGCGAGCCGCCGGTCTTACGTTTGATCCACAGCGAGCCCGAGAAACTGGTGTTGTTGATGGGCAGATAGGCATCAGTCTCGATGGGCGTGCCGTTGAACTGCAGCGACACGTCGTGACTCACCTGCGAGTCATTGAGCGAGCCGGTGATGAAGAAGTTGTTATCCTTGGTGAGGTAACTCTCGCGGATGGCTTCGTTGAAGCGGATGTAGATATCGTCGGTCGGAATCAGCTGGCCGGTGTTGGGATGGGCCTGCCCTAACAACTTGGGCCCGCGCGTGTCACGGATAACGGTCTGCTCGGGCGTCTGGTTGGTGTACTCCTTGTTGCCGAACATGCAGATGCTCTCGGCCGCGACGATATAGTTGCCATCGAAGTCGGGCAGTTCCAGGTTATACACGATGTTGGGCTGGTCGTTATCGAGCAGCGACTGCACATCGGTCTCGCGGCCTTCGGGCAGATACTGCTGGCCGGTGAACCACTCGTGGGCAGTGACCCACTGAGCGTCGCCGACAAAGCGGTACTTGAGGCGGATGCCCTTCAGGCCGGTGAACATGCGGTTGATGTCGCTGATGGTGGCCTTGAGCTGCTCGCCGCTATGCACGGCACGCTGGTTGAGGATGGTCTTGTCGAGATTGAGCGTGATATCGGGCGCGGCCGGCACAAAGTGAGCACTGAACGACACTTCGCCAAAGGACCACGCTGCGGGTTGGCAGACGTTGGCTATGACCAGGGTGATGTCCTTGTAGTCGAGTATCGAGTGGTCACTCTGCTTGATGGTGAGCGTCTTGGTCAACGGCACGCCATACGGCAGCCACAACTCGGTGCCGTTGAGCAGCGATTGACCGTCCATGAAGATTTGCAGTCCGTTGGGGTTGGAATCGGTCTTGACCATGAGGAAGACGGGCGAGAGTTCCTCGTGCACCTCGCTCTCGTTGTTGAACACGACTTGCACCTGCGCCTCCTGGCCGGCGGGGATGTCGACTAAGTTGCGCACGGGCATCGAAACCTTGGGGTTATCGAGCCGCATCGTGGCATAGTCGAGCGTCTGTCCGGGACGATAGTACTTGGTCTTGGTCTCACCCTCGTAGGGGCAGCGCGTCTGGCCGCCACGCGTGCGGAAGATGGGTCCCCAGTTGCGGGGCGACTTGTAGATGTCCACGGTGTGGGCGTTGCCTCGCTGCGTGTCGTTGAGCGTGTAGGAGAAGCGCTCGTTTGCTGTCGTCTCATCGACGTCGTACTTGGTCTGGTGGTAGCCGATGTCGGTGTTGGAGATGATGATGGCGCCCATCTTGTCCAGCAGGTACCCGTTCTTGCCCCTATAGGCAAGGCCGGTGGAGAAGACCTCGGTGGAGTTGTGAACCTCCTTGGAGGAGGAACCGGTGCTGTTGGTGACGGTCACGCCGCGCTCAAACGACTCGTTGCCGAGTTGGTAGGTCTTGGCGTCGCCGAAGGCCTTGAGCTTGTCCTCCTCGTTATCGGCGAGTTTCTGTTTCCACTTGTCAACGATCTCGTTGCACCACATCACGCTGTCACAGCCCTCATATCCCTTCGGGAAACGGGCCCAATAACTCGGGCCGTCAAAGCCGTCCTTGGCATCGGCGCCCCACACGTCCGTGTCGTTGTTCGACGTGCCATACTTGGCGTCGGTGCTGGGCAGGTAAGTGTAGTAGGTGGGCACGGCAGGGTCCTCCTCAATCTCGGCGGCCGAGGTGATGTGCTTGAGCATCGAGTTGCGCGTGCGCTTGATGTTGTCAAACAGCGTCGTCTCGATATACTTTTGCGAGAACTCGAAGTGGGTGTCGAACTTCTCGTCCATCGCCATGGTCTCCTCCATAGAGACGCGCCAGTTGCCGCTGTCGTCCTTGAACAGACCCACCTTGTCGGCAGCGCCGATGATATAGTTGGTGGAGTAGCCGATAAACACGTCGCCGTCGCGACCCACATATACGTTGGACGAACTGGTGGAGGTCGACTTGGAGTTGGTGTATGTGACCGAGGTGTGATTGTCCCAGGTCTTGTTCACGTCATACTTCCACGACACTTGATTTTCGCCGATAATAGTGTTATAGGTCAACTTGCCGAAGAACGCTGTGCCGGTCAATATATCAAACTCAATTGATGTGCGGATGTCAACTCCCAACTCGGTGTTGTTGTGGACACCCCTTACGGTGTAGGTATAGTCACAGGTGACAGTATCGGTGGCCCAGGTGGTGCTGGAAGCATCGCCCGGCGGGTCACGTAGCACCATCTGCACGCGGTTGGGGCCGGCGGTGATGAAGTTGTTGCCGGTGGGCACCACTCCGGTGATAATAGCGTTGAGCCCCTGGTCGTTGCGCCACAGCCGCGTGGTCTTGTTGATGACGGTCGAGGCGTTCATGTTGCGGGTGTAGGGTGCCGTCAGGCTCGGTATGCCGGCGTTCCACTTGTAGACACCCTTGCCGATTGAGTCGAGCTGCACCTGCTCGGCGGTGAGCCTGACGAATTCGCCTCGCTTGAGTTCATGGCCATCGGGAGTGATGGTATCCTTCGCGGCGATAATCGCGCCGTTGCCCAACTCGTTGTCAAACGTGATGATCGAATCGGCGAGGGCGTCCTCATAGCGTCGGCCCGCCTTGTCGGTATCGTAGTTGACGTAGGGCTCATAGGCATGGATGTTGAATGAATATTCGCGGCTCATTTGGAAGATGGGATAGCCGTAGTTGTAGGTAACCTTGCCGGTCGTCTCATCATAGCTGTAGATGGGTAGCTTGACATCCTTGCCGGCATCGCGCACCACGATGGTGTCGGTGCCGAATGCCCCCGCGGGAGCTCCCTGCTGCGTGATGTCAATCACGGGCTGGGAGCGGTAGGTGAGTAGTAGCTTCTTGTTGCACTTGAACAGCGGCAATGCCTTCTTCTCACCGGTGTACATGGTGTCCGGCCTGATGGTGTCGTTGGGGTTGCGCAGGTCGATGGCAGGGACACTGCCGAACATCTCGTCGCGCTCCACCTCGGCGTTGTTGGGGAACTTGACGCTCTCCACCTTGTAGCGGATGGGCGGGATGAGCGCGCTGAACTCGCCGGTTTTCGCGTCGGTGGTGATAACAATGAGTTTGGCGTCATCGAGGGTGCCACCGGCGCGGTAGGCAACGCTCTTGATGGTGTCGGCTGCGGACGCCACGGGCAGGTTCGCGCTGTTGGGGAGCCACTCGGTGGTGGTGCCCTCAACGTGCTGCACGGCGTTGATCATGCGCTGCGGGTGGTCAAGCGGCGAGAGCGTGATGACCGCCTTGCCGATGTTGTTCTCGCTCGCAGCGTAGCCCAGCGGCTTCTTGCCCTCGGTCTCGCCGCCGACGACGCGTCCTGCCACGATGGCGAGAGTGTTGTCAAAGAAGTCGATGTGGGTGTCCTCAAGGAACTCGTAGGTGCCGATTTCCTTGGCCGGGTAGCGGCCGGCACCCTCAAAGGTGTGACCCGTGCGGCGCGCCTCGATATAGTGGCTGCCGATGGGCACCTGGATCTCGTACTCGCCGTTCGCATCGGTGACAATCAGTTGGTCGTTCTTGTTGCAGGGCGTGCCGTCAACATAGAAACTCACGCTGTCCACCGGGATAGTCGTGCCGCTGTAACGGATGGTGCCGCGCACCTTGAAGCTTGACACATCGGTGAAGTCGACGTTGTTGATGGTGAGCGACGTGCCGCCGATGAATGCCGAGCGGCTCGTGGGGTTAAAGGCGTGGATGCCCTTGGTGGGATAGACGCTGTAACGCGTGCCGCTGCCCGCGAATGGGATGCCGCGAATCTCGTACTCGCCCTTGTCGTTGGTCATGCCGTACGCCGAGAGTTGGTCGCCGGAGGGAATGACGTCGCTGGGGCGCGTGTTGGTACCCAGGGTGACGTGGTTGCCGTTGGGCTGGCCGTTGGTGCACGAACTGTCGAAGGCGTACTCCTCGAGGCCCTCGTCAAAGGTGATGTAGGACTTCAGGCCGTCGCTCTCACCGCTGATCAGGCGGTCGACATCGGCGGTAATCTCATCGGTGGTGAGCACGCGGTTCCACACGCGCACCTCGTCGACGTTGCCGGTGAAGTCGGGCAACAACACCCAGTCGTTGCCGTCAAAAAATTGGTCCGCCTCTGAGAATACCATTTTCATATTCTTGAAGCGCGGACCATAGTATCCACTCCAATTCTTGGAGTCTCTGGCCTCGATTGTATATGTGAGGAGAGTTGCCCACTCCGGAATTGTGAACTCGACGGAATAGGTTTGCCAATCGTCGTGGGTTGTTTTGTCGTCACAGACGGTTACCTTGTCAATATGGCCGCCACCAGTCATTGTCACCGTCACAAGCGCCGCTTTTGCTCCCATTGGGGCTGACATCTCCACCGAGGCTTTGACATTATAGCCGACCATCTGTGACGAGACTGAGACCTCTTTAGAGGCGACAATGGTCTGGTGGCTCGATGCGAAAGCGCCGTCAATAATCTTCCAGCCGTAATCGGGATCCCGGCCGATATCAGACAGTTCCCAACCATCCAACGATGCGCCGCTCTCGTTCATCAGCGGTGTCTTAAAGAAGGCCTCACCATAATTTGGCGTGGCGCTGACGTTCTCTTCGTTGATAACCATCTGGTTGCCGGCGGTGTAGGTGGTGACCTTGTTGCCGTCACACAGCAGCGACACCTGCGAAAACTGCCCCGCAGGGATGCCACCGGCAACGGTGCCATCCAACAACAGGTCATACAATGCCTTGCTCTTGTTGTACTGCAGGTCGAGTTGCACCGGCTTGCTCATCAGCGTCATGGTCTCGGCAATGCTGTCGGGCCTGACGAACATCTGCAGGGTGAACGGCTTGTGGTCGTTGACCACGCCGCCGAGGTTGGTGAAGCGCAGCGCGTCGCCCTTCTCGAGCACGGCACGGCTGTGGTATGGCGTGCCGGTGCGGGCATCGCTCTCGCGCGAGAGGCTCACGCGCACGTCGCCCACCGCGGTGCCGCCCTCAAACTGCACGCGGCCGCTGATCACGCCGGAGGCGCGGCTAAAGCCCACATCGCGCATCGAGTTTCCAATCACGCGCCCGCCGCCCTCGCAGTCCTCGCCGTAGGCGATGACGCGATACTCATAGTAGCGGCAAGGCTCGGCGGTCTTGTCGGTGTAGATGTAGGTGGTCTTGGTGTCCTCCTCCTCGTAGATTGAAGTCCAGTCGTCGCTGCCGATGTAGCGGCGCTGCACGTCGTAGAGCGTGGGCTTGGTGCCCACCTGGCGCGCCTTCCACTTGATGACCACCTCGGTGCCGGCGGTGCCCTTGGAGGCGTCAACTGCGGTGACGGCACTCACTCCGAGCACGTGGGCATAGATGGTGTCGCTGTAGAGATGCACCTTGTTATCGGCAAGGTCGACTTGCACGAAATAGCCATAGAGCGAGCACGCCGAGGCGGGCTTGTCGTCGGTGAACGACGCCTTGCCGGCATTGCGCGCCACGGTGACCTCGGTGTAATTGCGGGTCACGGTGCCGCCCGGCTCGATGCGGTGCACCTTGAAGGTGACATCGTTCTCGCTCTTGGGCACGTTGCCGAAGGTCCAATTCACCTGCACGTCGTCGGTGGCGTTCATGTCCTGCACGAGGTGCATCGGGATAACCGGCACCGTGCTCGTGCGCACCTCGGTGGCATTGACCACTGTGAGCGCCTCGGGGTTGGACGGAATGCTGATGTCGCCCCACGTGTTTTTCTTCATGAACACCTCGTAGCGGTAGTGCTTGCCGTACTCGAGGCCGCGGGAGCTATTGTCGGTAAAGCTCTTGTTCTTGGTGGTGCCCAGCAACTCGCGGTTGCCCTGAAGGTCTCCCTTCTCGCTGAGCAACGTGCGGTATATCTGGTATTCACCCTGGTTGCTCGGGTAGCTGTCCTCCCACGAGAGCGTCGTTGTGCCTTCAACCTGGTTGAACGACGCCGTGAGCCGGTCGATCTTGTTGACGAAGCTTGTTGACTGGGTAGCACCCTCGTTGAGGTTCTGGCTCACATCGCCGCCCACCTCAAAGGTGAACTTGGTCTGGGTGTTGCGCGTCACCCTGACCTCAAAGTTCTCGTCCATGGGCACCTTGAGCTCGGTGGAGCCGGTGCCGCGGTTGGTGGCACGGAAGCGGGCGGTGCTGACGACCTTGTCGGTGGCGGGCACGTAGACTGTCGCGTCATAAACCGTGTTGAACGAAAAGTTGGACACGCCGTTGCCAATCTGCGACGGCAGCCAGCTATTGTCGGCGCTCACCTTCACCTTGTCAGGCGCGGTCCACTCAATTTTAGCCTCGCGAGCGCGCGACATGTCGCCGAAGTCAATGCCCTTGAGGTAACGCGCGTGGATATAGAACCAGTAGTCGCGGTGCCAGAAGTTGCTCTGGTAGTAGTAGCTGTCGCTCTCCACCTGCAGCGCGCCCACCTCTTGCATGCCTCGATCATTGGGAGCGTAACGCACGTAGAACCATTCGCCGTCCCACGAGCAATTCACCAGCCCCCAAGTCTTGTCGGTCTGCGACCACGAGGCAGCGGCATCAACAATCTGGTGAAGCGTGCCGTCCTTGAGCATCACATACACCTGCTGATTGGAACTCTTGTATTTATAGTCCTTGCTCTGCCCTTTGTTGTAGCGGAACTTGAAAAACATCCACGGATTTTGTGTGGTGACTTTGCCGCCATTGGAGCACTCAAAGCCGCGGAACTCGTTCATCTTGCCGTCCTCACCGTCGCCGGTACACCAGCCGTAGGACTTGCTGGCGGCGACGTCGTGGACGTACACGTTGCACCAGTAGGTGCCGCCGCCCGGGTCACTGTAGTCGCCGCTGATGGCGCTCGCGGTCATGGCACACCACAGTGCCACCATGAGTGATAGCGTAAACTTTAATCTGAATCTCATAGGTTTATATGTATTTTAATTTTGTGACTTAGTCAACACATTGATTGACAGACGATTATCCCCCCACCTACAAAAACGAGGAGGACATAATACTCACAATTTAAGTGCAAATTTAAAAATTTTCCCGCGGTTTACCAAAAAATCCTAAAAAAAAATGTCCGCCGCGGGTAGCTGAAACCTTAATTTAGCCCGTTTTAGATGAATTTTACAGTATTTTTGTTGGCAAAGTGAGTGCTTGTTAATTCCTCACGTCTCAGTCGTGATATTTCTTAACGTGATTTAAGGGACGGAAAATCGATTTTTGCCGATAAGTTGCTAATTTTGCGTGTTGGAAAAAAACGTTAAACTTAACAAGGAAAGAAGATGAAACATTTATTGATTGCTCTTGCGGCCGCCACGATGCTGTGGGGCTGCTCGTCGAGTAACGGTCACAAAACCGTCAAACCGCTGCCTGCAGGCTACTCGCTGGAACAACTGACCGACTGCACCGTGCCGGCTGTGTTTACCAGCGACGACTTTAGCGTGACCGATTCCACGCTCACTCTGACCGTGTTTAGCGAGAATTTCTACGATGCGGTGGAGGTGCAGCAGATGCAGGCCGGCGACACCCTTGTGTTTCAAGACCGTGCCATCGTGGTGGATGACATTGATGATGCCGATGGCATATTGACTGTCAATGGCGGAATTGAGCAGGGCGGAGCTTACTTGCAACCCGCCGATGGCGGCACTTACCGCGGGCTGCAACTCGACGACCACTCGGTTTATACCCGGCTGGGTAAAGTCACATTGCCTGTAGCTGCTAACCTGGTGATTGTGGACTGTGGCGAAGAACCCGATGTGCCGTCCGACACCATTACAACTCATTCCCATCGCTATTTGGCCGAAGCCAAGGGCTGGCGACGCGATTTTTCGGAACTTAACACTCGTGTTCTCATTGAGCACGGCATCATCACCCAAATCGTCCGCCACTGGATTCCCTGACGCAATGGGGCGTTGAGAGAAAAACAAGTGGAAGGTGTGTCATCGTGCGTTTCTGAAGTGAATTTGAGAATTTTGGAAATGATGACACACCCTACATTTTACCGTACCACGACCTTTTGAGTGCCGTTGATGTAAAGACCTGGTGTTGTGGGTCTTGAGGTGCCAAGATTGAATCCGTCTATGCTGTACCAGCAAGTGGGATGATGTTCAAGGGAAGTGCTCATATCCGGTTGGCCGGTTATGATTTCATCGGGTAGTTGAATGGGGTAAACGATAAAAGTGTCGCTTTTTCCGCCATCGGTGTAAGGCGCATTCAATCGGCTGGAAACCCGGCTTTGCTCAGCGGTGACGATGCGCCGGTTGATAGCGTCGAAGGCATAAATGGAGCCATCGACCAGCTGTGGTTCCAGTTCCTCATTAAGGTCGAAACATGGTGCCACACCACCCACAAGTTGCTTTGTGTTGATGCCATCCTCGGGCTTGGGGAGATAGAAGCACTGGTCATTGTCGTTGTAGATGGCCCACACCATGTGGATCAGTTCTTGCGGCTTGGGCTGCACAAAGGCGTAGGTTTTGCCATCGGAACCCATTTGTGTTCTGCCCATAAACGCGGCGGCGATATAGATGTTGGGCGTGAAGGTGGCGGGATCGCCTTTTTCGAGCGTAGCCTCACTGCTGACCTGAATTGTGGGGTTTTTCTTGTCGATCAGTGTGCCGGTGATGGTTCCCCCGGCGATGTGCGACTCTTTCAAATTCAAAACCATGTCGCCGTCAATGTGAGTGAGCATCACCCAGTTGCTTTGGTCATATTCATTGCCGTGATTGTTCATCAGGCCGGAATATAGCATATAATCAGTTTCGCCGGGGTATGCCTTGTCGGGGGTGAGCCATTGGCCCGCGTCTTTGGCATAGAGACTGCCGTTCTTATCAATGAAAATGGCCGCTAAGTCATCGCTCACGGTGTAATCGTGTCCCACTACGCCATAGTTCACAATCCACCATAGCGGGTAACTGTTGTCGTCCTCTTCCGCGGCTTGCAACCAGGCTTCCAGTTTACCCGACTGGAGGTAAGTGTCGTAGGTACCGGCAGGCAAATGCACAGTGGTGTGCGCGTTGGTGTTGAATTCCATGCCTCCTGCTTCTTGGGGTGCCTCGTGGTACTTCCCGTCCCACCAGTCGAAGGCTTGGAGTTGGTCTGCTCCTGTCATAAGAAAATAGACATCGGTAACGCCTGTGCACCCAGCAAAGGCGTGTGACTGAATATCGGTCACCGTCGATGGAATTACCATCATGGAGAGACCAGTGCAATATGCAAATGCCTCTTCTCTAATCGATTCCAGTTCTTCGGGCAGAATGACAACTTTGAGATTGGTACACCGGCTAAAGGCGTTTTCTCCGATAAATGTCAGGCCTTCATCGATGGTGAGATAGACGATGTCTGTGTTGTCTTGAAATGCGGCATTTTTTATTCCCAGCACCTCATATCCGTCGTTGATTGTGCTGTGAATGTGCAATGACTGTATGGGTGTCTGCTCATCCCATCCGGTGGCGATGTATCCATATTGATGGGTCATGTCATTGGTATACCACTCATAGGTGACACCATCAACGACCGCAGGCTCACCCTGGGCATAAACTGTAACAGCCAAAATAGCCAAAATTGATATTACTAAATATCGTTTCATCGTTTAATGATTTTTTTAATTGTGCGAGTTCCGTTGTGTGTGCATGCAGAAACAAAGTATATGCCTTCAGTGAGATGGCACAGGTTGATTGTGGCTCGGGTGTCGGCCGGGGTGTGACTTTGCAGTAATTGACCGCCAGCCGAGTACACGTCGGTAAAGTCGGCATTGTTGATGTTCAGCGATGTGCCACCGATGAATGCCGAGCGGCTTGTCGGGGTAAATTTGTGAACACCCTTGGTGGGATACACGCTATAGCGAGTGCCACTGCCTGTGAACGGGATGCCGCGTATCTCATACTCGCCCTTGTCGTTGGTTATGCCGTAGGACGAGAGCTGGTCGCTGTCGGGCACAATCTCCGATGGACGTGATGTGTTGCCCATCATGGCATGATTGCCATTGGGAACACCATTGGTCATTGAGTTGTCGAAGGCATACTGCTCAAGGCCCTCGTCAAAGGTCCAATACAACTTCAATCCCTCCTCACGGCCGCTCAAGATGCGGTTATAGTTGGTGGTTATTTCGGCATCGGTAATGGCTCGATTCCAAAGCCGCACCTCATCAATATAGCCTTTATAGAACCCCTCGGGCTCTCCATCAAGGTTGTTATGGCTGCCCGAAGCAAACACGACATTGGCGGTGCTGCCATTGGCTGGCAAGAAGTTGATTTTTTTACAAGGAATCATGGCTGTCTGCTTGTGCTCAATGTCACCATTGACAATCACATCCAGCTCTCCATTGCCATGATTGCGGACGGTGAGGTGAGAATAATTGCCGGCCTCCATCTTCGGCATCTCAAGAAATTGCTCAATCGATATGCCTTCGTCCGATGCGCTGTTGATGGTGATGCCATAGCCATCATCCTTTGTGCGTAACCTCACGCTGTAGCCGTCGGAGTGCTTGAGCGGATGGGCATCATGGTCTTGTATTGAAAACAGATAGGAGCCATCGACTTGCTCGACATTGGGATTAATCCACATCTGTATCGTGAACGGCTTGGTCAGGCTTAGCATGTTTTGGACTGTGGAAGTGTCGGTTTGCCACACGATGCCACCGTCATCATCAATGATGTGGCGGCTGAAGTAGGGCGAGTGAGAGTGTTCATCGCTCTCACGTGAAAGCGCCACTCGCACGTTGTCAACAGCAGTGCCTGTGTCAAACTGAACTCTGCCGCTCACCACACCGGTAGCTTGGGTATAGCCTACATCGGTCATGGCGTTGCTTATTACGTGCGACTCATCGTCGCAGTCGGCAGCATAGGCCACCACTTTGTAATCATAAAAGCGGCCGGGCTCGGCGGTGTTGTCGGTAAAGCTGTAGGACGTCCCGGTACCTTCCTGTTCATGAATCGACACCCACTCACCGCTATCTACGAAACGGCGTTGAATGTCGAACAACGTGGGCGTCGTGCCCACTTGCTTTGCTTTCCATTTGACGACAACGGCATTGCCGCCGGTTCCCTTGGTCGCGTCGATTCGTGTCACGGTGGTACCCTCATGCACATGGGCGCTCACGGTGTCGCTATACAAGTGAATCTTGTTGTCGGCCAGGTCAAGTTGCACAAAGTATCCATACACCGAGCACATCGACTCTGGTTTCTCATCGCTAAACGAAGCCTTGCCGGCATTGCGCGGCACAGTCACGTCCATGTAGTTGTGGGTGATGGTGCCGTTTGGCTCAATGCGGTGCACCTTGAAGGTGATGTCGTTTTCCTCCTTGGGCACATTGCCAAAGGTCCAGTCCATCTTAATCTTGTCGGTCACTTTTTCATCTTGCACCAAAGTCAAGGGTATCACCGGCACTGTGCTGGTGTGCACCTCGGCTGCATGCACCACGGTGAGTGGCTCAGGATTGGTCGATATGTCAAGTTCTGGCCACGATTTCTCATGATGGTAAACCTCATATCGATAATACTTGCCCATTACCAGGCCACGGCTGGTGTTGTCGGTAAACTCATCGCTGCTGCTGGTGCCCACCAGTTCGCGGTTGCCTATGTATTTACCGTTTTCATCAAGCTCGGTGCGATAAATCTTCCATTCTCCAGTGTTCTTCAATATCGTTGTATTCCAATCAATCAACATCGAGCCGTCTACCTGGTTGTAGGACGCAGTTATCGATTGAACATTGTTGAGAAATTCTTCGGTCTTGATGACATTCTCGTTCAGATTTTGGGTCATGGTAGTGCCGTAGAACTGGAACGACGTCTCGGTGTTACGAGTGACTTCCACGGTGAAGTCTTTATCTAGAGGTACCGCAAGTTCAACTGAAGCGTTGCCTG
The DNA here is from genome assembly GCA_017940245.1 of Muribaculaceae bacterium. Lineage (GTDB taxonomy): Bacteria > Bacteroidota > Bacteroidia > Bacteroidales > Muribaculaceae > Sodaliphilus. The sequence goes on along the minus strand of JAGAYZ010000075.1, from coordinate 4,214 downwards.
TGTTCACGGCATCAAGTGTGGTGCTGGAGTAAATATTGCCGTTAACATTCACCACAGCATTGTAGTGGGCAACGTACTTAAAATGATCAACATTGTTGCCTATTGCCTGAGGCAACCAGCCATTGTCGGCACTCAACGTCACCTTGCCGGGCTTGTTCCATGCCACAGTGGCGTCGTGAGCCTGCAACAAATCCATTGTCACGCTCCTCAAGTAGCGCGCATGAATAGTGAAATAATAGTCGCTGAACACCACATTGTGTTGATGGTAATAGGTGTCGTTTTCGATTTGGATGGCAACCACATCTTTAATTCCGCGCTCGTTGGGTGCGAAGCGGAATGAGAACCATTCTCCATCTCTTTTCACGTCGCCTATCGCGCCATAGGTGAAGTCGGTCTGTGTCCAGTCGGGCACATCCTTTTTCCACTCGGCAATCTTATGCAACCTTCCACCATGTAGCATCACATAGATTTCATGATCCGAGCCGTCATAGTTATATTCTTTGCTTTGAGTGCGATGGTAGCGATAAGATACTTTCAGTGATGGATTTTCGGTGGAGACAGTTCCGGCATGCTCTGTCTCAAAGCCACGGAACAGATCCATCGCGGTATCCTCATCATCACCGGTACACCAGCTGTAGCTCTTTCCACTACTCACGCTGGAAACGAGCACATTACACCAGTACTGACCTCCGCTGGGGTCGTCAAAATAGCCGGTAATGGCACTTGCATCGATTGGCAATAGCATGAAAACAGCTATCGTCGCACGCAAAAGTATAAAATGATAATTTTTCATGAGAAAAATATTAATTATTGGCGTTATTCCAATAAGAATTTCGTACTATAGTAATTAAACTTACAAATATACTACAATTTTTAATATACCCTGGCACGACAGCCCAAAACCTACAGCGAAGAGTCGTTTTGGCTGCTGTTTTTAACAAAATTTATACCTTCACGCCAGGTTTCGTTGAGGTTAGAGTCTAATTGTTGAATAATCAATCGATTGAATACTATGTGGGCTTAGTGGGTGGCGTGATTACGTGAGAAGATGCGCTGGGGCAGTTCCATGGCCAGGATGATGCCCAGCACGATGGCGATGGCCACTTTGCAGGCCATCCAGCCGCTGTGCATCGAGTGGTCGAACTGCGAGCAGGTCAGGTAGTAAGTAAACCAGAAGATGCCGGCACCGGGCACCAGCGGGAAAATGCCACACAGCAGAAACCCCTGCGCTGGAATGCGGAACGGAATGGCCGCCATGCGCGACAACAGACACACCAGCGTGGATGCCGCCAGCGTGGCGGTAACGGGAGTAGTGCCGCACTGTCGCACTAGAATCAAGTACAGTGCCCACCCGATGGCACCAATCACTCCTGCAGGTAGATAATGTTCGCGGTCAATGCCAAAAAGTAGAGCAAATGCGGCCGTGCCCGCAAAAGCGGCCAGTGCCTGAAGAAGCAGGCTGGCGGTTTGTGGATTCACGGTCATGCTCAACTCTAGCATGCCACCGTGCAGCGATCCGTCGAGAACGAAGACGAGCGACACACCCACCGCAATGCAGAAGAATCCCAGCATGGCATCGGTGAGCCGGGTGAAACCCGCGATGTAGTCGGAGTTGGCCAAGTCGCGCACACCATTCACAAAGGGCACACCAGGAATTAAAGGCATGATGGCTCCGATGATGACGTTGGCCAGGCTATCGCCCAGCCCCATGCGCCATGACACGATGCACAGCAGTGTAGCCACCAGAGCGTTACAGATACCGCCAACGATTTTAGACAGATACCGGTTGCTCACGCCCAATACAAAGGCATAGAGCAGCAGACCCACCACCAGGGCCACCGTGCAGTCGATCCATCCGCCACCAAACACAGCACAAAATCCGGCGGCTCCTATTCCCGAGCCAAGAATTTGTTCCCAAGCAGGTTTTGGATCCGAAACTTCGATGTGCTCCAGGCGTTCGCGAGCTTGGGCAAGACTCATTTTCCCGTTTGAAATGTCGTAACTGAGGCGGTTCACGGCCACCACCTTCGACAGTTGAATGCCTCTGATGGGGATAAACTCAACGTTGGCGTAGGTCGATGCTTGTCCTCCACTTTTCGAGACTTTGTTGGCGCGGCCGGTGGTGAAAATGCCATTGGAAAGGACAAAGAAATTGCCCGAATCCACCCCAAAATAAGATGCGATGCGACTCATGATGTCTTCTACTCGCGATATTTCCGCTCCGTTTTCCAGCAGAATGTGTCCGGCCTTTGCGGCCACCTCCAGCACCTCGGCCAGGTCGGCCGTCACTGTTGTGCCTGCGGTGGTAAGCTCGTTGTTTTTTTCCATGATGGATGCCTTGCTTAATTTGATTATGATTGCAAAATTCCGAAACAATCATGAAACCTGCAAATAATAGCTGTTAAAAAACAAAGAATAATGGAAGATTACTAATTGTTTCGTTTTATTAATTACCGCTATTTTTGTGAGGGTAAAGTGAATTATTATCAACTTTTTAGTTGGTGGTAAGGAAATTATCGCTACATTTGCACGCCCATTCAGATGTGATGAATTTGGCACGCTTTTTGCATTAACGACAAGCGAAGTTTTTATCAACTTAATAACAAACAAAACTAGAGAAATGAACAAACTCGACAACCCCGCAATTCTGGTCGTTGACATGCTCAATGACTTCGTGACTGGCTCTCTGGGATGCGACCGTGGTCGCGCCATCGTTCCGGCAACGGCTCAACTGCTTGATGCCGCTCGCGGAGCAGGTGTTCCCGTGATTTTCTGCAACGACTGTCACCTCAAGGGAATCGACCGTGAACTCACCATCTGGGGTGATCACGCTATCAAGGGCACTCCTGGTGCTGAGGTGATTCCTGAACTGAACCTGTGCGATAAGGATTACGTGGTGCCCAAACGCCGCTATAGCGGTTTCTTTCAGACCGACCTCGACATTCTGCTCAAGGAACTGGGCGTGAAGACAGTGATTATCACCGGCCTGCACACGCACATGTGCTGCCGCCACACTTCGGCCGATGCTTTCTGCCTTGGTTACGATGTGGTTGTGGCCAAAGAAGCCACCAACTCCTTCACCGAAGAGGACTATCAAGGTGGTCTCGCTTACCTCAAGACCTGCTATGGTGCTGAGGCCTACACCAACGAGGAACTCATCAAGATGTTCTAAGTATTGAAACATCAACCGTAAATCTCACTGTGGCTGACGCTGCTTCTTGCGCCAGCCACTTTTTTTATGTACTTTTGTGCCATAATCAAAACAACTGGCAATGGAAGAACCCCAACTGAATGAAGTTAATCCAATTCCTAACATTCAAATCTACATGAGTGACGACGGTACAACCCGTCTTGAAGTGAAACTGGAGAATGACACCGTTTGGCTCACTCAATCGCAGATGGTGCAATTATTTCAAACCACGAAGCAAAATGTTAGTCTACATATCAATAACATTTTTAAAGAAGGTGAACTAGAAAAGAAAGCAACTGTCAAGGAATACTTGATAGTTCAAAATGAAGGAGGCAGAACTGTAACCCGAAGTGTAAATTACTATGACCTGGATGTCATTATTTCGGTGGGTTATCGCGTGAAAAGCCATCGCGGCACGCAATTCCGCCGCTGGGCCAGTGGAGTCCTCAAGGAATTTTTAATAAAGGGTTACGCTATTAATGAACAACTGAAGCTGAACCGATATGAGGAACTAAAAAGCGTCGTGCGGCTCATGGGCGAAACCATTCAGCGACAAAACAAACTCACGTCTAGGCAAGCCAAGGGATTGCTTTCGGTCGTCACCGATTATGTTTATGCCCTCGACACGCTTGACCGATATGACTATCAACAATTATCTATCGAAAAAACCACTCAAGAGAATCATTTCCATGCCACCTACGAAAATGCGATGGAAGCCATTCTGAGCCTGCGTGAGAAGTTCGGAGGGAATGGTCTCTTTGCTAATGAGAAAGATGATTCGTTTAGGAGTTCAATAGGCCAAATCTACCAGACATGGGACGGACAAGATTTATATCCCAGTGTGGAGGAAAAAGCTGCTATGCTTCTCTATCTGGTAACAAAAAATGGGACACCCGCAAAAACCTGTGTGTTAAATTTTATTTACAGTCTCAATTAGAGTGAAAATATGTACCTTTGCGTAATAAAAAACGCAGAGGATATGGAGAACGCCTATAAAAAACTGCTGGGCTATATACTGCCCAGT
>JAGAYZ010000074.1 GCA_017940245.1 Muribaculaceae bacterium | reverse complement strand
GATTACTTGAGAAAATAGTGTTATCTTTGCCATATCAAAGGAGGTTGAAGTGATTTGGTCGTCACTACGAAAGTAGTATTTTTCTACTTTCTTTTCAACTTCCTTTGTCTTTTTCTGAAAATTTTATTTAGGACAATATTGATTAATGAGAATGATTTCTGACTTTATTTTTGTCAATTATAAAAAATACTATTAACTTTGCGACATTAAAGGTATTAGCCATGACACAAATAGTCTTAAACATTTCCGACAACAGCATTGTTCCTGGATTAAAAAAGGTGCTTAGTCGCATTGGTGGAGTTGATAGAGTACATATCATAAAAGAGAAGACAACTAATAAGAACGACTCTTTTATTCATCAGTTTCGCCAAGCTGTGAGCGAGGCACGCGAGCTAAAAAAAGGTTCAACCGAATATCAATCTTGGGAGGACTTAATGAATGAATTATGAATTTCGTGTTTCGCCATCTTTCATGAGGGCGGCCAAGGCTTTAGCGAAGCGTTACCCTTCACTCAAAGTCGATTTAAACAACCTTCGTCAAGAACTTATCGCAAATCCATTTCAAGGCGTTGATCTAGGTGGTGGCATGCGCAAAATACGCATGGCTATCACAAGTAAAGGGAAAGGAAAAAGCGCAGGAGCAAGAGTAATTACAATTAACGTCATTATCAGTTCAAGCAATATGGTAATTGGACTTATTTATATTTACGATAAGTCGGATGCCGCTAATGTAAGAGCTGCAACCATGCGCAAGATTGTGAAAGAGATGGGCCTATAAGCCATCCCCCCTGCTCCATATATCTCATCAACTTTTAGAAATCATATTTGTGGCGGCGCAACAGCACCATCACAATCACGGGAGCGCCAACAAGGGCGGTGACGCTGTTCACCGGCAATGCTCCCTCAAATCCCGGCATGCGCGAGATGAAATTGCACACCAGTGCCAGCGCAGCGCCACACAGGGCGGTAGCTGGCAACAGCACCAGGTGGTCGCTGGTGCGATACAAGCCACGGGCCAAATGTGGAACAGCCAGACCGATAAACATGATAGGGCCACAATAGGCCGTGACGATAGCCACGAGCACACCAGAGCACACGATGATGCGCCGGCGGGCACGGCGCACGTCAAGCCCCATGCTGGCCGCATAACGGTCGCCCAGCATCAAGGCGTTGAGCGGTTTTACAAGCAGAAAACTCAGTGGCAGCAGCACACTCATCACACCCACAAAAAGCAACATCTTGTCGCCCGACACTCGCGAGAACGAGCCTAGCCCCCACACGACAAAGGCTTTGACCTCTTCTTCGGGACTGAGAAACTTGAGCACACCAATGATGGCAGTGGCCAGATATCCTATCATCACACCGATGATGAGCAATGTGACATTGCCGCTCACCTTACCCGATATCCAGATGATGAGCACCATCACTGCCAGTGCTCCTATTATTGCTGCTACAGAAATGGCAGCATCGCCCAAATATCCCAAGTGGCTGAGTGCCACACCGCCCAACTGCCCCGACAGGAGCACAACAAATGCAACGCCCAGACTGGCACCGTTGGAAATTCCCAATATCGAAGGGCCTGCCAGCGGGTTCCGGAACACCGTCTGCATCTGCAAGCCACTGACAGCCAGACCCGCACCAGCCACAATAGCGGTGAGCGACTGCGGCAGACGCGAACTGAGCACGATGTTGGTCCATATTTCCGACTCACTGCCGGCACCCACCAAAATGCGACAGATGTCGGCCAACGGAATCTTCACCGAACCGATAAACAGATTCACAATCAGCATGACCACAATGATCACCAGCAATGCCAGCGTGAGGGGCAATGTGCGTCTCATTTGAGCAAACGATAGAAGGTGGGACGGTATTCTTTCTCAACCAGTTCGGGATGAAAAATAGCCACGAAGTCTTTTAGAAGCACGTCGGGCATGACCGGAGAAATTTCATAGTACGGGCTCTTTTTCATGTTGCAGTAAATCACTTTCTTCTCTTTGAAAGCCTTCAACAGCTCATTGCGCGGCTCCGATGCCTTCAACGCCTCATAGCTGAAATCACCGGGATAACTATTCAAGATGCGCCAGTAATCGGCATTGGCCGAGAGTGCATACATTTTTTCAAATTCAAGGTCTTCGCCCGAGGTTTCGTCATCGTTAATGACATAGTCGGCACCTGCATCACGGAATATCTGAGCTAGATAGTTTTTTCCACCCACAGCATGCCAGTTGCCATAGTGCATCTCACCGCTAGTGACTGTGGGACGATGCTTTACTTTCTGGGCAAGGTCCTTCAGGTCGTTATAACGGCGCTCAATACAGGTAAACACCTCGTCGGCCATTTCTTCCTTACCGATAAACATCCCGATGAACTTAATCCACTCGGCCTGGCCCAGCGGGTCGAGTTCTTTGTAACCCAGGTGGGGAACCAGGGTGATGCCTGTCTCTTTAATAGCCTCGTATCCACCGCGTTTAGACGGTGAAATGAAAATGACGTCGGGATTGGCAGCCATCACCAGCTCGGTGTCGAAATCTCCTTCCATGCCTATCTTCACGATGCGGCCGTCTTTGACTCGGGCCAGGACATCTTCATTGAACAGGTTTTTGGTACCCGTAATGCCCCGAACCACATCGTGAGCATCCAAAATAGTGAAGTTAGACAGTTGCAGGGCTGTCATGCAGATGGTGCGCTCAATGGGCACTTTCACTTTAACATAGCCACTAGGCACCGAGACGTCTTCCGAGTGCACCAGTGCAAAGTGGTCTTTATTGCCCACATCTACCAGTCTCACATCGGCCGAGTCGCGCACAGTAAAACCCGTTGCATACTTCACAGTCACCTTTGCCATTGACCTATTCTGATGCTGGTCATCGGCTTGCTTGCCCGCATCGGCAGCGCAGCCGCAAAGCATCAGTGCCATGACCAAAATACTCCAAAATTGTTTCATCGCTGACACCATTTTATTTACAAAACGCAAAATTACAAAAAATCAATCTTGCAGGTGCTATGAGTGTCGTGAAAACTTAGTAATTTTGCAGTAAAAATATACACATGCAAGAAAAACCGGAACACATCAAATGGTACGATCGCCCCTGGGCCGCAATGATTTTTTTCACGCGGCTTCCGTTGTGGCGCTTGCATCAGCCACCTGCAGCGTGCTATAGCTCGGTGGTTGAATACTGGCCACTCTCGGGCTGGCTCACGGGTGGCTTAATGGCCGCGACACTGTATCTGTGCAGCTTGGTGATGCCCTATGCCGTGGCTGTGCTGCTGGCCATCGCGCTGCGTCTGCTGGTTACCGGAGCACTGCATGAAGACGGCCTGGCCGACTTCTGCGACGGCATGGGTGGCGGTACCGATCGCGACCGCTTCCTGGCTATCATGAAAGACTCACACATTGGCACCTACGGCGTGTTGGGACTCACGACCTACGTGTTGCTTCTTGCAGCCGGCTTATACTCGCTTAGGCCGGCGGTTGCGGCACTGGCCATCATTGCGGCAGCGCCCTATGCCCGCATGCTTGCTGGACTGATGATTTTATTGATGCCCTACGCTCGCAGTGCAGCCGAAGCAAAAAACAAGACCATCTACCGCCAGCCTCGTTTTTCGGCCCTTGTGAGTCAATCGCTGCAGGGATTACTGCCAATCGCTCTACTGCTGGCCTTCACCACAGTAAACGCGGTGTGGTTCATTCTGGTGCCAATCCTCACCGTCGCCGCACTGCTCTGGCTCGTCTGGCGCAAGTTGCAAGGTTACACCGGCGATTGCTGCGGTGCCGTGTGCCTGCTGGTGGAACTGGCCGCATTACTATCTCTCACGTTCACATCAATCACATAATATGAAAGTTGTTCTTGTTCGTCATACGAGCGTAGATGTCCCTCGCGGGACATGTTATGGACAGACCGATGTGCCGGTAGCTCCCAGTTTTGAGCAGGAGGCAACAGCCACACTGCAACAGTTGCAACCACTCATGCCCTT
>JAGAYZ010000073.1 GCA_017940245.1 Muribaculaceae bacterium | reverse complement strand
TCTCATGGAAAAGACCCATTTCCTCCAAGAGGATAAGTTCCTCAGCATTCTCTCCGCTTAGTGAAGAGTCCTAATTCTACAGGGACAGGTTGTAGTAAAGTACAAAAACTATAGAATACAAATTATATGAGTACATACAAAGTTCATAATTTAGGAGAGGGGGCAAGGCCCGCCCCTTTCGGTTACTCATCATGGTTGGATTACTGGGAAAAAGCAACAGGAATGAAAGCCAATAGGTGTCATAGAGTTGATTGTACCCAACTGCTAGCTAAAGCAACAGATGGTGCACATGTTCAATTAGACAACCCTAATGACAACCACTGGTACATTGTGCCACTTTGTCACAAATGCAACTGCCAGTTTGGAGCACATTTCACAGTCGGAGGACCATTGGTATCTGCGACAGACCCAAGCGTAATCCTATGGTGATAATTAGGATGTGCCATAGCGAGATAATCGCTATGGCATTTTTCTTTCTATTATCAAAGATACACAGACATGATAAGTTGAAACACAGAAAGAATACAATAATGCATTTGATTGTTGAGGCAATTGTTTATAAGAGTTAAAAATGTTAAATTCGCGTTTGTTCCGCCTTCAGCAGAATCAGAGTCGTCATTTTTCTACCGTTTTAATCAGAACAAATTGGTATACAATAAGTTGCAAATACCAGGATTGTAGCGGCTTGACTTCGGTCACCTTCGGCAATTCTGTTTTTTCCATCGGTAGCAATGCTTTTAAAGGTTGTAGCGGAATAACCTCAATCGACATCCCCAATTCCGTCGCTAGTATTGGCGAAATGGCTTTCGCTGGCTGCAGTGGCTTGACCTCGGTGAGCATTCCTAATTCGGTCGCTTATATCGACTATAACGCATTTGAGGGCTGCAGTGGTCTGACTTCGGTGAGCATCCCCAACTCTGTCACTTACTTTGGCGAATCAGCTTTTGATGGTTGTAATGGTGTGACTTCGGTCACTATAACTGGTAATGGTACATGGAACAAGTGGTTAATTGGACTTGAAAAATCTCAGATTCAAATGTTGAAAGTAGGGAGCGAGATCACTGAAGTGGCTGGTTTTGGCTTGAAACCTAATGTGGTGTGCAGTTATGCTAAGGTACCGCCCACCTGCACCGACAGCTCTTTTATCGCCTACGATGCGGAACTGCATGTGCCGTCGGCCGCAGCAGGTTCCTATTGCACAGCACCTTACTGGCAGAACTTTTCTATCATTAAAAATGACTTGACCGAGAAAATAACACTCAGCCAAACCGAAGCTGAGTGTAAAGTGGGCGATGAACTGCAACTGAAGGCGTCCGCCATCTCTGCCAACAAGCCTAATGAGTTGTTGTGGAGCACCACAGACCCTTCTGTGGCCTCCGTGGATAGTGTCGGGCAAGTGACGTTGCATAAAAAAGGCGAGTGCCGCATTTTCGCCTCGCTGGCATCCGATCAGGCTGTGTATGCCTCATGTCTGGTGATTGTGTGTGATGCTGAATCTGGCGACGTTACTGGCGACGGTAAGGTTGATGTGGAAGACGGGAATGCCGTGGTAAACGTCATCTTGGGCTTGGTTGCGAGTGACGAGCTACGAGCAACAAGTGATGTGACCGGTGACGGAAAAATCGATGTGGAGGACGTGAACATCATTATCAACAAGATTTTGGAGCTATAAGCTTTGGGCTACGGGTAACGAGTGCTGCAATGCGATAGTCTTAAGCCCATATACCCGCGATTGACCTTGCCGCCCAAAGACCTGGAGCGGTAATTTTGCAGCGTCGATAACGACAAGAACTTTTTCAAGTACCCTTAAATCAAAAAACGACTATGGAACAAGAACCGAAACCCGACCTCGCCGCACTCGGCCTAGACAACGAAGTGGCGCAGCGCGTGCAAGACATGATTGACAATGCCGAAGCACAAGGCTACCTGCGCGGTCGTAATGAGAAAATTGAATTTACGCAACACTTCGAAGTGCCTCCCGAAGCCGAACTGCGTCCTGCTCCGGCACTGGTGGTGAACCACCGCAGCGTGTGGGATGGCTGAAGCGGTGATGAGCATGAGTGATGATGTTATTTATCCCATTAATCTTTTTAATCAATTATTTACCATGAAACAAAAAATTTTGAACGCGGTGAACTGGATGCGCCGCAATCCCGAAGTCGTCCTGCTGTGTGCAATGGTGCTGTGTGCGCTGGTTATAGCCTTTCATGCCGGTGAAGTGAGCGTGTTGGCCGCCGGCATCGTGCCCGGTGTGGCGGGCGGCAGCCACGTCACCGACGAGCCGCTCACCACCGACCTCACCCGCCAGGCCTCGCCATCGTTGTTGCTCAACGAGATTGACCGCCAGATTGTGAAAATCCGCCCCATGGCCACGCCCATCGACCAACTCTCGCGCTATGCCGGCAGCAAGCACGCCGGCTCCATGGTGGTGGACTACTACAACGTCGACACAAAAGACACCAGCACCGTGCTCACCGAAGACTACGACGAGCCTGAGACCGTGGCCAGCGGCACCGTGCCCACCGCCTACCTGCACACCGAAAACGATGAAATCTTCGACGTGAGCGACACCATTCTGGTGCAAGGCGTGCTGGGATATGAACCCAACGGCACCACGCGCAGCCAAAACGAACTTGTGCTCTATGTGATGGGACGCGACGAAGACCACGGCCTGACAGTGATGGCTGTGAACGGCAAGAAGATAGGCGACGTGGAGGGATGCGTGCCCTCGATTCCCGCCGACACGACTCTCATCCGCATGGGGCGCGCCGCCAGCGAACTGGACGTGATGTCGCCTCAATTTGAGGCTCTGCCCAAGAAAGCACAAAATTTCTGCCAGATATTTAAAATGCAGGTGGAACAGAGCACACTGCAGCGACTGGCCAACAAGGAAGTGAACTGGACACTGAGCGACCAGGAGGAAGCCGCGGTCTACGACATGCGCCTGGGAATGGAGAAATCGTTCTTGTTCGGCGTGAAAGGCCGCGTGTGGAACCCCGACAAGAAGGAGAACATCATGTTCACCGGTGGCATCTGGCACCAGGCCGGCAAAACGTTCCGCTACACCGAGACACTGAACAACGACCAGGTGGTGGAACTCATGCGCGAGGCCTTCACCGGCAACAAGGGTAGCAAACGCAAGGTGCTCATCGGCGGCAGCCAGCTCATCGGCATGTTCAACAAACTGGACTACACCCGTGTGGTGACCAGCAATGAGAGCGTGAGCAAGTGGGGAATTGACTTCACCGAGGTGCGCAGCAAGTTCGGCACACTCTACCTGCTGCTGAGCGAAATCTTTGACGAATGTGGCATGGCAGAGTGTGGCATGGTCATCGACCCCGAGTACTTGCAGAAGTACAGCCACGTGCCCTTCAGCACCGAGTCGCTCAACCTGAAGAAGAGTGGACTCAGGAACACCGACGCCTTAGTGCTCACCGAGGCCAGTTGCTTGGTTTTGCGTTACCCCAACGCCCACATGCGCATCATTCAGCGCTAATTTCACTAGGACTTTAATAATCAAGCCGCAATGCGCATCACGACACGCATTGCGGCTTTTCATATTCCGAAATTTCCAATTATTATTGTGATTAGAGCGGTCGCAGGGTGATGGCATAGCCACCGCCGGCCACCGAGCGCAATTTGAGCACTGTCTTGGCATCCACCTTGCGGCGCGTAATGGTGTAGGCCTGCGGATTGGTGCGGTAATTGGCATCGCGGGCATCGGCATAGATGGTGGCCTCATATTTGCGGCCCTTGTCCAGGAAATCGAGGCGAATCACCGAGTTGAAATCCTGTTTGCCGGCCACGTTGCCCACAAACCAGGTGTCGCTGCCTTTGGCCTTGCGTGCGATGGTGACATATTGCATGGGCTCGGCCTCGAGATACACCGAGCGGTCCCAGTCCACTGCCACATCCTTGATGAACTGGAAGGCATCCATGTGCTTCTCGTAGTTCTCGGGCAGGTCGGCAGCCATCTGCAGGGGGCTGTAGAGCGTGACATAAAGTGCCAACTGGCCACACAGGGTGGAGAGCACCTTGGAGTCGTTGTTGGGAGAGAACGTGGACAGGTTCATCTCAAAGATGCCCGGCGTGTAGTCCATGGGGCCGCCTTGCAGTCGTGTGAATGGCAGAATGGCGGTGTGACCGGGCTGCGTGCCGCCGAAGGCCTGATACTCGGTGCCACGGGCGCTTTCGTTACCTATCATGTTGGGCCAGGTGCGGCACAGGCCCGTTGGGCGCACCGCCTCGTGGGCGTTGACCATGATGTGGTGCTTGGCTGCCAGCTGGATGGCATGCTGGTAATGGTTGATCATCCACTGGCCATAGTGGCGCTCACCACGTGGAATGATATTGCCCACATAGCCACTCTTGACCGAGTTATAGCCATAGCGGTTCATGAGCGAGTAGGCCTCCTCGAGATGGCGCTCATAGTTGCGCACGCTCGACGAGGTCTCGTGGTGCATCATCAGGCGCACGCCGCGGCTGTGCGCATAGTCGTTCAGCGCCTTGATATCAAAGTCGGGATAAGGGGTCACAAAGTCAAACACGTAGTCCTTCGAGTTGCCATACCAGTCTTCCCAGCCTTCGTTCCAGCCCTCGACCAGCACCTGGTCAAATCCGTGCTGGGCGGCGAAGTCGATGTAGCGGCGCACCTTGTCGTTATTGGCGCTGTGCTTGCCGTTGGGCCGCAGACGGCTATAATCGGTCTCACCCAGTTTCACGCTATATACGTCGTCGGTATAGGCCCATGAGCCGGCACCCGAAATCATTTCCCACCACACGCCCACGTATTTCACGGGCTTAATCCACGAGGTGTCCTGGATTTTGCAGGGCTCGTTCAGATTCAGGATGAGCCTCGATGCCAGCACCTTGCGGGCATCGTCGGTGACCATGACAGTGCGCCACGGCGTGTGGCACGGGCTCTGCATATAGCCCTTTTTGCCTTGCGCATCGGGCGTGAGCCACGACTCAAACACCATGTTGCGGTCGTCCAAATTCAGACTCATGCAGGGATAATCGACCAGCGCGGCCTCGTGCAGGTTGATGTAGATGCCATCGTCGGTGCGCAGTTGCAAAGCGGTCTGCACGCCGGTGTCGCTGAATTGCTCCTGCGACGAATTGCTGGTGATGGCCTTGCGGAACAGGCCTCTGATCTCGCTCAGCCGCGAGCAAGTGTATTCATATTCTTGAGTGTCGTAGTCACCGCCTATCCACCACGCTGTGTGGTCGCCAGTCATGGCAAACTGTGTGCGCTCTTCGCGAATCACAAAATAGTTGAGGTTGCGCTGGGCCGGAAATTCGTAACGGAAGCCCACGCCATCATCATAAACACGGAAACGCACCACCATGTGGCGGTCGAGCGCGGCCTGGTTGAGCGTGACGGCCATCTCGTTATAGTGATTGCGAATGTTGCTTTCCTCGCCCCAAACGGGTTGCCAGGTCTCGTCGAAGGTGGAGCGGTCGACACGAGCCATGGTGAAACCATCGTAGAGCGACGACTTGTCGGCCTTGGTGTCGGCCTGGTCGCCGTAGAAACTGTGGCTGGCGTTCTCGCTGTCCAACTCCAGGCCCAAGCGACTTGGCTTAATCACCTGTTTGCCGTGAAACAGCACCTCATAGACAGGCATACCGCCGTTTTGCAGTGAAAAGTTGACAACCAGTGCCCCGTCGGGCGATGTTACTTTCTCTACAGCCATGGCAAGCGTCGAACACATTGCCATCACAGCTAGGATAAAAAGTTTGCTTTTTGTTATCATAATCAGGTTATGGTTTTCGATTTCAAGACGCTAAATTAGTAATAAATCATGAATTAGAAACCAATGAGAAGAAACAATTAATAATAAATAATGAATAATTAATAATCCTTTTTGATTGACAACGCCCCAATCGCACATCCTGCCACTGTTTCCTTCTATTTAGCCCCACGATAATTAGCACTTAAATTTTAACGATTCACGCACCAATAAAGAAGATTTATTTAAAATCAAAAAACAACCAGGCCCAAAGACTCCTATTTTGTAGTAATTTTGTAACAATTATTAAGGTAAACAAAGGAAACAAATGAATCAAGTATTACGAAACTTGGCGGTTGTGGCCGCAGCGCTGATGATTGCGCAGGTGAGCCATGGCCAGACCTACAGCGGGGGTGACGGCACAGAGGCCAACCCTTTCAAAATTTCCTGTCAGGCCGATCTGGCGACTATGGCTCGTCGATCGGTTTATTATTCCGAGACTTTTGCCGGAATTTATTTCGAGATGGTGAACGACATCACCTTTAGCGGAACCGAGTCATCGGCGATAGGCACCATTAAGTATAACTTTGAAGGTTCGTTCGACGGCAAGGGACACAGCATCAAAAACTTCAACGTGACCGTGAACAACACGCCGTCACTGCAAGGTCTGTTTGGATATGTGGGTGAAAATGGCGTGGTCAAGAACCTCAACATGGAATCTCCCGAAATTACCGGTAAAATGGGTTGGGCAGCAGCTATAGCAATCTCCAGCAAGGGCTTGGTTGATAATTGCCATGTTACCAACGCCACTTTTAAAGGCAACACATCTACCGGTGCCGAACAAGGCGGCGTGGTGGGCTACCTGCTGGCTAACGGCACCATAAGCAATTGCACGTTCACAGGCAATGTTACGGCCAATTGTGGTTTTGGCGGCATCGTGGGCTGCAACGAGGGATTGATAGAAAACTGCAGCACCACGGCCAACATCACATCGGTCGCAGAGCGGTGGAGTGCCATCATGATGGGGGGCATCGTGGCCAAAAATAGCGCCACAGTGCGCAATTGTCGGTTCGAGGGCTCCATGACGGGCAACTTCCAGAATCAGATGGGCGGCATTGCAGGTCGTGACCAGCAAGGCACCATTGCCAATTGTGCCAACATGGCGCACCTGGCCGCCAGTGGCCATTGCGGCGGCATCGTGGCCAGCGCAGCAGGCACAAGCATCAGCGACTGCTATAACCTGGGACGCATCAACGACCTGTTCTATGAGCGCGACTCGGTCAACGTGAGTTATGCTGCCGATAACATTCTGGGCGGACTTGCGGGTCTCCTGAGCGAGAATGCAACCATCACGCGCAGCTGGAATGGTGGTTTCATGCAGGGCATCTCCACGGTGGGTGGCCTGGTGGGCGACATGGAATCGGGTTCTATTATCGACTGCTATAACGCCGCCACCGTCTACAACGTGCACTCGGCATGCGTGAGCGGCATCGCAGCACACAAAATTGCCGGCAATGCCGTGATGCAACGTGTGCTGAGTTATGGAACCATATATAACGCATCGGTAGCACGCACCAACGGGTGCGAATTTGCAGCCGGCAACTACAGTCTGTGCAGCATTGAGAATTCATATTACGACTCGCAAGTAGCCGGATGGGCCAATACTCCCGGTGGCTTGACCACCGTCCAGTTGACCAGTGGTGAAGCCATTGACGGCTTTGATACTGCCGTGTGGACATTCCAGGCCGGTATGTATCCCCGCCTGCAGGCCACGGCCGGCATTGACGCAGCAAAAGCCCTTGCCACACCCTACTATCTGGCTACAGGCGAACATCACGCGCGTGTGATGAGCGACATCACCCTGGGAACCTGCCAGGGAGTCACCTGGAGTTTGGCTCAAGCCACTCATTCCACCATAGAGGGAAACACGGTAAAAATAGCACAAGACGATGAGCAGGAAATCATCTGGATTCAAGCCAGTTGTGGCGACTTCAGTCGGCAGGGCATCGTCACGGTGAACCCCAATTTATTCATTGGCGAGGGCACCGAACAATCGCCGTATCAAATAGGCAGCTACGCCGACTTGTGTGCTCTTGCCGAGGCCACCACCACGCAAGGACAAATATTTACAGGGGAACACTTTGCGCTCCTTGACGACATCGACATGGAGAACGACGAAGCTTTCACCATCATCGGCGGCAATGCCAGCAATCCGTTCCGCGGGCACTTCGATGGACGTGGACACAGCATCAAGAACTGGAAAATTCCCGCATCTAGTGAGCAGCGAGCCCTCTTTGGCAATGTAGCCGGAGAAGCCTCCATTAAAAACCTCACTATCGATGCCTCGTGCACACTCACCGGTGTGAATGTCATTGCTCCACTGGCACTGAACCTGGACGGAACACTGGAAAACTGTAGAAACCTGGCCGCCGTCACGGCAACAGCAGGCGATGCCGCGGGACTGGTCTACAAAGTGCAGCAGAGCGGTAAAATCATCGACTGCTACAATGCTGGCGACGTGACCAGCCTGGCACCACGTCCACTCAAACTGGGCGACTTCATCGTTCTGGGCTACGAATCGCATGTGGCCGGGCTTGTGGCCGATAATTTCGGCATTATCGACGGTTGCCAGAACGATGGCGACATCCATGCCGAGATTGAGGACGGTTCAACCTATGCAGGTGGCCTGGTGAGTTACAACTGGAAAACAATCACCAACTCCATCAACACCGGTCTGGTGAGTGGTGTGGACATGGTGGGCGGCATCGCAGCTTCGGCCACATCGGCTTCTATGATGAACAAGGTGCTGTCGCTGGGCATGGTGAAATTCAGTGCCGACGACGGCAACCATGCAGGCTCTATCGCCGGTGAATACAACAGCAGTGCACAATATCCCGAAGTATATTTCGACCGTCAGATTTCCATCCTCGACAATGTGGAGAGCGACAGCATTGTGGGTCTTACTTCGCGCGAGCTCACCCAGTTAAACTTGGATGGCGACAAATGGGTCTATCCCGTCGACCGCTATCCCATGCTGGCCAAGTGGGTTGACGAGCCACGCGCTATCGTAGGTTCACTGCCCATATTGCTGGGCGACAGTATCACGCGTGCCGACGTGACTGGCAGTTTTGAACTGGTGGTGACCGAGGGTGCCAAGTGGAATTACGACCGCGATGCCTTCCGTGTGGCCTATGACATCAACGACGACCGACGCGTGGACGTGAGCGACGTGAACAGCGCTATCAACGCCATTCTCAAACTGGGCGATTCCGACCTGACCGCCAGCGACGTGAACGGCGACGGAAAAGTAGACGTAAGCGATGTGAACTCCATCATCAATTATGTGCTGGGATTGAACCAGAAGGTTGTCCTCTGCGCCCGGCCCGGTGTGAGTGGCGATTATGACTTCACCGACACGCTGCAAGGCGCAAGCCACACCCGCACGCTCACCGTGAAATAATCACACGAAAATAAACTGCGACCTGGCCGGCCCCTCATGGCCGACCAGGGTCGTAACTGAAGATATCAAACTATTAACTTTATTTTATTCACTACTAAACATTTATTTTATGAAGAAATTTTTATCTCTCGCTTTTGTTGCCGCACTGGCACTGAACGTTTATGCCGAGCAAGTGGCCGAATTTCCCATCTACGACAATCCCCTGTCGCTGGGCCTGCGTTTGGCCGACGGTGAGTCTATGACACTGCCCGAAATCACAGTGAATGGTGTGACGCTCTACACCACGACCAACACCGAAGTCTATAACGATGACAACGACTATGAACTGGCTATGAATAATGGCGACAATGTGGTCTTCTCTTGCGACTACCCCATCACCAAGATTGAGGTTGCGGGAGCCGGACGTGCCAGCACATCCTGCCTGAGCACCACCGATGGCAACTATGAAGTGGTAGCCAACGACTATGAGGCCACATGGACTTCTGCCGGCGGCACGTATTACACTGTGACCTTTACCGCCTCGCAGTATACCGAGTTCGACGGCTTCACCGTTTACTACGATGATACAGCTACCAGCGTGAAAGACGTGAACGCAAGCAAGACCATTACCGGTGTGACCTACGTGAACATGGCCGGCCAGACCAGCAAGACTCCGTTCCAGGGCGTAAACGTGGTGGTTACCACCATGGCCGACGGCACCACATCGGTGGCTAAAGTCATCAAGTAATCTACAGGCCAGTTAAGACCTGAGGTGGGTTCTCAAGTCTATTTATAGAACACACACATTAACCACTCCGGAGCCGCACGACAGCTACAGCCGTTGTGCGGCTCCGCCTGTCTATCAAGACGGTATTTTTTACGTTGGTCCATGCACGCCGTTGCTGCCGATTGCGTTGTCGCAGTCGTGTGATGAAAATCCGCGTCAAATAATTCATCATTCATCATTCATAATTCATAATTAATTAGTAATTTTGTAGGTTGAACTTTTATTTATGGAGAACGAATTTGACATACGACAAGAACGGCTCAAGACCGACCAGGACTTCGAGCGCGCATTGCGCCCGATGCGGTTTGGCGATTTTGCCGGTCAAGATAAAATCATAGACAACCTGCGGGTGTTTGTGGCGGCGGCACGCATGCGCGGTGAAGCACTCGACCACATCTTGTTTCACGGCCCCCCGGGATTGGGAAAGACAACCTTGAGCAATATCATTGCCAACGAGTTGGGTGTGGGATTCAAAGTCACCAGCGGCCCAGTGCTGGACAAGCCTGGCGACCTGGCCGGCCTGCTCACCTCGCTTGACGAGAACGATGTGCTGTTTATCGACGAGATTCACCGCCTGTCGCCCATCGTGGAGGAATACCTCTACAGCGCCATGGAAGATTACCGCATCGACATCATGATTGACAAAGGACCCGGCGCGCGCTCGGTGCAACTCACCCTGTCGCCGTTCACCCTCATCGGAGCCACTACGCGCAGCGGCTTGCTCACCTCGCCCCTGCGTGCCCGTTTCGGCATCAACTGCCACCTGGAATATTACGGCCACGAGGTGCTACAAGGCATCGTGGAGCGCTCGGCCCGTCTGCTGAACGTGCCCATCACCGTCGAGGCCGCTCGCGAGATAGCTTTGCGCAGCCGGGGCACGCCGCGCATCGCCAACTCGCTGTTGCGTCGTGTGCGCGACTTTGCCCAAGTGAAGGGCAGCGGCAAAATTGATACCGAGATTGCACGCTACGCTCTTGAAGCACTGAACATAGACAAATATGGCCTGGACGAAATCGACAACAAGATACTCACCACCATCATCGACAAGTTTGGCGGCGGTCCGGTGGGCATCTCCACCATCGCCACGGCCATGAGCGAGGACGTGGGCACAGTCGAGGAAGTATATGAGCCTTATCTGATTAAGGAAGGCTTCATCCAGCGCACACCCCGTGGCCGCGAAGCCACGCAACTGGCCTATGAGCATCTGCGCCGTGAGCGACCCAACACGCCCGGCACCCTTTTCTGACACTGAATCGCACACACTGCGGCGAGTTAAAGAATTCTTGAATTTTCATTATAAACACAGAAAAATTGGCTAATCTCAAATCACTGGCTAAAGATACCGCCATCTACGGCTTGAGCAGCATCGTGGGGCGCTTCCTCAACTACCTGCTCGTACCGTTATACACGGCCAAGATGTCGGCAGCATCGGGCGACTATGGCATCGTGACCAACGTCTATGCCTACACCGCCCTGCTTCTCGCCATCCTCACTTATGGCATGGAGACCACCTTCTTCCGTTTTGCCAATAAAGCAGAAGAAAATCCCCGCCGAGTCTACTCTACCACGCTCATCACCGTGGGCATGACTTCGCTGCTCTTTGTGGCGCTGGTGTGGCTCAACATCGGCTGGATTGCCCCCGCCATGGGCATGGCCTACACTGCCCATCCCGACTATATCATCGTCATGGCCACCGTGGTGGCACTCGATGCGTTTCAGGCCATTATCTTCGCTTACTTGCGCTACAAGAAGCGCCCTGTGAAGTTTGCCTGTCTCAAGTTGCTGTTCATCTTCCTGAACATAGGGCTTAACCTGCTCTATTTCGTAGCGTTTCCTGCACTGTACAAGACACACCCCGACGCTGTGGGCTGGGCCTACGACCCCAACATCGGCGTGGGTTATGTGTTCTACTTGAACCTGGCTTGCACGCTGGTGGTGATGCTGTGCATGTATCGCGAACTGCAAGCGGCCTCATGGACCTGGGACCGTGCTCTGCTGCGCCGCATGTTCAGCTACAGCTGGCCCATCCTCATCTTGAGTGTGGCGGGCGTCATCAACCAGTCGGCCTCGCAAATCATTTTCCCCTGGGTCTATCCTGGCGATGCCACTGCCACCGCCTCGCAACTGGGCATCTACGGAGCCGCCATCAAGATAGCCATGATCATGGCCTTGATTACACAGGCCTTCCGCTATGCCTACGAGCCATTTGTGTTCGGCAAAAGCCGCAACAAGGCCGACGAGGCCGAGAGCAAACGCACCCAGGCCGAAGCCATGAAATATTTTCTGGTTTTTACCCTCATTGCCTACCTGGCCGTGCTGGCCGGAATGGACATCCTCAAGTATATCATCGCGCCCGACTACTGGGAGGGACTGCGAGTAGTGCCCATAGTGATGGCCGCAGAAATCATGATGGGCATCTACTTTAACCTCTCATTCTGGTACAAGCTCACCGACAAGACCCTGTGGGGTGCCATTTTCTCGGGAGTGGGATGCTTGATGCTCATTCTGGTAAATGTGATTTTCGTGCCGCAATACGGCTATATGGCGTGCGCTTGGGCCGGGGTGGCCGCCTATGGCTCGGCCATGCTGCTCAGCTACTTCACCGGACAGAAGTATTACCCCATGCCCTACCCCCTGCGCGACATGGCCATCTATGTGCTCGTCACAGCTGTGCTCAGTGCCGGAGCGCTCATGGTGGACACAGGCAACACGTGGATCAATCTCGTCTGGTGCTCATTCCTGCTTCTGCTGCTGGTGGCACTGGTAGTCAAGCGCGAGCATTTTATCGACATGATTCGTCATCGTAAATAAATTACCTATAAACACACAAAAAACCATTTGCAACATGAAAACTTTACTCACTCTTTTTTTACTGGCGGGAGCAACTCTCACCGCCACAGCACAGCAAAGCGGCGACAACGTGCAGCGCCAAGTGGAACGTGAAGCCTATGCCGAGGCTCGCCGACTCAACACCGTGGATGCCTGGGAGATTTTCATCAACAACTATCCCGAGTCGTTTTTCATAGAGCAGGCCCGCAAAATGCGTGATGCCGCCATTGTGAACAGTTACTGCAACCGCAACGTCACGCTGGAGCGACTCACCGCCTACATCGACGAGGAGACCGCCCAGGAGCCACGCATTCGCATCTTTTACGCCAATCTGGTGAACAATCCCACACACAGCTACCGCTACGATCACATGGACGTGGGATTCAATGGGTGCACCGGACGTGTGGATGAGCGCATCACCTTTGCCGATGGCAGCAAGCCACGCAACAATTATTTCATCTTCAACGAGCAGGGTCTGCTCACCGAGAGCGGCATTATGGGCTCGAAGGGAAACGTGGTGACCACCAACTACACCTATGCCTACAACAACCTGCATGGCTTCACGCTGCACTCAACCACCAAGAAAGGCGGCACGCCGGTCGACTACGAGCCGTTTTTCAATGCGGCCGACAAACTGGAAATCCTCACTAGCGACGGCAGCACACGCAAGCACAAGTGGGTGTATCATTACAACGACAAGGGTGCACTGGCTCGACTCTCGGTCACCGACGGCGACAAGCGCCGCGTGCTGGTCTATAACGATGGATACATCATCCGCGAAGAAGCCGACGGGAAAGTGTTCCGCTACTATTACGACTACGATAGCGCTACATTCAAGAAATACCTGATAGGCATCTGCGAGGTACAGGAAAACGGCCCCGGCCATGAACGCAAGTTCAATTACAAAATCGACACTCACGGCCGCATCACTAGCGTGGAAATCACGCAAGATGGCGCACCGGTGATGACCATCACCCGTTCCTATCACTGACCGTAATGGCAGGCGACTCCTGGAAAAATGATGAGCGGGTGCGGGACTTCGCCCTGCGCATGATGTCCCAGTTGCCCTATGAGCCCAACGAGCAGCAGACGTTGCTCATTGTGGCTCTGGCTCATTTTATGCTCTACGCGCCCGAGCGCGGCGTGTTTCTGCTCTCGGGCTATGCCGGCACCGGGAAAACGTCGCTCACCGGCGCGCTGGTGCGCACCCTCACCGAGTTGCACCGCCCCTGCGTGCTCATGGCTCCAACAGGGCGCGCCGCACATGTGTTCAGCGACTATTCAGGCTTTCCTGCTCACACTATCCACCGAAAAATTTACCGCCAGCAGAGTTACGGCAGCGACGCGTTCAGCCTTGCCGAAAACAAGATGCAGAACACGCTGTTCATCGTGGACGAAGCCTCGATGATTGCCAACAACACCGGCGATGGTGGAGCCGTCTTCGGCACCGGCCGGCTGCTCGACGACCTCATTGCCTACGTCTATAACGGACAAGGGTGCCGGCTGATGCTCATGGGCGACGCGGCTCAGTTGCCGCCGGTGGGCAGTACAGAGAGCCCGGCACTCAACGTGAATGTGTTGCAGGGCTACGGGCTCACCGCCTACGAGATGACGCTGCGACAGATTGCACGCCAGGCCGAAGACAGCGGCATCCTGCTCAATGCCACCATGCTGCGAAACATCATGGAAAGCGGCATCCTGGCTACTCCCACACTCAACATCAACTATAGCCCCGATATCCAGACCATTTCCAGCGAGTTCCTGATGGAAACACTGAGCGATTGCTACGACGGCGATGCCATGGAACAGACCATCGTCATCACCCGCAGCAACCGCCGCGCCACGCTGTTCAACTCGGGCATTCGCAACCGCATCCTCTTCCGCGAAGAGGAACTCTCGGGCGGCGACATGCTCATCGTGGCCAAGAACAATTATCTTTGGGCCGAAGGTTACAAGGAACTAGATTTCATAGCCAACGGCGATGTAATGCGCGTGCGGCGTGTGCGCAGCGAGGTGGAACGCCGCTATGGACTGCGATTTGCCACTGTCACCGTCGAACTGCCCGACCACGGCGGCCTGGAAATGGATGTAAAAGTGGTGCTTGATGCCTTGCTGAGCGACACACCGGCACTCACCCGCGAGCAGAGCGAGAGTCTTTTCGCACAAGTGTGGGAAGAACTGCCGGGCGACAAGCGCAATCGCTTCAAGGAACTCAAGAAACATCCCTATTACAACGCGCTGCAGGTGAAATTTGCCTATGCCGTCACTTGCCACAAGGCGCAAGGCGGCCAGTGGAACAACGTGTTCATCGACATGGGTGGCATTCCACCCGAGGCCACGAGCACTCTCGACTATTTTCGCTGGCTCTACACCGCCTTGACTCGCGCCCGCCGGCAGGTGTATCTCATCAACTACTTCCCGCCTGCAGAATAAGAAAACCGGAGGATTATTCTCCCCCGGTCGTTCACATGCTCGGCCACCGGCCGAGAACGCGTCTACTTGTTTGTCATTTAACCAACTTGGCTGTAGAGGTGGTGCCGTCGGTGTAACGGGTCACCACGATGTTCATGCCGTCGAACGCGCTGTCGCTCACCTGACCCATAGCGTTGATGTAACGCACACCGGCCACGGCCTTGACAGTGTTCACATCGTTCACCGAGGTGGCCACCGTCTTTTCGGCTGCAATGGCATGAAGCTCATAGTTGGTATACCATGCGGGATCGTCGATAGGCATCTTGCGTATCGACTTGCGGGCCGGAGCAGCCTGACGGTTGCGCACGCGAGCGGGAGCACCTTGCGAGGTGGATTCTTCCCACGGCTCTTTTTGCAGGATGATGCCCTTCACCTTGTATTCGGCACCTTCTTCCAGTTGCACGCCTTCCATATCGGGCATCATGTAGAGCTCAATACTCTGGTTCACACCGCTGGCCTCAATCGTGCCCTCAAGATGACCATCGGTATAGGTTCCGGTCACATAAAGGATTTCGCGGCCATTGGCATTGAGTGTGTCGGTGAGTGCCACTTCGCGGTAGAGAATTTCGGGTTTCTCGCTTTCGGCGGCTTCGGGAGCGGCACTTACCACCAGGCGGGGATTGGTGTAATTGTCTTGCAAAGTGATGTCGAGTGTGCCACCCTTGATCACATTCATGCCCTTGATGTCGTTGAACAACTGGGCATCGCTGCCACAGTCGATGGCCATCCAGTCGGGAGTCCAGGGCTCATCCCACACATAGCCCCACTCGGCATACTCGTCCCAGAGCACGCTGGTCACGTTGTCGGTCACGTAGATGAGCTGGTTCTGCTCGTCGATGTAGTCCACATAGAGGTCGTCGGCCACAGTGCACTGCTGGCCATCCTCACCATAGTACCATATTTTCCACAGGGGCAGTTCACTCTTCGTGATACTGATGGGATACAGCTGCACGGTGCCGTTATAGATACTCACCATGCCCTCTACGTCGAAACCGCCCTCGGTCAGGTCCAGACCGAACTGGTTGAAGCCGGCCAGTGTATTCTCACCATCACTGATGGTAAAATTCTTGTCATTGATGTCGCTGATGGTCACTCCGCCCAGCTTCACCTTATAATTAACCCATGTCTCATCGATGTAGCTCATGGAGCCGGTCAAGTCGTAAGGTTCGGTCCAGTATTCGTCTATCTTGCCGTTGGCGTCGCCCAGGTCGCTGGCGTCCTGCACTTCCACAAGGGTTTTGAAGGTAGTCTTGGTGCCTTTCCAGCCTGCCGGAATCACATCGCCCACCTCGTAGGTCTTGTCGATGTTTCCATAGATGAGAGCGGCAAAGTAGTTGCCATCGTCATTATTGTGCTGCTGCAGGTAGAGGTACTTGCCATTTTGATAAATGACATAGGCCTCGGTGGTGAACTGGAACTTGGTGCCGTCGGCCAGCTCTTCGATGCGCTGCAGTGAATCCACTTGCGTGGCAGTGGGGTCGACCACCACTTCACCGCCTTCGCCATAGGTCACGGTGATGCTGTTGATGCGCAACTGGCCACTCACGGTGAAAGTGACATTGGAGGCAGCACCGCTCCAGCGGCTGTCGCCCACCAGGCCGGTGCTGGCACTGGGAGCGTTCCACGTCTCCACGTTAAAAGTCACGGCAGTCACATTCTTGCCCTCGGGGGCAGCTACACTCAGTGTGCCGCCATACAGGCGCAATTGCACGGCTTGCAGGTTGTAGTCCATCCACAAGCGATTAGGAGTGTTGGCACCCGACGGGGTTACGGTCAGCGTCACGCCACTCACTTGGGTGCTCACCGTGGTGGTGATGTCGCCATCGTGTGTACTGGAAGTAGATACTGCGGTAATGCCGTCAAACATGCTCAGTCCATTGGCATTGAAATCAAACACGGCCTCGTCGGCCCATGCACTTGTCGCCATCACTAGCGCAAGCGCGATTACAGATAAAAATTTCTTCATATACTCTAATTTAAATAAAAAAGTAGTCTGTCCTGAAAACCGGCAAGCATCGATTATTCCTTTTCTCGATTTGCGTCGTCAAAATTACACATTTTATATCAATTGGCAAAATCGGCATCGGTCACTGCTCGCAAATTGACACGCCCGAGTGTGGTTAGAAACGTTATTTTTGGGCCAATTATGTGGATATACGGGGTTTTTGTAGTACTTTTACGGCAAATTTCTCAAAACGATGAAAAAAGTTTTATATATCGCAATCGTGCTGATGATGGCCGCAGGCTTCACAGCTTGTGACCAGGAGAGTGGTTACCCTTATCGCACCCACTACCTGCCCGTGCAACTGGCGGGCAGCCAGAAGTGGAGCATCATGGACGTGGAAACGGGCGAAATCATTGCCCGCGATGCCTATGCCCAAGCGCCCAGTGCCGTGGTGGCCGATATGTTCTATGTGATGAACGAGAACGGCACCTACGATTTCTACAATGTGGCCGACCCGAAGAAGCCTGTCAACAAGCAATCCTATGGGTCGGTAACCTCGTTCAGCGACGACGGGCTGGCGGTGGTGAGCCTGCGAGGCGAGCCGCTCACGGTCATCAACACCCGCTGCGAGGTGGTCAAGGAACTGCCGCGCAACGTGGCACAGTGCTCCATGTTCAACCATGGTAGGGCCGCCTATCAGACCGACGATGGACTGTGGGGCTACATCAACGAGCGTGGCGACACAGTCATTAGCGCACGCTATGCCAGCGCCAATGCCTTCTTGCACAGCAACTATGCTATTGTGACCGAACCGGCTCAGGCCAACGACTCGACACTGTCGTTCATCGTCATCAACAAGGACGGTAAAGAACTGTTTCACGCAAACACACAGGAATATGGCATCATCCAGCCATTCTTTGTCAGTGGAGTGCTGCCGGTGGTAAAAAACGACTCCATCGTGTGCCTGGACGAGAATGGAAAGGAAGTGCCTAATCCCAACGACAACCATCAGGCTGTGGACAAGGCTGGCTACAAAGATTTTTCGCGCACTTCGGCAGGACTTTTCATGGTGGTGAAAGACGGCAAGATGGGACTGGTAGACCAGAACAACCAGGTGCTGATTCCCGCCAAGTGGGACCGCCTGGCCGACATCAGTGCCGACCGCTACATTGCCGTGACCGACACCGTGTGCCAACTGGTCGACAGGCAGGGGAATGTAGTGGGAAAAGAAAAATTCATCCACGTGCATGGCTCTATCGAGGCCACCCAAGCCGCCCGCGGATTCATCGACACCGCACTGGCTGCCGCCTCGCTGCTCATGCTGCTTGGCCCCGACCAGTGCTGCGGTGCCACTCCGGCCACCACCCTGATGGACATGAACCGCCTGCTGGGCGACGACCCCAACGTGTATAACGGCCAAAACGCACTGGTGGTGCCACAAGGCCCCTTCCGTGTGGAATACCTTTTTAACAATTACATCGCCTCGGCACCGTCGGCCGAAGTCATGCCGTCGTTCAACCTCGACGCACGCGTGATGGCCGTGAACGTGGGGCTGAATGTGGCACACTGCGGTCTCAAGACCGAGCAGGACGTTGTCGATAAAATTGCCAGTGCACTGGGCACCCGCGGATTTGTGCTAGAGGGCAACGACATCTTCACCAGCGAGGCCGGCCCGGCCATCTCCATGGGCTACGCCCAGGGCATCGTCACGCTGTTCTATTTTATGAATCGCCCCTTCGCCCAGCCACTGCCCCGCATCCCCCGCAAGTAACCCGCCCCACCCCCTGCCGTGGGCGCCCCCCTCGCTCAGTGACTTGTCAAATAAAAAATCAGCGGGAACTCCGTGTCGATGGAGTGTCCCGCTGATTGTTATAATAGTATTTTCAGTGAAATTATCCCAGGATCTTGGCGATACCCGCCCCACCTCTACGCGACTGAGCCAACGCTAGTGTAAGTTGAGCTGTGTTTTCGGTCAAACCGAGTCACATTGACACCGCATTTTATGAGAATGTACATGTTTTAACTTTTCGGGGAGGATGATTTGTGAATTTTTGTTTATCTTTGCCGAATAATTATAATCTTACACTTGAGACAAACCGAATTTGGTACTAGTTGCGGCTCAAAACAACCGAAATTAATAGGATGAATTTACCAATATA
>JAGAYZ010000072.1 GCA_017940245.1 Muribaculaceae bacterium | reverse complement strand
GCCGAGTCCCTAAACGCCAAGATAAAGAACTTCAGGGCGCAGGTAAGGGGCGTAGTCGACACCAAGTTCTTCCTCTACAGAGTCTCTCTCATCTTTGGCTGAACAGTGTCACCCAAACACAGGTTTTTGCAGGTGACCCATAATAATCTATAATTTTGCGTCGAATAATTATCTTTTCGTTTAACTTATAAAAAATTTCAGCCTATGAAAGCTAAATTTACTATTTTCATGCTGACCGCAGCTCTGGCACTTACTGCCGGTGCACAAGGTCTGAAGAAGGATGTGCGCGCCACCGAATTCAAGTTCAAAGCAAGCACCACCCAAGTAGAATCCAAGAGCATTGCCCCCACGGTGAAAAGGGCAAAAGTCAATGCCGACATTCCTGCCGGACAGGCATTGGTGACATTCCATGTTGAAGACGTGTGGGGAGATGGCTCAGGCTACCAGTTGCTGCTGGGCGAAGGTTTGGGAGAGGTCACCACATGGGACGAAGCTTACAATTACGCTTATTCTATTCCCGAGGGAGCCGATTATGATCCCAACACAGCCAACATGATTACCGATGGAACTCAGAGCATCACTGTTCCTGCGGGTAACTATGGCTATATCATTACCAACCCCACCCCCGGTGACAAGGTGTGGATGGCATCAAACGGTCAAGGTAATATCACTTTGTACGAAGGTGCAGCCTACGAATTCCATGTCTATTACAATAGCGGCGAAACAATTGAGATTCTTGTTGACGATCCCAACGCTCCCACTGTGGTCGAAAACATCGGTGTGGAACCCGCTGCCACTTCGGCTCTCGTTACTTGGGATGATGCCGACGACACCGTGTGGAACCTGCGCTACCGCGAAATCAGCAGCGACCCCGACGCTTACTACAAGGCTTGGGACCTCAACACCGACGACCAGCTCGATGGCTGGATGATTGTTGATGCCGATGGCGACGGCAACAACTGGGAATGGATAGCTCCTGATGAAGATGCACCCAATGAATATTTCTTCTCTTCGGCAAGCTACATCAACAACACTGGTGCCCTCACTCCCGACAACTGGGTGATCAGCCCCGAGGTGCAACTGTGCGGCACGCTGTCGTTCGAGGCTTGGGGACAGGATGCCAACTGGGCAGCCGAGCACTTCGCAGTGTATGTATGCACCAATCCCGACTGGCAGAGCACTGACGAGTTCGTTCAGATTTCTGACGAACTCGTGGCTACCGGCGCTCGCACCACCTATGAGTTCGACCTGAGCAGCTACGAAGGCGCAGCCGGAGTGTTCGCCATCCGTCACTTCAACATCACCGACATGTTCCGCCTGAATGTTGACAACTTCGTGATCAACAATGGTCCTGCTCCCGCCGAGTGGACGCTGGTGGAAGGCATCGACGATACTCAGTACAACATCGAAGGCCTCACTCCCGAGACCACCTACGAGGTACAGGTACAGGCCGGCCGCGACGCCGAGGCTGCCGGCGCTCCCGCCAAGGCTCCTCGCTTTGCCGCATGGAGCGAGAGTGTAGTGTTCACCACTACTATCCCCACCGCCATCGCCGACGTGAAGGCTCAGAACGAGACCAGCAACGTGTGGTACAACCTGGCCGGTATGAAGCTCAACGGAGCTCCCACCGAGAAGGGCATCTACATCCACAATGGCAAGAAGGTGGTGAAGTAATCATCGCCCTCTCACCCGAGAACTGAACCAATGCGCCCCGATGATGGGGCGCATTTTTTGCGTCCCGACGAATGCGGAAATCCACCCAGAACGGAATACAGCCGGAACGAAGTGTGAAAATCACATCGAAGATGTCGTGCGGGTCGAAGACCTGCATACATGTTAAAGACCATGCAAGCAACCTCGAATGAGGTGCGCCGCTTGGTCGGCAGGCTGCGGCGTGGCAAGGTGCGTCGAAGACGAACTTCTCGTTCTTGCGGATTTGCAATCCGCCAGGGCTTAAGTTGGTGCGCACTGTGTGACAAGGCGCGCACCCTGGGACGGCACTTCGTGAGATGTGCCGTGGTGGTATCGCCATTGTGCTGATTATCTGCCGATTACTACCAACCCAAAAACAAAACATACATTTTTTGTCATATTTTCTCATACAAATTCTTGTATTTTTAAAAAATTCTACATACCTTTGCCGCGTCAACGAATAACCAGATTTTTAAAACAAAATAGGGCATTAGAATCGTGAATAGCGCATTCGGCACCAGCACTCATCCACTCATGGTGATTGTGCGGCTTCCCTCTACCGGTTATTATGATGCTTGACATGGATGTTACAGCGGCCCACGTTATTATTTTCAGAAAATTTACTTAACTAATTAATCTATTCATAACAACTTAACCCTACATGCTTATGAGAAAATTATTATTGAGCATTGCCCTCGTTGTTACCGCATGGGTAACAGCCATGGCAGTACCCGCCATGCCGGGATTTGGCAAGGTGACTCAGAGCGACGGCACTACCCTGACGGTTCAGGCTGTGGGCGACGAGTGGTACAGTTTATTGCTGACCGCCGACGACCTGGTAGTGGACCGTGGAGAGGATGGTGACTTTTACTATGTGACCACCAGTGGCCTGTCGAAAGTTAAGGCCCACGATGCCTCTAGCCGCACTGCCGACGAGCTCTCGTTTATCAGTGCCAATAGAGACGTAATGACCATGGCGGCCATTCAAGAGGCCGACAGCAAGTCGGGCCGCAAGCGCAGCAAACCCTCGCTGGCCACCGGTCCCAAACGCGCTCCCATAGCCAACAATGGTGCCCCCCGCATCCCCATCATCCTGGTGAACTTCAAAGACAGGTCGATGCAGAGCAGCAGCACCGTTGCTAAGTTTCAGGATCACTTCATGACCGGATCAGGCAGCGCACATCAATATTTTAAGGATCAGAGCAATGGTAAATTCCAGCCTCAGTTTGATGTGTATGGAACCTTCAACCTGAGTGGCAACCGCGCCGACTACGGTGCCCATGGCAACAACCTTAACGACAAAGGTCGCGCTAAAATGGTGATTGAGGCCGCTCAACTGGCCAATAGCGCCATCGACTGGGCTCAGTATGACAATAACGGCGATGGCTACGTGGACGTGTGCATCGTGGTGTTCCCCGGTGTGAGCGAAGCGCAGACCTATGGTGGCGTTCCCGATGCATTGTGGCCTTGCCACTGGACGCTCAATGAGGCCAGTTATTACGGTGATGGCACTGGTGCCTTCCGCCCCGATAATAAGACTTATATCAACAAGTTTGCCGTGTTTAGCGAATTGGGAGGCTCGACCGATTCCTCAAAACGCTTCGACGGCATCGGCACATTCTGCCACGAGTTCTCCCACTGCTTGGGTCTGCCCGACTTCTATCCCACAGGGTCAAACGCCAACAGTCACGTAGGAATGAGCAAGTGGAGTGTGATGGGTACGGGCAACTATAACAACGATTCCGAAACGCCCATCGGTTACAGTGCCTACGAGAAGAACTTCATGGGTTGGATTGACCTGATCACTCCCGAAGAAGGCAATCAGTACACGCTGCCGGTGTTCAACCAGAAATCGGAAGCCACCGACCAGGCTGTAAAAATCACCGCTCTAAATAAGAATGAGTATTGGGTTCTGGAAAACCGCCGCCGTCAGGGCTGGGATGCTTATATCCCCGCTCAGGGTCTGCTCATCAACCACTACACGTATATCTCGAGCCGCTGGACCGACAACACGGTCAACAGTCAGGAGATTCAGTTGGCAACGTTTGTTCCTGCCGACAATGATCATTCAAGCTCGACTCTGTACGACGACACTTTTGGTAATGGCAACTACAGCTTCACTTCGACTAGTAAGCCGGCCATGCTGGCCAATATGTATGCATCTGGCTCGTTGGCATCGACCACCGGTGGTGCCGGTGCCGTCGATAAGCCGGTGACCGAAATCACGATTAATAGCGACAAGACCGTTTCATTCTGGTATAAGAAGGGCACTCTGCCCACACTGGCCACACCGGTGCTTGACAATGCCAGCGACGTGCAGACCACATCGTTTACCGCCAGCTGGACGCACAACTCAAATGTGAACTGCACCTACTCGCTGAACGTGACTCACAACGGCACCACAGTCGTTGAGAAGACCGGAATCACCGCCAAGTCCTACACGGTGACCGGGCTGACGGGTGGTGAGACTTATAGCTTCACGGTGAAAGCCGTGCCCGTCGATGCCACACAGGCCACCGCAAGTGCATGGTCGGCCAGCAAGAGCGTGACGCTGCCGCAGAATCCCACCATCACGGTCACACCCGCCAGCGTTGAGTTTGCAGGATATGTCACCCGCAGCTACACACAGAGTGTGAACGTGTCGGGCATCAACCTGTCGCAGAACATCACTGCCACACTGCACGACGCCAACGGCATCTACAGCATCGACAAGAACAGCATTGCCAGCACTGCCAATGGCGTGACGCTCAACATCACTTGGAGCCCAATCGCCACCGGCCACACCACAGCTACAGTGGTGCTGACAAGCGCAGGTGCCGACGCTGTGACCATCAACCTCTCGGGCGATGCGCAAGCCGCAACCCCCACATTGGTCACCAACACCGACGCGCTGACGTTTGCCGCAGCCCCCAATAAAATAGTTACTAAGAACGTTGCCTTGACCGGAAGCTTCATTGCCGGCGATGTGAAGGTGACGCTGAATGATCCTACCGGCAAATTCGCCATCGAGCAGACCACGATTCCCGCCGGCAACATCAGCGAAGACACTCCGGTGAATGTGGCAGTGTCGTTCAGCAGTGCAGCCGAGAGTAACTTTAGCGCTTCACTGACGCTGAGCAGCGCCGGTGCCCAGAGCAAGACCATCACGCTCACCGCATCGGTGAGCAACGGCGGCAAAGCCACCGATGCTTACCTCGACATTGTTAACTATGCCACCATCGACGATGCCGGTGCCGCAGTCGACGGCATGGATCGCATCTACACCTACGATGCAGAGAACGACTGGCTCACCGTTTCCAACTACGGTGCCATGAAAGCCGATGCCACCCAGGGATGGATCGACAACTCACTGACCACGTCCAATAGAATGTCGTGGAACGCAAGCGATGTGTTCCCCGCCAGCAATGCCTACTTCGGCCAGAACAGCAGCTATGCTTGCGACCAGGAAGGCAAATACCAAAACTTCTATGTGACCAACTGCACGCAAGTGAAGCAATACGTGACCAACCGCACCAAGCTGTGGACGTTCACGATGAACATCTATGAGTGCACGCAGGCTGCCGACGGTTCGCTGGTTGCCGATGCCCAACCCGTGGATACGCAAGTGAGCGCGGTCTATGGCTTCGACACGGTTGAGGTGCTCACCTCGGGCGAGCTGGATCCCAACAAGATCTACAAGGTGGAAATTGTGAACGAAAGTTCATATATGTATGCCGTAGCCTTCAAGGCCGGCAACGGAAGTAGTGTCACTCCCGTCGTTCCCGATCCCGCAGTGAGCGCAACGCCCGACAACGTGTCGCTCGAAGCCTATGTCGATGAAACCGCTACCGGCACCATCACCGTGACCGGCGAGGCACTCAAAGAAGACGTGAGCGTGGCCCTGACCGATGAAAACAATGTGTTTGCCCTCGACAAGACCACCATCAGCAAGGATGAGGCCGAAGCAGGCGCACAAATCACAGTGACATTCAGCCCGCAAGCCGCAGGCAACTATGCCGGCACTGTGAC
This sequence comes from Muribaculaceae bacterium, assembly GCA_017940245.1. Lineage (GTDB taxonomy): Bacteria > Bacteroidota > Bacteroidia > Bacteroidales > Muribaculaceae > Sodaliphilus. The sequence continues at coordinate 8,902 of JAGAYZ010000072.1, read as the reverse complement.
CTTGACCAGCGGCACCGCCACCACTACCGTGGCACTCAATGGTGAGGCACTGGCACCAGTTCATGTGCCCGTCATCACAATCGACCAGGAGTCACTCTCGTTCAACACCAACGTAGGAGTAGAAACCATGCAGACCGTCACCGTGAGCGGTGAGTGGGTGGACAGCGATGTTGTCCTGACCAGCGACAATGAAAACTTCATCGTCGAGCCCGATACCATCGCAGCCAGCGACCTGGCCGACGGCCAGAGCGTGGACGTGACCGTGAAATTCGCTCCCAAGACCGAGGGCGAGTTCACCGCCACCATCAACATCGCCAGCGAAGGCGCCGAGAGCAAGACCATTGCCCTCGATGGCGCAGCCACCTACATTATCGTTGCTCCCGTGGCCAGCCGACTGGTGAGAACCGGCCCCGACTTTTTCACGGCCAGCTGGACGCCTTGCATCGGTGCCACCAGCTACACCCTGCGTGTGACACCGAAGGAGACCGTGGCTCAGCTCTTCTTCCCCACTACCATTTTGACCGAAGACTTCGGTGGCTGCACAAAGGCCATCACCGATTTCAGCACCCTGGACAACTATACCGACAATCCCGGTTGGCTCGACACGAGAATCTATATCGAGAATGGCGGATTGCGCATCGGTTCCAAGAATGCCGGCACGCTCACCAGCCCCGCACTGGACCTGAGCGACAGCAATGGCAAGGTGAGCGTCAAGTTCAAGGCTAAAGCCTATAACAACGACACCAACTGCCAGCTGACCGTCGGTTGCGGCGATGCAACCCAGACGGTGGACATTCCCAGCGCCGAAACCGAGTTCACCACAATCCTCGATTGTGAAGCTGCCGCCAACCAGACCATCACATTCAAGAATGTGGGTCAGAACCGCCGCGTGGTGCTCACTCATGTGGAAATCGTATCGGGCGACATCAACAGCCCCGTGTCGCAACAGAGCGAAGAACGAATCATCACAGGCATCACCGGCAGGAGCTACAAGGTTTCCGGCCTGAAGAACAACTCTACCTACTACTACGACGTGAAGGCCATCTACGGCAGTCATGAGAGCGACTGGTCGAACCGCGTCACGGTGAGAACTTTCCGCCATCTGCAAAGACTCGATGATATCATCAAAAATGGTATTACCGGCGACGGATTCAAGTTCAAAGATTCACTGATTATCGTGCACGTATTCCCGCCACTGGGCCGCGCCTGGTGCAAGGATACCGGCAACTCGTCGGTGAGCGCCACGACCAAGAAAGACAGCCAAATCGACTACATGCGCGACGTCACCCTCGAGCAGACTGCCGAATGGGACCAGAGCAACTGGATCATGCTTCAGTTCCCCGTGGGTGAAGACAATGGCATCGAGGAAATGCTCAGAGGTGCCGAGGGCAAGATTATCGCTCCCGAAACACTCAGTGCCTACTACATCGACGACGTGAACTACACCTTTGAGGTGCTTCCCGGCGAGAATGGCTACGAGCTCACACTGCTCGATGACGCCAACTACGAGAAGAACCATTACTGCACCGCCAACTTCATGGAGGCTAACCTGAACATTGATGGAGGTAAAGGCGCCCTCGACAGCAGCACAGGCCGCGACATCTACTACTTCTTCATGAATCCCAAGATTCAGGAGGTGTGTGAAATCACGCATGCCAAGTTTGACAAGAACGGCACCTACATGATTCCCGACAACAGCATGTTCAAGGGCGGATTCAAGGTGGACTGGAGCTATAATGCCGATGGCCCCCTGACTCCCGAACAGGGCAAGGTGTACAGCTTCACTGCTGTGGTGAATCGCATGCCAGCCAGCACTGGCGAGCAACCCAAGGCTGCCGCCCCCCAGCGCTCGGCCATGAGCTACATCGTTTATCCTCTGGATCTCACCAGCCACAGTGGCGTGACGACCAGCATCAACGACATGGACGACAACCGCGAGGTGACCGGCATCGACTATGTGAATGTAGCCGGACAGGTCAGCGACAAGCCTTTTGAGGGCGTGAACATCGTCATCACTCGCTACAGCGATGGCAGCAGCACGGCAACAAAGCGCCTGATTAAATATAATTGGGTTACCTTATAATTGAATGTAAAGGTCGCTCCTTCAACCGGGAGCGACCTTTATTTGACAATGGCGCACGTCGGCACGCCCTGTCACATCCAAACGGTAATGAAATCATTAATTAACGCGAAAAATTTGGCCGTGAAGATATTTCGGCGTAATTTTGCACCCAAATAATCACCCGGTTAGGGTAAACACGAGCCGCAGTCAGCGGCTTTTTTCACTCACGAAAACAAAAACGAATCAAAGATATGGGACGATTAGTAGCCATCGTAGGACGCCCCAACGTGGGTAAATCCACACTGTTCAACCGCCTAACGCAGACCCGTGCCGCCATTGTGAACGACACGAGCGGCACCACACGCGACCGCCAGTATGGCATGATGGAGTGGAACGGCATGGAAATGAGCGTGGTCGACACCGGCGGCTGGGTGGTCAACTCAGAAGACATCTTCGAGAGCGAAATCAACAAGCAGGTGTATCTGGCCATCGAAGAGGCCGACGTGATCCTCTTTGTGGTGGACATCAAAAACGGCATCACCGACCTCGACGACCACGTGGCCGGCATCCTGCGCAAAGCCAAGAAACCGGTGATTGTGGTCACCAACAAGGACGACAACAACGAGAGCATCTATGCCGAAGCCGAATTTTACGCCCTGGGGCTGGGACAACCTTACTCCATCTCGGCCATCAACGGCACCGGCACCGGCGACCTACTCGACGAGGTGGTGCGCCGCATGCCTGAAGGAAGCATCGACGAGCCGATTGACGAGCTGCCACGCTTCGCCATCGTGGGACGCCCCAACGCCGGCAAATCATCGCTCGTGAACTCACTCATGGACGAGCAGCGCAACATTGTCACCGACATTGCCGGCACCACACGCGACAGCATCTACTCGCGCTATAACAAGTTTGGGTTCGACTTCTACCTGGTCGACACCGCCGGCATTCGCAAGAAAAACAAGGTGAACGAAGACATCGAGTACTACTCGGTGTTGCGCTCCATCCGCGCCATCGAGAACAGCGATGTGTGCATCCTCATCATCGACGCCACACGCGGCATCGAGGCCCAGGACGTGAACATCTTCTCCATCATCCAGAAAAACCGCAAGGGACTCGTGGTGCTGGTCAACAAATGGGACATCGCCGAGGAGAAAAGCCAGCAGAGCATCAAGGTCATGGAAGCCGCCATACGCGAACGCCTGGCGCCATTCACCGACTTCCCCATCATCTTCGGGTCGGCACTCACCAAGCAGCGCATCTACAAGGTGCTGGAGACCGCTATCGACGTGTATAAGAACCGCCAGATTACCATCCCCACTTCACAACTGAACAACGTGCTGCAGGAAGACATCCAAGCCTTCCCGCCACCGGCCGTAAAGGGAAAATATGTGAAGATTAAGTACATCACCATGCTCAAAGGCGCACAGGTGCCCACGTTTATTTTCTTCTGCAACCTGCCGCAGTGGATTCGTGATCCCTACAAGCGCTATCTGGAAAACAAAATCCGCGAGCACTGGAATCTGAACGGCACAATGATAAACTTATTCTTCAGAGAGAAATAACACGTTTCACCCGCAAAGACGCATTATTCTCAACAAATATTGGTAAAAACGGTAGGAGAAACAATTTTTTACAAAAAAAATTTGCTCAGTTGAATAATAATGCCGAAATTTGCACCGTTAATATTTGAGAGGAAAGTAAGGTATTGTTTTCATAAGAACAATCTTCAAAGAAATACTTGAATTTTGGTTATGAAGAGGGAGTGCTTTTGTGAAAAAGTGCTTCTTCGCTTTTTAAACACCACCCCGCGTCAGTCGGTGGTAGTCTGACTGGGGGCAGAGCGCTTGATGCGCCAGCCTATGGCGGCAATGAGAATCGACATCACCGGGCACAAAATATTGAAAAAGCAATAGGGCAGATAGGTGAGTGTGGGCACTCCCAGCACAGTAGACTGCGTCATGCCGCACGTGTTCCAGGGCACCAGCACCGATGTCACGGTGGCCGCGTCCTCGGTTGTGCGGCTCAGCAACCGCGGCTCGTATCCCATTTTGCGGTATGCCTCGCCAAACATGTCGGCCGTGAGCACGATGCTGATAAACTGGTCGCCGGTGCTCACGTTGAGAAACAAACCCGTACACACCGTAGACGAGACCAGTCCCAAGCGGTCGCGCACCAGCCCGATAATGACACGGGTGATGCTCTCGATCATGCCACTGGCCATCATGGCAGCTCCAAAGCACATGGCGCAAATGATGAGCCAGATGGTGTTGAGCATTCCTGCCATGCCGCCGGTGGAAACCAAGTCGTTGAGCTCGGCAAAACCGGTCTCTACTGCAGTGGAGCCATAATAAGTGACGGCCAGCCCCTTGGTCAGCGCCGCCGCTGTGCCCAGCGATGGGTCGGCGGCAATGTGGCGCAGGATGTGCGGCTGCAGGATGAGCGCAAAGATTCCTGCCAGCACCGACGAGGCAAACAGCACAATCACCGACGGCACCCGGCGCGCGATGAGCACACCGGTGAACAGCGGCACCAGCAATGTCCACAGCGAGATGCGGAACGTCGAGGCAAGCCCATGTGTGTATTGCTCCACATGAAGCAAATCGTCGCCGGCATGCCCCAGCCCGGCTACTAGAAATATAATCAAAGCTATGGTCATAGCAGGCACTGTGGTGTGCATCATGTAGCGGATGTGCTCAAAAATATCCACACGATTGGCCGACGAAGCCAAAATGGTCGTGTCGCTCAATGGCGACATCTTGTCGCCGAAATAAGCGCCCGAAATGATGGCTCCGGCCGTCCACGCCGTTGAAATACCTAGTGCCTGCCCGATGCCCAGCAACGCCACGCCAATGGTGGCCACTGTGGTCCAAGAACTGCCCGAAAGCAGCGACACCATAGCGCAGATGATGCATGCCGTGACCAGGAAAAAACGCGGCGATAAAATCTGTACGCCGTAATAAATGAGCGTGGGCACCACTCCACTAATCATCCACGACCCCGAGAGCATGCCCACCGTGAGCAAAATGAGCACTGTGATGAAAATTCCGCCCATGGTTTTTCCCATTTGCCGCTCAAACGCCTTCCACGGGACCCGGTAAAACGTCATGGAGATGAGCACGCACACCGCCAGCGACAACAATAAAGCCGTCTGGCTGCCACCATTGAGCGAGTCGCTGCCAAACAGCGAGATGACTATGGCCAGCAATCCAATGAGCACTACAATGGGAATCAGGGCTACCAGGGGGTGGGGGAGTGGGTGCTTGGTCATCTTTTGAATTTGTTAAGGGGTTGGTCTATTCTGATTGCAAACTTACGCAAAAAATGCCAATCCTGCAACAAATTCTACCGCTTCATGTAGCGGCACACTTTATCAATCTGCTCGGCAAAGGTGCCGCCGAACTTATTCTCGAAAAACGCACTGCCTATGGTGAAGGCCCATGGCGCCGCGCATTTCACCTCGCCCAGCCGTCCGTAACTGTTGATGCTGCCGGCCAGACACACCGGAGCATCAACGCGCTCGACCAGCGCGCGATTCAGCGCCACAGCATCGCCGGTGTAGCGATAGCCCAGCAAATCCAAGCCATAGACACCACGGCGCACATAAGTTTGTGCCTCGGCCACCAGCTCGTCGATGTCACCTTCCAGCACCGATGGCCTACCGGAAATGTGCCCCACAAAAGGCATGTATTTGAGGCCATGGGCACGGCAGTAGTCATTAATGGAATCGGAATACATGGTACCCATCAAGATGTCGCAGCCACATTCCACGGCAGTGTGAGCGCCGGCCATCCCCTCGGCCTCGGTATAAGCCACCACTTCCAGCACCGTGCTTTTTCCGCATTGCCGCATGCGCTCATATAGACGTTTCATCTGATCCAGTGGCAACGGGTGCTCTTTGAAACCCCAAAACTGCGCCTGCGTGTCTTTACACTGCTCAAACACCTCCATGGCATTTTCCACTGTGTAGTCGTGCCAGGTGAGCATCACAATCAGTTCTGGATTGGCCGATACGGTTTTCTTCATACTCATACTCTACTGTTAATCAGTTAAATGCAAATTTCAATGGCTTTTCACAATGCAAATTTACACTTTTTTCCACGCACCACCGACAAGCTCTCCACTTTTTTTGCCCTGCAGGTCACCCTCATCGTTTCCTTTTGGCACCAACTATGGCTCAATAAGAAAAGAGTGCCAAAACAATATCGGCACTCTTTCTTACAGATAGCGTAACGATTCTCGCCATCACAGTGCAATGGCCGATTCCAGCGCCAACTTCATCATGGTGCGGAACGAGTCTTGGCGATCTTCGGCACTCAGAGCCTCATGCGTGACCAGCGAGTCGGAAATGGTGAGCAGGCACGCGGCGTGCTTGCCCAGCACACGAGCATTGTGGAACAGAGCGAAACTCTCCATTTCCACGCACTGCACCCCGAATTTCTCGCGCACATCGGTCCACTTGATACCTTCGGGACCGCCATAGAACACATCACTGGAGTGGATGCGCCCCGTCTTGCAGTCGATACCCAGGCGGGCCGCGGTGGCAAGAATTGTCTTGTTCAACTCGGGGCTGGGTTCCAGGATGCGATAGTTCTCGCCATTTTGCACCTTGGCAAAACGAGAGTCGCCATAGGCCGAGTCGGCCAGTATCAGGTCATGCACATTCAAGTCGGGCGAATAACTGCCTGCCGAGCCAATGCGGATGATGTTCTCTACAGCGTAGAAACTATACAATTCGTAGGAGTAAATACCCATGCTGGGCATCCCCATTCCGCTGGCCATCACCGATACCGGCTTGCCATTATACGTGCCGGTAAAACCCAGCACATTACGCACCGAGGTGACCAGTTGCGCGTCATCCAGAAAATTTTCTGCTACAAATTTAGCCCGAAGGGGATCACCGGGCATGAGCACCGTCTTGGCGAATGCGCCATCGGCTGCATTAATGTGAGGAGTTGCCATAATATCAAGTATTAAAATGAATAATCTGATGCAAATTTACAGATTATTTATGAATTATAAAACATTTTCATGCCCAATTTCCTCACCGACGCACATGAAATGGGAAAAAAACAGAGTCAAGTCCAGTTTTTTTACTACCTTTGTCTTCACATTATCGCAAACATATTAAATTAAACGATAAACTATGATGAATTTTAGATTCTTTCTTTTGTTGTCATGCCTGGTGCCGGCACTGAGCATGATGGCTGCTACGGCCGACACCGTAAAGGTGATTAACAATCCCGGCAAGGTGACTGTGATCAAGAAAAACGGCGAAGTAAAACTAAATGTGGCCGGCATTGACGGCGATGCCGGTAAAACCTATACCTACACCGTCAGAACCGACGATGACGAGGATTATGATGTAGACGGCAACACCCATAGTGGCAAAGGCATCGTCTTCAACCGTAAAAAATGTGCGGCCAGCGACAGTGTTCCTCACTTCGATGTATTTATCAGCGGCCTGTATCTGGGCTGGGGCCACACCAATGCCGCCGGAGAACATCATGGCACTACGGGCAAAACATTCGAGGTGGGTGTGCTCAACGTGGTGGGACTGGCCTACCACTTCGGCGACCGCAACCGCTTGTCGCTGGGTGTGGGTTACCAGGCTAAGTATCACGAATTGAAGAAAAGTTACACATTTGCCTCTCCGGCAGAGAATGAACTGACCATTGAGCCATTTCCTGCCGACTATAAAAAGACGTTGTCGCAGCTGGTGGTTCACTCCGTGCAGTTCCCGCTCCTCTATGCCAAAGGCTTCGGCAAAAAATTCTGGGCCTATGGTGGTGGTGTGATGAACTGGAACTTCTATGCTTCCTACGACAGCAACTACAAGAATGGGCGCACTCGAGTTAACACCAACACCAAAGGCCTGAACCAGCGCAAAATCACATTCGACGCACTGGTGGGTGTGCAATGGAACAACTTGGGAGTCTACTTCCGCTACAGCCCGCAATCGATATTCAAAGACGGATATGGCCCAAAGCTGAACAAAAGCTGGACCCTGGGCCTTGCTGTAGGATTCTAACCCAAGCGGAACACGATGCGCAAGCGGCCGTCTTGATAACGCGTGCTGCTGATTCTAAAAGTGCCTATCTCGCCTGTGTGGGCCACATGGTCGCCGGCGCATAGGCACTCGTCGTAGTCGCCCACGTGCACGATGCGCACCGTCTGGCTAGCTCCCTCGGGCAGTCGCTCCAGGGCGAATCGGCCCGCCACCTCGCTTTGTGTGGCAAACTCCTCGGTCACCGGCACATCGGCCGCAATCACCTCATTGACCCGTGCCTCGATGGCGCGGGTTTCTTCGTCGGTGAGTGGCCGCGGGAAATCGTAGTCCAGTTTCGACTTGGTGCGCTCCACGTGCGCATTGACGTGCCGCCCGCAACCAAACATCTTCACCATGGTGGCATTCAGAATGTGTTCGGCTGTGTGCATCGGCGGAAATTCACGCTTGTTATGTTCATTCAATTGGGGTTCCATATCAGTTATTTTGATTAATTAGATTTACGATTACTTTTACCATCACGTCTTTCTCCTCGGGTCTGCTTTCTGCTATCATGAGCGTGAGAGCCACAAGCGTGTTATCGGCAATGCGCTTAGTGCCATCGGCATGATAGAGAATGCCATTATTTTCCATGAACCACAGAAACAGTGTGGCAGCAATGCGCTTGTTGCCATCGCTAAATGAATGATTTTTTGGGGTCACCTGCAAAAACCTGTGTTTGGGTGACACTGTTCAGCCAAAGATGAGAGAGACTCTGTAGAGGAAGAACTTGGTGTCGACTACGCCCCTTACCTGCGCCCTGAAGTTCTTTATCTTGGCGTTTAGGGACTCGG
>JAGAYZ010000071.1 GCA_017940245.1 Muribaculaceae bacterium | reverse complement strand
TTCGCCCCAGTTGGTCATGTTTCCTGCCAGGTAGAGTTCGTTGGCGGGAGCAGCCCATCCGGTGATGGTGAGGTTCTTGTCGGCATCGATGGTGAAGGTGAGGTCGCCACTGCCGTTAGTAACCTGGAAGTTGCTTCCGGCATCACCGGCTGCGAGTGCGATGCCGGTGCACCAGTCGGGATGCACGCCATACTTGTCGCCACCACCATTGGTGTCGCCACCATACCAAGTGGTGGTTTCGCCGTCCTCCTCGATGAACTTGAACTCATCCCATTGCTGAATGCCGTTCACGGTGATGCTGTAGGTGCCGTTGTCCTCAGTCATCTCAAGCTTGCCGTCGGCCCAGTTGGTGAACGAGCCGGCGATATACATCTTGGGAGCAGTAGCCGGAGCGGCCCAGAACTTACCCCAGTTGGGGTCGGCCTGATAAGCGGCCAGACTTTCAGCGGGAACAGTGATGTTGCCACTCTCGCGGATGCGCTCATATACCGCTTCCTCAAACACCACGCCTGCCGGTGGAGTGGCCACGTTACAAGTAAGATTAGAAATTGCCGTGCAGCCCTCGAAGGCATCGGTGGCCAGCGTGGTCACCGTGCTGGAAATATTCACAGTCTGCAGGGCAGTCATGCCATAGAACGCCTGCTGGCCGATGGTGGTCAAGCCTTCGTTCATGTTCATGGTCTTGATGTGGGTATTGCCCCAGAAAGCATAGGCTGCCACTTCCACAGCAGCACTGTTGAACGTCACAGTGGTGGCATAGCCGCCATAACTGCCGTTGCTGCCCATGCTGGCATCGGCACGCATATCAGCTGGAGCGCTGATAATGGTGTTGGTGTTGGTGTTATAAAGTCCTGTGGCTCCATTAGAGAAAGCTGTAGTGTGACTATAACCACCTGAACTGCCAGTAGCTACAAACCCGCGGATGTGCGCGCCACGGAAGGCACCGGGTTCCACTCCTGTCAGCAATGACGACCCCGAGACGTTGCCCGTGCACACATTAGTCGTGAAACGAATGCCCACGTTGCCATCCGAACGAGTGGTGATGTCCTTGAAGGCGTCTTTTTTGATGACCTTCATCGGAACGGCAATCATGTAGAATGTTGCCACACCGCTGCTGTTGGCATAGGGAGAGAACGACGCGCCCTCGAAGGCACCTTCGCCCACGGTCTCGACTGCGTAGGTCTCGCCGTTGATGGTCACTGACTTGGCAAACCATCCATTCTGCACCCCGCTGTAGGGCGTTCCATCGGGTGGAGCGACAATCTCGGCTTGCATGGCGGTCTCGTCGATAATCTCATACCATAGGTTGCCTACCTTGACGGGCTCGGCACAGATGGTGAAGGCAATAAATGCCATCATCGACATCAGTAAAGTTAATTTTTTCTTCATAATTACTTGAAATTTAGTTAATAATGTGGTTATTGAATGTGTAATTGCTCAATTAATTTGATGGGTGCATTGCGCGAGCAGCCAGTATCGCATTGCGCCATTTTTCATTATTAATTATTCATTATTAATTATTAATTACTTAAGGATGATATTGATGAGAGTGTTCACGTCGCTCACATCCACTTTGCCGTCGCCAGTGAGGTCGGCCATCGCTTTCAACGGCTCATTGTCGGTGCCGCTCAGGATGATGTTGATGGCGATGTTCACGTCGCTCACATCCACCTTGCCGTCGTCGTTCAGGTCGCCGCGCACGGGCTCGGTGCCGGTGTCAATGCCCTCGATGTTGTGAAAATCTTTCCAGATGGGGGCATCACGGTAAGCCTCCAGCGAGCCGGCGGGCACGCGCAGTGTGGCATTGAATGCGTCGCCGGTGAATGATGCTTCTTCCATCGTGGGCGGCACAGCTGCCAGGCAAGTGACCTGCGTGAGCGTGTTGATGCCGGTAAACGCCATCTTGCGCACCTCGGTGAGCGTTGACGGGAAGTGTATCTCGGTGAGAGGCACGGCGCGGCCTGCTTGGTTGCAGATGGTGGTCACGCCCTCGGGCACGACAAGCACCTTATTCTCGCGCGCCGATGGCACCCCCACCAGAGCTGTCGGCATGACGCCTGCTTCGCTCAGGGCTGGCCATGCAGTGCCATCGGGCAATGTGGTGTAGCCGTTGGTGGAGTAGATGCAGCTGTCGAGCGCCACAAAATGGGTGTTGCCCTCGGCCACCTGGTATTCTTTGCAGGCGCTCATGTAGGCCGGATTTCCCTCCATGCACTCCACAGAGGCTGGAATGGTGAGGCTGGAGAAACCGGTGGAGCGGAAAAACACGTTCATTTCCATGGTTTTCAGTCCATCGGGCAGGAAGGTCGGATTATTGATGGCGTTGCAGCGCGCAAATGCTAGTCCGTCGATGCGTTCCACCTGGCCGTTGCCGGTCAGGGTCTTGAGATTGGAACACATGCTGAAGCACTGGTAACCAATCCATTTCACGTTCTTGACGTTGATGCTGGTGAAGGGGTTGTCCTGCAGCGAGCAGGTGTCGAGCTTGACCATGGTGCTGGGCAGGTTCACTGTGGAGAGGTTGCAGCTGCCCAGGCTCATCATGCCTATTTCCTCCATGCCCTCGGGCAGGGTGATGCTCGTCAGACCCGTGCAGTAGAAAAACACGTGTCGGCCCAACCGCTTCATGCCTTGGGGCAGGTTCACGCTGGTGAGCGAGGTGCATTGCTCGAAGCACGAGTTGCCAATCTCGCACAGCGGGTTGGGTACCGTCACGCTGGTGAGAGCCGAGCGGCTGAACGCGCCCATACCCAGGCGGGTGATGCCGGCGTGCAAGTTCACGCGCGTAAGGTTCTGGTTACCGTAGAAGGCCATGTCGCCAATCTCGGTAATCTGTGTGGGCACGTTGAACGTGGTGATGTAGGTGGTGGAACCGTCGCCATTATATTCCCGTGCTTTGGCTCCGGGAGCACACAGCAGAGTCGTTTGCTCCTTGTTGGTGAGCACTGTGAAGTTGCGGTCTTCCTGGTCGCTGTTCAGGAAAGCGAAGTAGGGATTCGCCGGCACTACGGTGAGGTCGCCAAACTTGTTGCCAGCGAAGGCGTAGGGGGCGATATGCTGAATGGTGGACGACAAGCGCAGGGTGCCCACCTCGGCCCCCTCGAAGGCGTAGTCGTCGATGTAAATCATGCCCTCTGGCAGCAGGATGCGCCCGGTGCTTAATGTGCAGTTGTAGAAGGCGTTGGCACCAATGCCCACCACCTGGTAGGTTTCGCCGTTGTGGGTTACTTGGCTCACAAAGTCGCTCTGCGCCAGTGTGCCATAGCCGCCGGCTTCGCCGTTTTTGGGCGCGATTTGCACCCAGTGGTTGGTGGCATCCACGATTTCGTACTTGAACTTGCCTGCCGTGAACGAGGGCAGTGTGGGTCCGTCTTGGGCCCAGGCGGCACAGGTAATGATGGCGAGCATGAAAAAAGTAATATTTCTCATCATAGCTGAAAAAATTTTGGTTATGTTATGAATTTTGGCTCTGTAGTTAAGAATCGCCACAAAATTAAGTTTAATTATTCGAATATGCAACAATTAGCCCCAAAACTACCGAAAAACGGCAGTCTAATCTCCTCCGGCACAACCGGAGGGAACCCGACCGGCCGGCCAGTCGGGGTGGGGTCAGTCGGTGGGGCTGGTTGTGGTGAGGCCTGTCGGTGGAGCTTGTCGGGTGAGCGGCGGTTTTGCCGCCGCCGTCCCCGCCGCAGGGCGAAGGCGGCACCTTTACCGGGTGCAAATGAGACGGGCCAGCTCGTTGAGTTGCAGGCATTGCTCGCGTTTGATGGCCCGCTTGTCGGTGTGGTGCTCCCAGGGAGCCACCAGCAGGATGCGCCCGGCGGCACAAGCCTCGATAAGTTTGCCGCCTGGCTTAGCTAAAGGAGCAAAGCCATTTTCCCGCAAAAGGATAACCGGGCAACCTGCATCGAAAGCGGCCCGAATGACCGCCTTCTCGCCTTGGCTGATGGCTGGCGAAACCAGCACAGCTCCCCGGCGTGCTATTGCCAGCAGGCGGACGCATTCGGCCTCTATTTGCTCTGGGGTGAGGCTGCGTGAGCAGCGCACCTGCACCTTTTCGGGCCAGTCAAGCAAGAATCGGTTACCCATCACGGCCACTTGAGCCGAGCCTATCGCTACGTGTTCCTGCACTCGGAACAGGTCGGGGTGTTCACGCTTGATGAGCAACCGACGCGGGTTGTCGTGAACATAGTCGATGAGCCGTTGCAGCTGTCCCTGGCCGCGCAGGATGCGGTCGTGGTACCCCTTGCTCCACAATGTTCTCTTTTCGGCTTCCGTGGTCAAGTTACGGAATGCTAGAGTGGTGCCATACTTGAAGCCGGCGATGATCTGGCCCAAATGCAGGTTAATGTGTCTGCGCACAAACAAGATACCATGGAAGTGGTCGGGCATCACTTGGCATGCCATGGAGGTGGTTTCGGGATGAAACTGCGGCAACCGTTGCCATGCCAGTTCCACCTCGCGCCCCAGTGCTGACAGCTCCACGCGGGCAGTCGACACGTCGCCCTCCAGCCGTCCCAGCAGAGGCCGTCGACCCTCGGTCACCAGAGTAATCATGTAGATATTGCGCCCCTGGTAGTCGTTCCAGTGGCTGCGTCTCAGGTTGTTGCTGTTCATCATCACGTGATTAATTGCATGGCAAAAATAGCGCATTTCATGTAAATATTCAAATTCTGAGCGAAAAAACGCCACCCGCATGACATGTTACGCACCCCTCCGGCACAACCGGAGGGAACCCGACCGGCCGGCCAGTCGGGTGGGGTCAGTCGGTGGGGTCAGTCAGTGGGGCTTGTTGTGGTGGGGCTGGTCGGTGGAGCTTGTTGTGGTGGGGTCAGTCAGTGGGGCTTGTTGTGTGTGGGGCTTGTTGTGGTGGGGCTTGTCGGGTGAGCGGCGGTTTTGCCGCCGCAGTCCCCACAGCAGGGCAAGGGGGGAAAATTGCAAAATTAGGAAAAATGCCGTAACTTTGCGGCATTAACACATTCAACACTCATGCACAATCTGCTCAGCCACATCGTCACCGCCGTACTGCTGGTGCTTGCCCTGCCGCTCCAAGCCGCTCCGCGTCACATCCCCTTCACGCACCCCGGCCCGCTGCTGCCCGACAGCAGCAACTTCGTCACCGCCAGCCTGGTGGTAATTGCTCCGGGTCCCAATACTGTATCGGCTATGGGGCACAGCGCAATCAGACTGGAATGCCCAGTGCATAATCTGGATTATTGTTTTACACTCGAAAATGACCCTTCCTACAGTATGCTTGCATTCATTTTGGGCAAAACTCCCACACATGACATTGCCATACCTACTCAAGAGTTCATGAAAGAATTTATCAGGGATAATCGCCGAGTTACACAGCATGAGTTGAATCTCACTCTTCACGAAAAACAGGAATTGTGGCGTGCAGCCGACAATGAATTCACCAACGACGGGCACCGATTGTTCAATTACTCCTATACCGGTACCGACAATTGCACATCTATCTGTTACGAACTCATCGAGCGATCGTTGATAGATGACAAAATTGTGGTGGACGAAATACCTCCCATTTTACAGGAAAACAATGGAGATTACTTCAGATTTATGTCGCGTCGCTCACCCTGGGTGCGTTTCCTCTTGATCACGCTGGCCGGAACTGCATGCGATGAAACCTGGCACATGCGCAATCGCATGGCACCCGAACTCACGCTCGGAAAAACAAAGTGAAAAACAAGTTTTTCTTTTGATTTTCTCTCGCTTATTGGTAATGTTGACCTTCGGTCGAAATTACTCACGCTCGGAAAATTGCAAACAAGTTTGCATTTTCTCTCGCTTATTCGTAATTTTGTCCCGTCAACTGTTTTATATTAACCTTAACACGAACTAGAAGACAATGAAAACTGCATTGAACACTGCTTCGGCTCCTGCCGCTATCGGTCCTTACAGCCAGGGAATTGCCGCTACTGGGACCACTCATTATCTGTCGGGCCAGCTGCCCATCGACCCTGCTACCGGTGCATTTCCCGAGGGGGGAATTAAAGAACAGACCCGCCAGTCGCTGCTCAACGCGCAGGCTATCCTCAAAAGTGCCGGCCTGGACTTGAACAACGTGGTGAAAACCACTGTGCAGCTGAGCGACATCGCCAACTTCGGCCCCATGAACGAGGTGTATGCCGAGTTTTTCCAGCAACCGTTCCCCGCTCGCTCGGCTTTTGCTGTGCGCGACCTGCCTAAGGGTGCCCTGGTTGAAATCGAAATGATTGCTGTGGGCTAAGGACAGGAACCTAGATTTCAAGAAATAAAAAAACCGGGCCTCACGATGGGCTCGGTTTTTTCATGCTTTATTCAATCGGGTGCGTTACTCCGTGGGGAGGGCGCGGAAGCCGGTACCCAGAATTTCGGAACTTTCCATGATGTTCACAAACGCATTGGGGTCGATGGTGTGCAGTGCCGAGCGCAGTTTGAGCATATCACTACGGTCGAGCGTGACATAGACCATCTTGCGCTCGTTGCCCTTATACAGGCCGCTGCCGGTGATGCAGGTGCCACCGCGCTTGAGCCCATTGATGATGAAGTCGCGGATGGGTTCGGGATCGTCGGTGATGATGAACATGGTGCGGTAGCTCTTCATGCCGTCCACCACCAGGTTGATGACCTTGCCCTCGATGAAAATGATGATCACCGAGTAGATGGGCAGGCGGATGTCGCCGAAGGCCACCAGGGTGCTCAGCGTGATGATGCCGTCAACAATCATCACCAGGGTGCCCAGCGAAATCTTGGTGTATTTGTGCAGAATCATGGAGATGATGTCCGAGCCGCCACTGGTAGCGCCCGAGCGGAAGATGAGACCGATGGCAACGCCATAGATGAGGCCGGCTACCACGGTGTTGAGGAAATAGTCGGGCGAGAACCAGCCGCCATTGTGGGGGATTTCTACCATCGATGCGTCGGCCACTTGACTGATGGCACCGTCGTGAATCACGGGGTTATAGCCCCATGTGCTCTCCAGAATGAAGGTGAACAAAAAGATGAGCGCGGTGGAAACGATGGTCTTGATGCCGAACTTGGGTCCCAGAATCCAGGTGCCGATGATGAGCAGGGGCACGTCCATGCAGATGGCGTAAAGCGAAATCTTCCACGGCCACAGGGTGTTGAACACGTTACTCAGACCGTAGGTGCCGCCGGGAGCCATCAGGTAGGGGTTGACAAACATCACATCGCCTATGGCAAACAGCGCGCTACCCACGGTGAGCAGGAAATAGGCGAATAGTTCTTGCTTAAATTTTCTCTTACTTTCAGCAGTCATGATTTATTTTTTAGTTACTAGTTATTTCTTTTTTAGCTACGATACGAGATACGAGTGCGCAATGCGGTGGCAAAAAGCCCACAGCCCATGGCCGAGGGTGCTTTCTGAAAAACGGCTGCAAAATTACGTAATTTTATTGATTTACACTTTATAAGGTGGAGAAAATTTGAGCGATGGCATGGCGAATGTTTTCGCGCGCCACTTGTGGCTGCATGGCTTCGGCTAGCGGTTGGTGTGGGGGTGTGACAGCGATGATGCGCTCAAAACCCAGTGCCGCCGCATTCACATCGGCATCGGCAGCACCGCACAGTGCCACTACGGGCACACCTTGCTGCCGTGCGATGGCGGCTACGGCTTGCGGTGTCTTGCCCAGGGCGGTCTGGTGGTCGATATGCCCTTCGCCTGTAATCACCAGGGCGGCACCGGTGATGCGGCTTGCCAGACGTACCTGCCCCAGCACGAATGGTGCCCCCGCCACAATGTGGCAGTTGAACAGGAATGCCGTCATTCCCGCTGCCACACCACCAGCTGCGCCGGCTCCGGGTTGGCCGGCACTGTCGCCTATGAGGCGGGCAAAACGGAGCATGGACTGCTCCAGTTCCTCCACTTGTAGGGGAGTGGCTCCTTTTTGCGGAGCGAACACACGAGCGGCTCCCTGAGGGCCGCACAGCGGGTTGGTGACATCGGTGACCAGTGTGATGCGGGTATGCAGCACGTCGTCGCGCAGCCCGCGGCAGTCTATCTCGAACACCTTGCCCACATTCTGTGCGCAGGGATCCAGTTCATGCCCCAGCGAGTCGAGAAACTCCGCGCCCAGCGCCGCCAGCACGCCCATGCCACCGTCGCAGGTGGCGCTGCCACCCAGTCCCATCACGATGTGGGTGCAGCCGCGCTCCACGGCATCCAGTATCATCTGCCCTGTGCCCAGTGTGGAGGCGCGCATCACGTCGCGCAGTGCCGCCGGCACCCGTGTCAGCCCGCTGGCCTCGGCCAGTTCCATGTAGGCGGTGGTGCCGTTGATGGCATATCGGGCCTCTACTTGCTGTAACTCCCGCAGCGGCGCATCCACCGTGCAGGAGACCCAAGTCACCGGCTCCAGGTTGGCGGCCACCAGAGCCTCCACCGTGCCTTCGCCGCCATCGGCCACCGGCATTGCTTCCACAGCAATGCCGGCATCCATGGCGTGGATGGCTTCGGCTACCGTCTGCGCGATTTCGCTCGACGAGAGGCAACCCTTAAACGAGTCGCAAGCCACAACTATCTTTTTCATCCTCTTCATTGATTGTGTATTACGGGAGGAGGGCGGCGTACTTGGTGGCCAGATGGCGGGAGAAGGCAAGCACGTCGGTGGCCGCGGGCAGGGCGATGGGGTTGTGCTGCTCGGCCCATGCCAGTTCGTAGGCATAGACGCGTCGCTCAAATTCTTCCTGGTTGAACTCGCGGCCTTTCTGCACGGCGGCAGTAACATCATCGACATACATCTGCCAGCGGGTGTGGTAATAATTGCCGATGAGCCCTGCCCACGAGCGATTGGCGTAATCGTCCAGGTCGCCACCCCACGTGGTGATGAGGCGGCGAGCATTCATCTCGTAGTAGTCCTTGAGTTGCGGTGTATCGCCATAGTCGCGTGCCATCTCTATCCACTTGTTCACGGTGCAGTAGGGGTGATGTGCGGTGAGTGCGTCGGCATCGGCGATGATGTCGAGCAGCAATTTGCCTTGTGCATGCAGGGCATTGATGTCACGGTTCACATAGGCCTGGTCGAATTGTTGCTTGGCCTTGTTGAAGGCCAGTCCCAGCACTTCGCGCCCGGCGGCGATGAGGTCGAGCGTCATGGCGTCGCGGCTCACGGTGGGTTGCTGCAGCAGGGTGAGCCAGGCGTGCACCATGCGGTCGGCACGATAATAGGTCTCGTCGCGCGTCCACTTGGCGTTTTCACGCATGCGTGGCACGAAGTTGAACTGCGGGCCGCGGGTGTAGGCCGGATGCACAAACACATTCTGCGCCAGCGACCACCACGCCACGCGTGCCGGCAGCGAAGCCTCGCCGGCGTGCCGCTCGGCCAGTTGAGCCACGTAGGTGCTGTCGCTCACGCCATAGTTCCATGCCTTGTCAAGGATGTACTCGTAGGGGAACTGTTGCACGTCGAGTCCCTCCAGCGTGGAGCCCACTCCGATGAGGTCCTTTCCAGCCTCTTGATAAGCCTTTTCGAGTTTAGCACCGGCTTCCAGCACATTGCCCTGCATGGCGGTAGAACCGCCGAAGTTGCCCAGGTAGCACCAAATGAACGGCTGTCCGTAGAACCCGTCATGCATGCGCCACACCTCCAAGCGCTCGCAGAAGTAGTCGAGCATGGGCATTTTGCCGGCCGGCACGCCCTGCATCATGGCGCGGGTGCGCTCGGGTGTCCAGTCCTTGCGCTGATAGTAAAGGAACCACGCCATTTGCAGCCACTCGGCCTTGGGGTCGGCGGCAGCCAGCGACTGGTAGATGTGCTTGGACACGCGGCCCAGGTATTCAGGTTCCCAGTTGGGAGGCGACATCTCGTTGAAGGGATCGATGCCATAGATGTGGTCGGCGCCGAAAGCCTTGGTCTGTTCTTGAATGAACATCTTCTGAATGCTGGTGTAGAGCGGGTCTTCCGAGTCGAGGAAATAGGTGTTGTAGGGTTTCTCAAATTCGTCCCACACCTCCAGTGGCTTCACGTCGCACTTGGGATAAAGTTTGGTGATGCGCAGGGGCACATGTCCGGCAAAAGCCGGCAGCACCGGGCGCATGTTCAGGGCTCGCTCGCGCGCCACAATCTGTTTTTGTAGTTGCTCCTGTGTGTCGAGCCACTGCTTGGGCAGTGGTCCGCACCAGGCATCGATGTTGGCCATGCGGTGCCAGGGCAGGTAGGCCGGTCCGGTGAAGTAGGCGCGAATCTCCTCATCTTTCATGCCCAGTTTTTTCCACACCTTGTACCAGATGCTCTCCTGGCCGGTGATGGCCAGCGGCAGGTTAACACCATTGAGGGCCATCCAGTCGATAAACCGCTCCCAGTCGTGCCACTGCCAGAACACCATGGTGTAGCCATAGGTGCAATAGTTGAGGAAGAAGCGCTGCGGCACCCGTGCATGGATGGTGACCTTTTGGGGCACAGCGGGCAACACGTCGGGCAGTTCCACGGGCACGTCGGCAAACCACGACACGGTGGTCTTGCAATAATTCTTCAGGTAGTGTCCCAGTCCGGTGGCCATGGCATTGGCATTATTACCCGAGATTTTCACACGGTCGCCATCGTTTTCGAGGATGAAATAGTCGGCGGTGTCGGCTGGTGTTTGCACAAAGGTGACATGGGCGGCCAGCCGGGGAGAGAGGCGCGTAGCCAGCGCTTGGGCTTGCTCCACGTTGGTGGCCATGGCCAGCGCGGCGGTCAGGAGCGAGCACAGGAATAGTAAAGTCTTTTTCATTGTTACTTGAATTTTAAATGACATGGGAGCGTGCTTGAAGCCCACTCCCATGCCGATAGGTTATGACGATTAGTTGATTTTTACCACAAGGTAGTTGGAGTATTCCCAGAATCGACTGGGGTCGTTGATGACCAGCGTCTTGGTCCCACCATTATCGGAGATCGAATAGGAGCCTGCCGGGTGCTTCGACATCACTTCGGCCTTCTTGCTGTGCAGCGGAATCTGGTTGAGCGTGCGCTTGTCGGCCTTGGTGAAATAAGATTTCTCGAAGTCACCTTCCATGATTTTAGTTTTGCGCAGGAAACCGGTCTCGATGATTTTGTTGGCCTTGAGTTCCTTCTTTGAGCCGATGGCATAGTAGCACGTGTTCAGCTCGTTCTCCAGGCGTCGCGACTCGGCTTGTGCCTCGGTCTTTTCGCGCGTGACCTCGGTATTGACCGTCTTGAGCGAATCGACACGAGTGTTCAAGTTGCTGATTTCGACGTGTGCGGCAGCCAGTTGACGAGTGAGGTCGTCGATGGTGCTCTGCTGGCTTTGCAGTTGTTTTTTCAGGCTTTCGATGGTCTTTTTCATCTCGGCCGTGTAGTTGGTCGACTGTTTGAGCCGTTTTTCCAGGTCGTTGAGTTTTTTCTGTCGCTCGGCGATGGCTTGCTGGATGGCTACCATGTCGTTGCGCAGTTGTTCCTTGCGGTCGGGCGTTTCACGGCTCAAGTCTTGCACCGAAACGATGTCTTGCATCTGTTTGATTTCACTCATGCCGTCGTTGATTTCATTCATCAGTGCCATGAGACTGTCCTTCTCGGCCAGCGCGGTGGCCAGCGAGTCGTTCAGCTCGGTATTGATGGAATCCTGTCGCTGCGACTCGTCGGTGGTGGCGTTGTCGCGGCACGAAGGCATCATGGCCAATGCTATGATGCACATCACTAGGTACTTAATCTTCTTCATTGTTATGTTGTTTATAATGTTTGTGCTTGAATTGAGCGTATTTGTCCACCTTGCCCGTTTGCTGTGGTTCGCATCCGGCAACCACAATCACGATTTCGCCTCGTGGCGCGCAAGTGGTGAAGTATTCCACCAACTGGGCCAGAGTGCCATTGTGTGTGGTGTTGTGCAACTTGGATATTTCGCGCGACACCGATGCTTCGCGGTCGGGTCCGAAGGCTTCGGCCAGTTGCTGCAGTGTCTTGAGCAAGCGCAGTGGCGACTCGTAGAAAATCATGGTGCGCTGCTGTGTCTTGAGTTCTTCCAGTCGTGTGGCACGACCCTTTTTCTGCGGTAGGAATCCCTCGAATGTGAACCGCTCGCAGGGCAGTCCCGAGTTGACCAGAGCCGGAACGAAAGCGGTAGCCCCGGGCAGGGTTTCCACTTCGATGCCCTCGCGCCGACATTCTCGCGAGAGCAGGAATCCCGGATCGCTGATGGCCGGAGTGCCGGCATCGCTCACCAGTGCTATCACGGCACCGCCTTTGAGCTGGTCGATGATAGCGGGTAGCGTCTCGTGCTCGTTAAACTTGTGATGGGCGCGCATGGGGGTGGCAATGCCAAAGTGCCGCATCACCACGCTGCTGGTGCGGGTGTCCTCGGCCAAGATGAGCGACACCTGCCGCAGCACGTCGATGGCGCGCGGAGTCATGTCGTCGAGGTTGCCGACAGGAGTGGGCACTATGTACAGTTTGCCGGCCATTGTTTATTCGTCGAAATGATGGCGCACGATACCAAGGAACTCAGCCACTTCGGGCACGTCTTCGTCCCATCCCAGATCGTTCAGGAAATAATCTGTGGCTTCGCTGTAGGATTGCATGGATTCCACCATGTTGATGGCATCGACAAATTCGGCTTCACTGTTGCCAAAAAGCTCGCGGCGGAAGCGGAAGCGGTCGTTCACCGAGAAGGCGCGACGCAGGTCTTTCGACATGGAGCGTTGCAATTTCTCATCGACCCTCATGGCCGCCGGTGTGGCAGCATCGGCCACCGTGACGGCGGCAGCGTCTGGGTCTTGCGTGGGCATGTCGAAGGTGAACACTTCGCGTGGCTCGTCGTCGGGCGAGGGTGCCGGAGTGTCGAAATCATTGTCGATTTCATCGGCAGGAGGATTGAACACCGGCGGCTCAATGGCGGTTTCTTCCACAATCTTTTCGGCGACAAAAGTGGGCTCTTGCTGCTCTGCCGGTTGTTGCTCTTGAGGCTTGGGGGCTTCGAGCAGGCTTGCCATCTCATGGAGAAGGCGTGCATGCTCGCGGATGCGTTCAAACACTACGGCAGGCGTGTCGCTACCGTGCTTGTCGGCCACAAGTAGCAGTCCTTCAAGCTCATAGACGTGCGATAAAACCTTAGATATGGCTGTGTCCATCATCGTTTATATTTAGTTTGAAACAAAATAGACTGCAATTATAGTGATTTTTTTTGGAATGAACTACTTTTTTTTGCCAAAAAGATTGATAAGGAGTCGGTCGATGTGATTTTTTAGCTCCTTGCGCTGGCAGTCGTAATTGTTGACCAGCACGGCAAAAGCATACTGCGGCTCATCGGCCGGATAGTAGCCCACAAAACACTGCACGTCGGTCATACTGCCCGATTTGAGCACGATGTCTTTGCTCAGCGATGAGGCGGGCAACAGTGTGCCGATGCGGTTGCCGGCTTGGGGCATGAGGTCGGCCAGTCGCTTGTCGTTGTATTTTCTGTTGGCCATAAAAGCAAGCATCTGCACCAGCAGATGTGGCGTGGCCTTGCCGGCGCGTGCCAGCCCGCTGCCATCGCGCATAAACAGCCCGTCGCTGTCTATGCCATGCGTCTTGAGCAATCGTTTCACACATTCCACTCCGGTTTTGTCCAGGTCGCCCGAGCCGTTCCAGGCCTTGTCGCGAACGGCCACGGCACGCAGCAGGGCGTGGGTGAACATGTTGTCGCTGCGGTCGAGCAACGACGTGATGATGTCGGTGAGCACGGGCGAGTAGTGGGTGAGCAGAATTTCGCTTGCCGGACGGCCCGAGTGTGAGAATACATCCTCGCGACCCACCACGCGGATGCCGGCTCGCGTGAGCGTGTGAGCCACACTGTCGATGAGCAGCTGCGACGGATTGGGATTGGCAAACGTGAGGTTATAACTGCCGGGACACACCGGTCCCATGAGCACCAGTGCCGGAGTGGCATATTCCAGAGCAAAGTCCACGTTTTCTTGGCTGGCATTGTAGCGCATGCGGTTGACCACCTGCACGCCGCTTAGCGTGGGGCGGGTGGTGAACGGTGTAAACCGGCCCCATTTATCTACACGGAAACTCACGGTGGCCAAATTGTCACTGTAGTTGAGCGGGAACACGGCTGCGCCATAGTCCCAGGCCAGGTCGCCAACGTCCCAGTGGATGCTGTAGGGAGGGTAGGGGTAAATCGTTTCATCGGCCAGCACTCGACCCTCAATCACCTTGATGCCGCGGTCTTTAAGTGCCTGAGTGATTTCCTTGACGATGCTGGGATTTTTAGGAAAATATCGCGATCCAAGTGTGGGGTCGCCGCAGCCCACCACCACCACATCGCCCCGCAGGGTGTCGCCGCTCATAGTGCCGCGCAGCAGGACTTGTGTCTCAAACTTAAAGTCGCCTCCCAGCGTTTCCAGGGCGGCAGTCGAGGTTACCGTCTTCATGGTGGAAGCGGTGATGATGGCCTGGTCCAGCAAGTGGCTGGCCACAATTTTACCTGAGTCGAGCCGCATGACGGCCACGCCGGCGGCCGCATGGCGCAGCATCTTGTCGCCGGCAAAAAGATCCACGGCCTCTTGTTCGGTCATGCCCCACGAAGACACAGCCAGTAGCAGGCCCGCAATGAAAATGACGATTCTATTCATAATGCTTATATGGTCGATAGACAGGGTTAGTAATTGGTGTCGGCGCCGTCGTGCTCAAAGAGGTTGGCGGCGATGCCGTCGGCCAGTTGCACCAGCGAGCAGAGTGGGTGCAGATCGCGGGCCGTGTTGATGTTTTTTCCGGCTTCTACACTCTGGAACGGCAGATCCCATGCCGTCATGTGCCAGCGGATAGCCAGCAACTCCTCTTGTGTGATGTCCAGCCCGCCCCACAATGCCATAATGGCCGATTTCTCGCCATGTCCCATGGGAAAATTGCGGTAGTCCACGTTGTAGGTGTCCACTTCCACCATCAGTCCGTTGGCATCACGCTTTTTTTTGCGTGTGGGCACATAGATGTCGGCCTTGCAGATGTCGTGAAGCAGCGAAGCGATAATCACGCTGTCCTTATTCAAGTCGGGTTCCAGGTCGGGTCGCTCGGCAATGACCAGTTCGCGCAGTTTGAGCGCGGCATGGCACACATTGAGGGAGTGCCGCAGCAGACCGCCGTCGCTGTTCAGGTGGTGGTTCACACTGGCTGGGGCCGTGAAAAAGTGGTTGCGTCCGTCTTCCAGATACTCGATGAGGTCGTCAACGCCATCACGTCCGGTAGACTGCAACAGTTGTATGAATTCTGCCTTGTCGGCTTTTAGATTGAAATCCATTTTAATGATGAATTATGAATGATGAATTGTTAATTTTCAATAAGTTACCCTTGTGGTTCACCCTTTTTCCGGCCTCTTAGCCACGCATAGGGACGACGGTGGTTCAAGTAGTTGAAGTCGCGCTGGTGGTCATAGGCTTCCCGTTCAAACGAGATGTTGCGGTAAGCATTGCCCCGCATGGTGAGCCGCACCAGCCATTCCAGCACGTAGATGACATAGAAGAACACGATGGCCAGTTCCAGCATCTGCCGTGTGTGGATGCGCTCGTGATTGATGAGTTCGCGCGACAAATACACATCGGGATGCACAAAGAGCACACCCAGCAAATTGATGGCAGAGAAATGTCCGAATGGAATATGTCGTGAGCGTATAATCTTCATTGTTTAAGTAGGTTGGCAATGCGTTCTGCCGTTTGGGCGGTGCAGTTTTGGTTGCCCAGCAGCGTGGCCATTTGGCGGTATCCGTCGAGTTGAGCCTGCCGCTGTGGGCCATCGTCGAGCAGTTGGGTCAAGTGACGGTCAATCGTGGTGGGCGTGCACTGGTGCAGCAGCAGTTCGGGAATGATGGGCGCATTGGCAATGAGATTGGGCAGTGTCACATATTTGCCCTTGAGCAGGCGGCGATAAAAATTGTAGAGCCACTTCTTGCCATTCATGCGGTAACAGGCCACCTGTGGAGTGGCCAGCATGGCTGTTTCCAGCGTTGCTGTGCCGCTGGTCACCAGGGCGGCACGTGCGTGGTGCACCAGTTCCCATGTGGCACCCTCAACCAGTGTGACGGGTGCGCTGCCCAGCACATGGTCGTAGATGTGCCGGTCCATGCCCGGTGCCACGGCAAGAGCCATCTGGCAAGAGGTGTGGCGGCCGGCGGCAGCGACCATCGTGGGCAGGTTGTCGCGAATCTCCTTGGCTCGTGAGCCGGGTACAAGGGCTATGATGGGGCGCGCTGCGTCCAGCCCGTGCGCTGTGCAGAACTCATCTCGACTGGGCATCGTCGCAGTGGCACGGCGTATTTCGCTCATGGTGGGATTGCCCACATAGGTGGCACGGTAATCGTGTCGCCTGTAGAATTCCGGCTCAAAAGGCAGGATGCAGCACATCTCATCCACGTAGCGCTTGATGTCTTTCACACGCCATTCTTTCCACACCCACACTTTGGGCGAGATGAAGTAAATCACTGGAATGCCAAGCGTGTGCGCATGCCGTGCCACCTTGAGGTTGAACGACGGGTAGTCGATGAGCACCACCGCATCGGGCCGCCACTGGGTGATGGCATCTTTTGCAGTGCGCATGAAGCCCAAAATCGTGCGCAGGTGTCGGGCCACTTCTATGAATCCCATGTAGGCCATGTCGCGATAGTGAACAAGAGGGGCTGTGCCGGCAGCCGCAGCCATGAGGTCGCCGCCCAGAAACCGACATTCGGCCTCTGCATCGCGCTCCTGTAGCGACTTGATGAGCTCAGCTCCGTGCAGGTCGCCCGAAGCCTCACCGGCTATGAGGAAATACTTCATTTCACAAGATTGAATGATTATATCTTGCAAAAGTACGAATTAATTGTGAATTATGAATTAAGAATGATGAATTAAGAATTATTTGACTCGGTATTTACTCGGTAATTCATTCGGAAAAATCATTCATTAATTTTTTCAGGTAAATCGTTCGGTAATTCATGGCGGTTAACAGTTTCGGAGCCCCCCCAGAATGTTGCGAGGGCTCCGAAATATGTGGTTGCGTTATAGGAACGCGTGCTCTGTATTCGACGAACTAATTAATCTTGAGGATGATGTTGATGATGGCGTTCACATCGCTCACATCCACTTTGGTGTCGCCATCCACATCGGCATTGCCGGGATAGTCGGTGGCCTGCTTGGTCTTGAGGAT
>JAGAYZ010000070.1 GCA_017940245.1 Muribaculaceae bacterium | reverse complement strand
CTCGTTTTTTCTTTTGCATTTCCGAGCGGGAGTAATTTGGGCGCAAGCCAACATTACGAATAAGCGAGCGAACAGCAAAAGAAAAGACTCGTTTTTTCTTTTGCATTTCCGAGCGGGAGTAATTTGGGCGCAAGCCAACAACGCGAATTAAAGAGAAATAGAAATGATGAAACAAGAATTTTGCACAATTCGTAATTTAGAATTAATTTTGTAATGCAATTATGGTAAGTTTTGCTTTTAATGTTATCTGTGTCGTTTCTTTTCGTAAAAGCACTGATATGGTGTAAATTCCACAACTTACTATGAAACAATTCGTAATCTGTCATACAATTACGCTTTGCTTTAAATAATAGTTGCTTAAACAAACACTTTAGATTGAAAGAGGGCAGGATTCATTATATAGATGCGTTGCGCGGCATGACCATGCTGCTGGTGGTGTATGCACACGTCATGCACTTCTCCCTCGGCATGCGTGATGTGTTGAGCATGTTTTTCACCGTTTTCCGTATGCCTACGTTCTTTTTTATCAGTGGTTACATTGCTTATAAGGCGGTGTCGTGCTGGGACGGCAGTTTTTATTGGAACCGAATGAAAAAGAAAGCCATAGTGCAGATTGTTCCTGCCGTGTTTTTTTTCATCCTATTTGCGCTGATTCACGGGAAGAACCCTCTGGCTGAGTTTGCGTCGGTGGGCTTCGGTCGCTTCTGGTTTACCATAGCCCTGTTTGAGATGTTCTGCATTTATTTCACCTTGTCGCGTTTAGGCAAAATGACCCATGAAAAGGTGTGTGACTATGGACTGGTGCTGGTGGCTGTGCTTGGAGTTGTTTATTACCGCTTTTTCTGCATCTGGGGAGAAGATAAGTTTTTATTATACCAGGTGGCCGACTATTTCCAGTTTTTTGTTCTGGGGGTGATGTGCCGCAAGTATAATGCGCGATTTCTCGCTGCCATGTCGAGCGACAAGGTGCGGGTGCTTGTGTGGGCACTATTTGTGCTGATGGCGGCTGTCTTTTATTATGCTTGGTCGCATATTGACAGGCTCAGCTTGGTGGGGCAGGTTTATCATTTGTTGCTGGTCACTGTGGGGGCGGCCGTTGGTGTATTGGCTCTATTCTCGTTTTTTAAGTGGAGAGAGCGCTATTTTGCAAAGGAGTCGGTGATACCCCGCGTGTTTTCGTTTGTGGGCCGGCGAACGCTCGACATCTATTTGCTGCATTATTTTTTTCTGCCAGATTTCACATCTCTCAAGCCTTGGTTTGAGGCGCATGGTCATGTTGTGCTCACGTTTATTTTCTGTGTGGCGGTGGCTGTTGTGGTGACGGGAGTGGCTCTTGGGGCGAGCTGGGTGATACGCCGCAGTGACTTTCTGGGTCATTATCTGTTTGGAGCTAAGCGAGGGCAATAAAAAAGACGGTCCGTCCGAACCGCCTTTATGCAAACTATTGCAATGCTTTTTATTTTTTCTCTTCTTTTTTGCCGAAAGTGTCTTTGAGGAAGTCCACGGCTTTGTCTACCACGCCTTCCACCTTGTCGTCGAGTGAATCGGGGGTGATGGATTTGCCCACTTCCACAGCTTTTTTCTTGAGTTCATCGGCATTTTCCAGCATTTCACCAGCCTTTTCGCCGATGAAGTCTTTGGCCTTGTCCATGAGGTTCCCTGCGTCGCCCATCTTGTCGCCAATCATTTCCTTTGCGGCATCGAGGATGCCTTTTTTCTCTTCTGCCATAGTTGTGACTTATTTTTTAGTTATTGCCTACTCCCTTTCGAGCGTTTCGGCCATCTCTTTCGCAGGCGAAATTACACAAATAAATTGGAAAATGCAACAAAAAACAATGAGGAAGCCGCATTTTTGTGCGACATCCTCATGTTTTCGCCTTTGTTTGAGAAAGATTTAAGCTTCTTTCTTGACGATGCGACGCTCCTTGATGCGAGCCTTCTTACCTGTGAGCTTGCGCAGGTAGTACAGCTTAGCGCGACGCACCTTACCATGCTTGTTGATGGTGATGCTGTCGATGAACGGAGACTCGATGGGGAAAATACGCTCCACGCCGATGTTGTCGCTGATCTTGCGCACGGTGAAACGTTTCTTTTCGCCTTCGCCAGTGATCTTGATCACAACGCCACGATACTGCTGGATACGTTCCTTGTTACCTTCCTTGATGCGGTAAGCCACTGTGATGGTGTCGCCGGGGAAGAACTCGGGAAGTTCCTTGCCTGTTGCAAATGCTTGCTCAACAACCTTAATCAAATCCATTGTTATAGGTTTTAATTCATTAATAATCAATTCGCAATATGCGCAAGCCACTCGATTTTCTTGCCAGAGATTGCGAAAAGCGGCACAAAGGTACGCCATTTTTTTGAACTGACAAAGTTTTTGTGCCTATTGAAGTCAAATAATTAACAATTTATAATTGTTTTGCGGATTTTGTAGTGGCTTGATGGTGAACAGAACAGGGAGGGGTAAAGAGTGGGGGTGCTACTCATGCAGGTATTGCTGGATGTAAAGTTCGCAGTTGGCAACCAGTTCGTCGTACCATTGCTGTCCAAAGCGTGCGATGAGGGGCTCTTTGAGGAACTGGTAGGCGCGCAATCCTTGCTTGCGCCCCAGCACTTCGGCGCACTTGCATATCTTCCAACGGTCGTAGTTGACGGCCGCATAACCATCAAATTGCTTCACTCTGACCGGGTAAAGATAACATGAGATGGGTTTGCGCATACTCACACGGCCTGCACGATAGGCTTTCTCGATGGCGCATGAGCACATGCCTCCCGGTTCGTAGCAAGTGAATACGCAATTTTTCCCGTCGATGATTGACGTGACCAATTCACCCTCTTGATCGATGTAGGCCACGCCGTTTTCTTTGATTTCTTCCTGTGCGCGGGGCAGTAGGTCGTCCCATATCTGAGGCAGCAACGATTCCAGTTGGTGGCGCTCTTCTTGTGTGAGAGGGGCACCGGCATCGCCCTCGATGCAACATGCGCCCAGGCAAGTGTCCAGGTCGCAACAAAAGAATTTCTCTACCAGGTCTAGGCTGACCAGTGTGTTTTGAATTTGAAACATTTCGACAATTATTGCGTGTTTATGCTTCTGCTAGTTGTGAGAGTATGTGTTCCAGTTCGGTGCTGCTGAGTTTCTGATGCAGTTCTCCTTTGTGGGCATATGAAATGTTGCCCGTCTCCTCGCTCACGACCACGGCAATGGCATCGGTGGCTTGGGCTATTCCTAGTGCCGAGCGGTGCCGCAGACCCAGGTAACGTGGCAGCGAAGTGTCGTGCGACACGGGCAGGATGCACCCGGCGCTTTTCACTTTGTTGCCGGCAATGATGAGTGCACCATCATGCAAAGGGCTGTTCTTGAAGAAGATATTCTCAATGAGGCGGGTGTTGATGTTGGCGTCGATCATGTCGCCTGTATGTTCGTAATCGTCGAGCGGAATTTGTCGCTCAACGACAATCAGTGCGCCTGTCTTCGATTTGGACATGCTCATGCAGGCATACACGACCGGCATCACCCATCGTTTGTCTTTGTCGGAGGAGGATTTGTGTCTGAATATCTGCGCTATGAATCCCCATCCTTTGTGTGAGCCCAATTCGATGAGGAAGCGCTTAATTTGGTCTTGAAACAAAATGACTAAAATAAACAGGCCGATGTCGATGAACTTGTCCATGATGGTTCCAATCAGGCGCATGTCTAGTATCTTATACATGACCACCCACGCAATGACAAATGCCAGCACGCCAATGAAAATGTTGAGCGAACCGGAGTCCTTCATCGTGCGATAAAGGTAGTAGAGCATCGTTGCCACCAGGATGATGTCGAACAAGTCCTTGATGCTGAAAAGTGCTAATATAGAATTCATCGAGTTGTTATATCTGTATGAAATGAATAATTCAGTTTTCTCCGCTAGTTAATGCTTGCAGCAGTTGTCGCGCTTCTACTGCGGCTTTCACGTCGTGCACGCGCAGTATGTGTGCTCCCTGGAGCAAGGCCACCGTGTTAAGTACGGTTGTGCCATTGAGGGCTTCATCTGGTGAGCATTGCAGTAACTTGTAAATCATTGATTTGCGTGATATACCCACTAATATGGGCACCTCTAGCGCGTGCAGTGTGTGCAAGTGATACATCAGCCTGTAGTTCTGTTCCAGTGTCTTGCTGAATCCAAATCCCGGGTCGGCAATCAGTTGGGTCACGCCAGCGTCGCGCCATTGCCGGAGCGTGAGTTCCAGCTCATGCGTTACATCGGCAACGACATTGTCATATTGCGTCAACTGTTGCATGGTGGCAGGTGTTCCACGCATGTGCATCACCACAGCGGGGACTCCCAGTCGTGCCACTGTGGTGCGCATGTCCTTGTCCATGAATCCTCCCGAGACGTCGTTGATGATGTCGGCTCCACATTCTTCAACAGCCATGCGTGCTACCTCGCTGCGAAACGTATCTACCGACACGATAGATTCCGGTGCCACACGCTTGATGACGCTCATGGCATGCTTGACGCGCGTGATCTCTTCGCTTTCGCTCACGGGGGTGGCCCCAGGCCGGGTAGAGCATGCTCCCACGTCAATGATGTCGGCTCCCTGGTCAATCATTTGCTTGACGCGGTGCTCAATGTCGGCATCGGTTGAGGTGCGGCTTCCGGCAAAAAACGAGTCGGATGTCACATTCATGATGCCCATCACGCATGGCCGCGTGAGGCGCAATTGCCTGTGGGGCAGGTATAGGGTGTATGTCTTAAATGCGTGTTGCATATCGATGAGCTCTAAAAATGGGGAACCTGAGTTGGCTGTCGGTTTGGCGATGGAGCATGACGAGGTTCGTGTTTCTTGCCAGGCTTGTGTTGCCGTGCTTTGTGGCTCTTCTTTTGGCCTTTCTTGTGCACTGTCTCGATAGAGTCGCGTGATGCCGCAAGCTTGCGGGCACTGTCGGCCTCGGCCGCCCATTGTAGCAGGGCCGCCCGTTCGGCCGGCGGTACCGGAGCACGATGGGCTTTTGCGGCCCACAAAGCACTCACAACTACCAGTATCAACGCCAACACCACAAGCGCTCCATGGCGTTCGTGGCGTGACATGGACATTTGTTCTTTTAGTTTTCCCATTTATCTTGCAAAAGTACACAAAAATTTGCTTTTAAACGTAGTTTGTAGTAATTTTGCCTCACTTTTATTTCTTGGCTATTTTAAATGAGAAAGATTTTAAGCGTTTTTCCGGTGGGATTTCTTTCGGCAATCGCGTTAGCGACCATTGCCTATTTGTCGTTGTCGGCCGATCCACTGGGAGCATCGCGCATGCACCTTTTCAAACATTCCGACAAGGTGGCACATTTTCTCATGTACTTCATGGCCACGTGTGCCTTCATTGTAGATTATGCCAAGTTTAGACTTCCGCATCACACCAAACTTAATAAGGAAATGGCCTTTACGGCCAGTGCCATACTCCTGGGACTGGTCATGGAGGTGTTGCAACTGGTAATGGGGCAGGGGCGTGGCTATTCAAATTTGGATATTGTCGTAAACTGCGTGGGAGCTTTAGCCGGATTTGCCTACATGAAGTGGCGTGGCCTTCACCAATTCCGATATATAATGCTCCACTCTCGTGGAGGTCATCGTCGCCATCGTCGTCATCGTCGTCAAGGCGAGGATTAGTCTCAAAAAATTTGCACCATTCAGAAACTTGTTGTATATTTGTCACTGTTTAACAAAACTGGTGACAAATTATGTTATTTTCTGAACATATCCGATTGCGGCGCAAGGAACTGGGCATGAAGCAACGCGTGCTGGCCGACGCCATAGGGGTGGATGTGCCCATGTATAGCAGATATGAGCATGGCGAGCGGCATCCCAAACGAGAACAAGTGTTGAAACTGGCGCGCCTGCTCAAGACAGATGCTGGCGAACTGGTGGCGCTGTGGCTGGCCGAAGAAGCGCTGAATGCCATCGGTCACGACAAGATGAGTGTGCGTGCATCGCAGCTGCTGCTCAATGTGCTGGACAAGACCCAGGCACCGGTTGAGCCGCAGGCCGATCCGAAGTGCATAGATGCAAGTGCTGTGCCTGTGGAGGCTGCGCCGGCCGTTGATCCCACTTTGATGAAAGCACCTGAGTTGCCGGCCGGAAGCCGCAACTTAATCGCAAAGTTGTCGCCCAGTGGCATGCCACACTATGAGCAGGGCGATGCACGGCAAGTGATGGCCCTCATCGAGGACGAGAGCGTGGATTGTATTGTTACAACTCCACCTTATTGGCACCTGCGTCGCAATGAATCCCTCTCGTGCGACACCATAGACGAGTTTATCGACGAGGTGCTACGTGTCATGGCCGAAGCGCACCGTGTGCTCAAACCGCAAGGGTCGCTGTGGCTCAACATGGCCGATGCCTATGAAGACCACGCCTTGCAGGCCATACCCTGGCGCATTGCCATCAAGATGATGGATTTGCAGGGCTGGCGCATGCGCAACGATGTGGTGTGGCGCTCACGTCAGAATGCGTCCGACAACACTCACACTCACTTGCGCAACACGCATGAATATTTGTTCCATTTTGTCAAGAACCAGGATTTCTATTATAATCCCGACGAATTGCGCCGCTTGTTTAATGAGGTGAGCAAAATGGGAGTTAAAGGACTCATGCCTGCCGATGTGTGGGACATTCCTTCTGAGAAAAGTCCGATTGAGCGATATAATGTGGCTCCGGAATTACTTTGTCGCTTGCCCATTGTGGCCACCTGTCCCGAAAAAGGCTTAGTGCTCGATCCCTATTGCGGAACAGGCACTACATGCAAAGCGGCCTACGACCTTAACCGCCGTTCGCTGGGCATTGACATCAATCCCGAGCGTCTGCGTCTGGCACGAGGTCGTGTGGAGCAAAAGCCCTTGAGCCTATTCTGAGGTTGATTCACACATGTGCATATAGCAAGAGGGTGTGTCATAATTCAGTTATGGCTCACTCTCTTTGCAAATCAACCGCCTGAGAATGGGATATTTTTCAGGCGGCTGTTTTTTCTTTGTTTTGTCTGTACACTCGATTCTCATGAGGTAAAGACCGAGCTGTGACG
>JAGAYZ010000069.1 GCA_017940245.1 Muribaculaceae bacterium | reverse complement strand
GAAGGCTTTGGATGAATATATTGACTATTACAACAATAAAAGAATCAAATCCAGGTTAAAAGGAAAGAGCCCGGTGCAATACCGAACTCTTTCTCTAAGCCATTAATGTTTAACCCGTCCAACTTTTGGGGGTCACTTCAACTTAAGTTCAGTGTGGCTGTCTTCTTATTTTTTAGCAGTCCGGTAAAAATTTTGGCCGGTAGTAAAAGTGGAATGATTCAGCAAGTCGTGAGACTTGCTGAATCGGGTTGTCTATATCAGTGAGTTCATGCTGGCAGGCAGTTATATCCATTTGACGATATCCTCCCTCACCTTTTGTGACTAAGCCGATTATCTCATTCTCGGAAACATTACTATAATTGTTCGTTAAAAAATCTGTTTTTCTTGTTGGGTTCACCGATTTTGACTAATTTTGCATGCAATATTTGTCGAACACTTTTAACGTCTAAGTTATTATGTCATTTATTGCCGACCGTGTGAAAATGGAGGGTGTCACATTTGACGATGTGTTGCTTATTCCTGCTTATTCTGAAGTCCTGCCAAAGGATGTGTCGTTAACCACTCGCTTTTCCCGCAACATCACGTTGAACATGCCGCTTATTTCGGCCGCGATGGATACCGTGACCGAGAGTGCCATGGCTATGGCCATAGCTCGCGAGGGAGGCATCGGTGTGATTCACAAGAACATGTCGATTGAGGAACAGGCACGCCAGGTGCACATGGTGAAACGTGCCGAGAACGGTATGATTTACGACCCGGTGTCGATCAAGCGAGGCTCACGGGTGATTGACGCCCTGCACTTGATGGAAGAATATCACATAGGTGGCATTCCGGTGGTAGACGACAATCGCCGCTTGGTGGGTATCGTCACTAACCGCGACTTGCGTTTCGAGAGCGACATGAACCGCAAGATTGATGACGTGATGACCAGCGACCACCTGGTGACCACTTCACAATCGACCAACCTGGAAGAAGCCGCTAAAATTCTGCAGACCTATAAGATAGAGAAACTGCCCGTGGTGGATAAGGACGGCAAACTGGTGGGCTTGGTGACCTATAAAGACATTACGAAAGCAAAGGATAAGCCCAATGCGTGCAAGGATGCGCTAGGACGGCTGCGTGTGGCTGCGGGTATCGGTGTCACTGCCGACAGCATGCAGCGTGCGCAGGCACTAGTTGAGGCTGGAGTGGATGCCATTGTGATTGACACGGCTCATGGCCACTCGCGTGGTGTGGTGAACGTGCTGCAGCAAGTGAAGAAATCATTCCCGCAGATTGATGTGGTAGTAGGTAACATAGCTACTGGTGATGCCGCAAAGTTTTTGGTAGACAATGGAGCCGATGCCGTAAAGGTGGGTATTGGCCCGGGCTCGATATGTACAACCCGCATCATTGCCGGCATAGGTGTGCCGCAGCTCTCGGCCGTCTATGACGTGGCGAAAGCGCTAGAAGGAAGCGGAGTGCCCTTGATTGCCGACGGCGGTATTCGCTATTCGGGCGACATTGTGAAGGCACTGGCTGCTGGAGCACACTCAGTGATGCTGGGCGGCATGTTTGCCGGTGTGGAGGAGTCGCCGGGCGAAACCGTCATTTTCAATGGCCGCAAGTTTAAGACTTATCGTGGCATGGGTTCGCTGGAAGCTATGGAGAAAGGCTCAAAAGACCGCTATTTCCAGAACAATGTGACCGATGCCAAGAAATTGGTGCCCGAAGGCATCGCAGCTCGTGTGCCCTTCAAGGGGTCGCTCTACGAGGTCGTTTATCAGATGCTAGGTGGACTGCGTGCCGGTATGGGATATTGCGGCGCTCCCGACATTGAGGCCTTGCACCATGCCCAGTTTGTGAAAATAACCAATGCCGGTGTTGCCGAGAGCCATCCGCATGATGTGACCATCACCAGCGAGGCTCCAAATTACAGTCGTGGATAAATAATTTCAACTTTACACAATAAAGAGACTATTGCTCACGTTATGTGAATATTGTGTATTTATTTTATTAATAACTGAAAATGAAAAGTAAGCTTTTAGTTTCATCAGTGCTCGTGGGAACAGCCTTGATGGCGCTGGCAGCCAAAGATCCTGTGTTGATGACCATCAATGGCAAGGATGTAAAACTCTCCGAGTTTGAGTATCTCTATCACAAGAATAACCAGCAACAAGTAGAGAAAGAGTCTCTTGAACAATATGTTGACCGGTTTATCACCTACAAGCAGAAAGTAGCCGATGCCGAGGCAGCTCGCATCGACACTCTGCCTAGTTTCAAGAAAGAATTTGAGGGGTACAAGCGTGATATCGTCAAGCCCTTCCTGGAAGACACCACCGTGCGTGACCGTCTGGTGATGGAAGCCTACGAGCGCATGAGCCGCAATGTGGATATCGATCACTTTATGTATACGCTGGGCAAGGATTATACCGAGCGACAGAAAAATAAGCATTTTGTAGACAGCATTCGCCAGTGCATCCTTAACGGAGAAGACTGGGAGACGCTGGTGGAGAAATATTCTATCGATCCATCCAAGCCTCGCAACAAAGGCCACTATGGATTTATCAACTCAGGCGTATTCCCTTATGCCTTTGAGTATGCGGCATTCAACACTCCCGTAGGCTCGGTGAGCGAACCCATCAAGACCGATTATGGTTATCACTTGATTCGTGTCAACGCCGTGCGTCCCGATGAGGGCCAAGTGAATTGCCGCCACATTTTGAAACTCTTCCCGCGCAACTTGACCGACAGTGCCAAGATTCGCACCAAGATGAACATTGATTCTATCTACGCCAAGGTGACTGCTCCCGGAGCAAATTTTGAAGAGTTGGCAAAGACCTATTCAGAGGATCCCGGATCGGCCAAACGTGGTGGTGACCTCGGTTGGTTCGGCCGTGGCCGCATGGTGCCCGAATTTGAGAAAGTTGCCTTTGAACTTCCCGACGGTGCCATCAGCAAACCCTTTGAGACCAGCTATGGTTACCACATTATTCAGAAAGTGGGCACCAAGAAAACCATTCCACTAGAAGAAGTGCGCAAGGACATCGAGAATCGAATCAAGATGGATGAACGTCGCGTGATGCCCCAGCAGGCTGTGATCGACAAGATGAAGGTGCAATATGGTTATAAGGAGAGTGACAAGTTGGGCGCATATTTGCTCAATGAACTCAAGCGCAATGGCGGTTATGATTCGGCCTTTGTAGCCGATGTCGTGACCAAGAGCCAAGAACCCATTTTCACTTATGCCAACCAAACCGTGCGTCTGAACCAGCTGACGAAATATCTGAATCCCAAGATGCAGATTCTGGATAACGATATGGCCGTTAATTATATTAAGGAGCGCATTACTCCGCTTTCAAATCGCGAAGTGATGGAGTATTACACCAACAACATGATTAACGACAATGCCGACTATCGTAATCTTCTCAACGAATATCGCGACGGGATGCTGCTGTTTGAGATCAGCAACCGTCGTGTGTGGGAAGGCGCATCGCGCGACACACTGGGCTTGAAGAACTATTTTGAGGCTAATCGTGCCAAGTATGCTTGGCCTTCGCCTCATTTCAAGGGCATTATTCTGAGCGCGAAAAACGACAGTGTGATGCAGGCCGTGAAAGAAGACATCAAGGTGCTGGGCACCGACACGCTCACCATGGCCCTCCACAAGAAATATGGCAAGGACATCAAGATGGAGCGCATGAATTTCCCCAAGGGAGAGAATGCTCTGGTCGACTATCTTTATTTCAATGGTCCAGCCCCCGACAACGCCAATTATCCGTTGTGCATGACACTGGAAGGTGGCTTGATTAATGCTCCCGAAGAAGTGGGTGATGTGCGTGGTCAAGTAACCAGCGACTACCAGGATGTTCTGGAAAAGCAGTGGATTAGTGAGCTGAAAGCCAAATATCCTGCTGTTGTGAACAAAAAAGTACTCAAGAAAGTGAAAAAATAAGTATATTCACTAGTAAACAAAGCCCATTGAGGTGGATAACTGCCTCAATGGGCATTTTATTGGACTCACATGGCAAAACTGCGACTGGCTTATATAGATTTCATGAAAGGAGTGTGCATCATGCTCATTGTGATGCATCACACCGACTATACCTTTTTCGATTCTATTGCCCCCAATTTAGATAACGCGCTACAGTCGTTCAGAGTGCCCATGTATTATTTTCTGTCGGGATTGTTTTTCAAAACTTATTCAGGATTTCCCGACTTTCTCCGACGTAAAGTGAACAACTTAGTTGTTCCGCTGATGTTCTTTCATGTGATAGGTTATTTGGTTGCTGCAGCCATGTTCCCACTGCTTCATCCAGAAGCATCCTTCGATTGGACGGGGCTATTGGGCCCTTTATATAAAAGGAAGTGGGCCTACACAATGCCACTCTGGTTCTTGATGAGCCTTTTTGAGGTGAATATCATCTATTACTTAATGCGCCAATATTTGTCGGGCTACGCTAGACTTGGAATTGTTGCAATCATTTCCCTTTTGCCCATATTGTTAGCCAGTAATGGTGTGAAATTACCACTATTGTTAGATACCGCATTTGTGGGCTTGCCTTTTTTCGTGTTGGGTACGGCCGTAAAAAATAAAGGGTGGTTGTCGGCGCATCGATACGACAAATGGGGCCTTCTGGTTTTCCCGATAATCGCAATCATTGTTTACTGCTTTGCCGGCCGTATCGATATACTTACCCAGCAATTCCCCGGTTACGTGCGACTGTATGTGCTTCCCATGGCATCAATCTTGTCCCTGATGTGGCTGTGCAAGAATTTCCGAGTGCGCCAAGGCTACCGCATACCAGTAATTGGCTACTGGGGCCAGTATTCGCTTGTTGTGCTCGGCACGCACGACTGGTTGTTGACACCGCTCGACACCATGCTTGCCGATATGCTATTGGGTAGCGAGTGGATAGCCCTGCTCAAATGGGGCATCACAATGGTTGCAATGTTTGTCATCATTCCTATAATGATAAAATTATTTCCTCGTTTTACGGCACAAGCGCCATTGTTGCCCATTAAAGAATAAATTATGACAGAGAATTACATAACAAGTGTGCAGAATGCTAAGGTGAAACGTGTGGTATTACTGCAACAGAAATCCAGTGAACGCCGCAAGGCCGGACTGTTTGTGGTCGAGGGACGCCGCGAGTTGATGCATTGCATTGGTGCTGGTTATGTGCTTGACAGCGTGTTTTATTGCGGTGATATGGGAGCGCGCCCCGTAGATGGTATTACGTGTTATGAAGTGACGAGAGATGTGTATGAAAAAATGGCTTATCGCGACAGTACCGAAGGCGTGATGGCTCTTGTAAACGTGCGTCACACACGTCTTCAAGACTTGGAGTTGTCGCGGAATCCTCTGGTAATTGTTTTGGAAAGCGTGGAGAAGCCCGGCAATTTGGGTGCCGTATTGCGCAGTGCCGATGCAGCGGCTGTCGATGCCGTCATCGTGTGTGATCCGCTTACCGACCTTTATAATCCCAATCTCATTCGCAGCTCAATAGGCGCAATTTTTACAGTGCCGACGGTCTCGTGTGCGTCGGAAGAGTGTATCGCTTTCTTGAAATCCAAAGGGATTGCCATTCTCACCGCACAACTGCAGGATTCAAGTCTCTATTACGATATTGACATGAAGCGTGGCACA
The DNA here is from genome assembly GCA_017940245.1 of Muribaculaceae bacterium. Taxonomy (GTDB): domain Bacteria; phylum Bacteroidota; class Bacteroidia; order Bacteroidales; family Muribaculaceae; genus Sodaliphilus. The sequence goes on along the minus strand of JAGAYZ010000069.1, from coordinate 43,713 downwards.
GCCATAGTGATGGGCACCGAGGCCACCGGACTCACTCAGCAGTGGCGGCAAGCAGCCGATGCCCACATTCGCATTCCCATGCTGGGTTGTCTAGACTCGTTGAACGTATCGGCCAGCGCGGCCATATTGATGTATGAGGCCGTGCGGCAGCGTCAGTGTGAAAAATAATGTAACCAGTGTGTCGCCAAACAAGGAAAATGCAGAAAGAAAATGATTTTTAATCGTTTTAGTTTGGTGATGTGAAGAAAATTACGGAAATTTGCGAGATATTTGTGCGAAAAATAAATAAGTTGTGCCGTTGTAGGGCACAACGCAAAACACTAAATATAAAATAAGTATGATTAACATTAAATTTCCAGATGGAAACGTGAAGCAGTATGAGGCTGGTGTGACGCCGCTTCAGATTGCTGAGAGCATCAGCGCCGGACTGGCTCGTAACATTCTGGCAGCTAAGTTAAATGATCAAGAGTGGGACATCAGTCGTCCTATTCAAGAAGATGGTACCATTCAGTTCTTCAAATGGGAAGATCCTGAAGGCAAACATGCTTTTTGGCATACATCGGCCCACTTGCTGGCCGAGGCACTGCAGGAACTCTATAAGGGCATCCAATTCGGAATCGGCCCCGCCATTGAGAATGGATTCTATTATGACATTGATCCTGGAGAAAACACACTCACCAGCGCCGATTTTGAGAAGATTGAGAAAAAAATGGCCGAGTTAGTTGCTCGCAAAGAGGAAGTCGTACGTCGTGACATCAGTAAAACCGATGCATTGAAATTCTTCGGAGATGGAGGGCAGACACTCAAGTGTGAACTGATTAACGAGCTTGAAGACGGCCACATCACCACATATACACAGGGCAATTTTACAGATTTGTGCCGTGGTCCGCACATTCCCACTACAGCACCGATCAAGGCCGTGAAAATTTTATCGCTGGCAGGTGCCTACTGGCGTGGTGATGAAACACGGCCCCAGCTGGTGCGCGTTTATGGCATTTCATTCCCCAAGAAGTCGATGCTCGATGAGTATTTGGTAATGCTTGAGGAAGCGAAGAAGCGTGATCACCGCAAGATTGGCAAAGAAATGGAACTGTTTGCATTTTCGCAGAATGTAGGAGCCGGTTTGCCTCTGTGGTTGCCTAAGGGCGCAGCGTTGCGCAACCGTCTGCAAGACTTCTTGGCCAAGATTCAGAAGAAATATGGATATCAGCAAGTCGTAACACCGCACATTGGCAATAAGATGCTCTATGTGACTTCGGGTCACTATGCTAAATATGGTAAGGATTCGTTCCAGCCCATTCATACGCCTGAGGAGGGAGAGGAATACCTGTTGAAACCGATGAATTGCCCTCATCACTGTGAGATTTACAAAACCTCTCCTCGCAGTTACCGCGATCTGCCGTTGCGCTTTGCCGAGTTTGGAACGGTGTATCGTTATGAGCAGAGTGGCGAGTTGCACGGGCTGACCCGCGTGCGCTGTTTCTGTCAAGATGATGCTCATCTGTTCTGTACGCCCGATCAACTCAAGCAGGAGTTCCTGGGGGTGATGGATATTATTTCCTACATCTTCAGCATATTTGGATTTGATTATGAGGCCCAGATTTCTTTGCGCGACCCGAACAAGCCTGAGAAATATGTCGGTAGTGATGAAAACTGGCAAAAGGCTGAGCGTGCCATTATCGAGGCTTGTGAGGAAAAGGGCTTGAAAGCACGTCAAGAAACTGGAGAGGCAGCATTTTATGGCCCCAAACTCGACTTTATGGTAAAAGATGCTCTTGGTCGCCGCTGGCAGTTGGGAACTATTCAAGTTGACTATAATCTGCCCGAGCGTTTTGGACTGGAATATACCGGTGCCGATAACTTGAAGCATCGTCCGGTGATGATTCACCGCGCTCCCTTCGGTTCGCTGGAACGTTTCATCGCAGTGCTGCTTGAGCACACTGCAGGAAAGTTGCCGTTGTGGCTTGTTCCCGATCAGTGTGTGGTGTTGCCAATCAGCGAGAAATTTAATGAATATGCCCAGCATGTGGTTGATGTACTCAACGAGCATGACGTGCGAGCCATCATTGACGATCGCAATGAGAAAATAGGCAAAAAGATTCGTGATAATGAGCTCAAACGCATACCATATCTCTTGATTGTAGGCGAGAAAGAAGCAGAAAGTGAGCAAGTTTCTGTAAGAAAACAGGGCGAAGGTGATCAAGGTTCGAAAAAAATTACTACCTTTGCAGCCGATTTGCTTGCCGAAGTAGAGGCTATGACCAACTTTGACAAGCGATAAGTTGCGTTAAAGCAATGATTTATAATTACTTAATTCTACTTAATGCAGAAGAAACCAAGTTGGACTGGTCCCAAGCGACCTTTCACTCCCGGCAATCAGAATAGTGCCGGTCGAAACAACAATGACCGTCGTCACCAAGGAAAAAACGAAAAAGACGCCGGTTATGCAATTAATGAGCAAATTCGTTCACGCGAAGTGCGCCTTGTGGGCGACAACGTGGAGGAGGGGATTTATCCCGTGCAGAAAGCTCAGAAGATTGCCAACGATCAAGGGCTCGACTTGATTGAGATCGCGCCCATGGCACAACCGCCTGTTTGCCGCATCATGGATTATCAGAAGTTCATGTACCAGCAACGCAAGCGTGCAAAGGAGCAGAAGGCCAAATCTACCAAAGTGGTGGTCAAGGAAATTCGTTTTGGTCCACAGACCGATGACCATGACTACAACTTTAAACTCAAGCATGCCATTGAGTTCCTGAAGGAAGGCTCAAAGGTGAAGAGCTATGTGTTCTTTAAAGGACGCTCAATCCTGTTCAAGGAACAAGGCGAAGTGCTTTTGTTGCGTTTTGCCAACGACCTGGAGGAATATGGCAAAGTAGACCAAATGCCGGTGCTTGAGGGAAAGCGCATGACCATTATGCTGTCGCCAAAGAAGCAAGGCCAAGGTAAGAAGAAGGATGAGGCTGCAAAACCAGCGGCACCTGCACAAGCTGCCAGTGATGAGCCCACCGCAGAACCTTCTGATCAAAAGTGAGAATTTTGTAATACAACAAGCCGAAAAAAAAGTCTGCAGGCTTGGTAAGTGCCTGCAGGCTGGATTAATTAATAATTTTTTAAACAAAACAAAAATGCCAAAAGTTAAAACTAATTCCGGTGCCAAAAAAAGGTTCGCCTTTACCGGAACAGGAAAGATTAAAAGAAAACATGCTTACAAAAGTCACATCTTGACTAAAAAGACCAAGAAGCAAAAACGCAACCTGACCCGCACTAGCATTGTGGATAAGGCTAATCAGGATTCAGTGCGCATGCTGCTGGTAATGAAGTAAGTCGTTATATTTAATCTTAGAGAATTTTATCATTTTTATTAACCGAATGCACAGCTCCAAGAGCCGTAAGGCCGCTGACATTCAAAACAGATTTAAAAAATGCCAAGATCAGTAAATCACGTAGCTTCTAGAGCAAAACGTAAAAGAATCTTAAAACTTACACGCGGTTACTTCGGTGCCCGCAAAAACGTCTGGACGGTTGCCAAGAATACTTGGGAGAAGGGTCTTACCTATGCTTATGCCGACCGTAAGAAGAAAAAACGTAACTTCCGCGCACTGTGGATCCAGCGTATTAATGCTGCAGCCCGCATGGAAGACCTTTCTTACAGCAAGCTGATGGGTATGATTCACAAGGCTGGTATTGAGATTAACCGTAAGGTTCTCGCCGACCTGGCCATGAATAATCCCGAGGCTTTCAAGGCTATCGTTGAAAAGGCAAAGAACGCTTAACTAGCGCGATTCTGACCTGATTTGACACAAAACGGTGTGACATCCTTTCATGAAGCGATGTCACACCGTTTGTCTATAATGTTGTAAATCAAAGCCCTACTTGAGGTTTTCAAGCGATTTGTAGAACGTGAGTCGAGCTTGCAACAGCAACGAGATGGCACGTGGAAGAAAATCGGCCAAATCAGGAGTGTAGTCGGTAAGAATCTCAAAGGCAACGTTTACCCATTTACCTTCATAGACATAGGTCTTTATCACCTTGATTTCAGCGTTGGTCTTGTCGGTCGCTTCAGTAACGAGTGAATAGTTGTTCTCATCGACATCGTAGATTGAAGGTAAAACTAGCTGGAAGAACTGGTCATCGTTGTCGTCGCTGAAATACTGAAACGAGAGATTCTGATAGCTGAACTCGATACCAAAGGATGTCTCTTTAAATTCGTAGTCGTGCTCTTGAAGATATTTCAAGAATATTTTGTTCAGATTCATAGTGAGTGGGGGTTAGCGGGTTAATATTGTTTATTTGAAACCTATTTTGGGTAGGGCTGCACTGCGGCCGATACCTTCCATCTTTTCACGAATTTCTTCATACTGTTTGACCACATCGGGCTTGACGCTAGGCTTAATCCCTTGAATAGTGGTTTCAAGTAGTTGCTGAGAAATGCTTTCATCATTGAATGCTGCAATCATTGCCGCTTCATTCACGGCATAGGCAATATCGCTCGCGACGTATCCGTCGGCCAGTTGGGCCAAGTGATTGTAGTCAATGTCTTCGTTTACGGGCCTTCCTTTCATGTGTAAAGCTAACATTTCACGTCGAGCCTCCAAGTCGGGAAGTGGGACATATACAAGCTTGTCGATGCGTCCTGTGCGCAACACGGCCGGGTCAATCATGTCGGGACGATTGCTGGTGGCTATGACGAAGATGCCACGTTTTGAGCAATTATTAAGTTGGGATAGAAATTCATTGACTTCGCCTGCTTGCTTTGCGTCGAATCCATTTGAGCGGTTAGGCACAAAAGCATCAAACTCATCGAAGCAGATTACCGTGGGCGCATTCTGCTCTGCCTTCTTGAAAAGATCGGCGATTTTGCCTTGTGTGCCGTGGATGTAGATGGAGCCAAGATCAGAAGCCTTGACGAGCATGAAATTGAAGTCAGTTTCTTCGGCAAATTTTTCGGCAAAGAAACTTTTGCCACATCCTGGTGGCCCATAAAGCAACATTCCATTAGGTGGTGTGAGGCGGTATTTCATCGCTCGCTCCTTATCCTTTAGGATGAAGATGACGCGCTTTTCTAGCATATCTTTCAACTCAGCCATGCCTGCAATGTCGGCAAATCCGTTACCGCCACCTCGTTTAATCTCAATGTCGGTTTTGTCGGCAGCGTCGACCTCAGTATTTCCACTATGCCGGCTTTCAAATACGGCATCTTCTTCCACTTCCAGTTCGTCGAGGTGATCCAGATCATATATGAACTGATGTATGGATGTGTACTTTTCGTCTGTGAGTCCCAAGCCTTTCAGTATGACCGCTTTACATTCTGGCTCGGTATTGTTAAAGTTAAGTTCGGCTCTTCTTGCTTCTCTGATTCTTTTCACTAATTCACGGCGTGTGAGATCGGCCGGAAGGTTGATGAACCATGGCGCATTTCCGGTGAGCATGGCATAAAATACCGATACGAGTGCATAAATGTCGTTTTGAATCGTATACAGGCCGGCGATGGCAGTTGTGGAGCAAAACTGCAAATTTAGGTCATTGATGTCGAAAGGAGGAATGCCCATCACAATACCGGAAGCGTGTCCGAAATCGATGAGCGTGGGGCGTCCGTCGGGAGAAATCATAATGTTGCGCGGAGTGATGTCGTTGTGTAGCAAATGTAGACTATCGTGCAAATAGTGCAGCGTCTCTGCCATGGCTTTGACAATGGGTCGCGCCTGTTCCAGTTTCATGCAACCTTCGCGTTGCAGTTTTTCGGCTAGCAGTTCGCCATTAAAGTATTCTGTAATCAAAAATTGGCCCACGCCCTTGTCAATCATAATTTTCCCACTGCTTACATAGGGATTGATACCGGCATGGTCAAGCTTCTTATATAGAGCGATTTCAGCAACGTCTCCATCTTCGTTGATAAGACTCTTGGGCGTGTCCTTTAGGATGTATAATTTCAGGAAATATGGATTCTCTTCAGTGTCGGTGACACGATAACATTCACAGTAACTATTTTCCTTAATGATATAGTCAACGGTGAAGCGGTTGTCTATCTTGAAATCTCTAGCAAGTGTACCCATAAAACGTAAATTGAATTTGTATCGCAAAAGTATATAAAAAAAGGCAAACTTGATAGTTTTGGGTCAATGTTTTTATAGTTTCCTATTTTCCAAAAAAAAAAATCCCGACGACTATAGAGCCGCAGGGATTAAAGTAGGTGTTCTGTTAGAGTTTTATTTGAGCAGGTCTATGGCTTCGTCGAGCAGTCCTTGAACAAATGAGTCTTTGGTGCGCTGTCGCATCTGCTTAATGCTTTTCACGCACAGTTTTTTCTCGTTAGCCGAGAGCTTGACCTTGTCGGCATTTTTGCACAGTTTAAGGATATTAGTGGCATAGGATGCGGCCGTACTGCTTTTGCGGTCGGCAGCCCTGTTGAAAGCGTTGCGATAGTGGTTGAAAGTGGTGAGCCACTGCACGTCGTCGGTAATGATGTCTCCAGCCATGTCGTCTTCTTCGGTGAGAATGCCCAGGTAGTCACCCAAGTCTTTAAGTCCTTCCAGATTACCTAAATCTTTTAGCTTGTCTTTACCAATTACCTTGATGCTTTTTATGGCTTCGGGAATAATCTCACCCAGTTCACTCAAATCTTTCATGTTTTCCAGACGCATTGAAATGGATTTCTTGTTGTTGCTGTTAGGACGAAGGCCATAAGTGCAGGTCAGTCGACCAGCAATGCGGCCATTGTCGGTTTCATTCCATTCAACTGCGTAACCATAACGATAGTTCTCTCGGTTTTTATCCACAAAGCAAATCACACGGTAGTTTTGGTCGCTATTTTCGCCTATAAGAACCGATTCACCATCAGTGCCATAGGTTAGAGCAGTAGTGCGGCGGCTGGTATTTCCGCTATTCTCCATCAGTTGATAATATGCCTCGTTCTGGTCGCGGTCAAATGCTTTTAATAAATCATCGAGTAGATAAGACCGATTTTGCGGAATGTCTAAACGGTAGATTTCGCACCTGCCCGAAATCAAGTCGGCCGAGTCCATTTCTTGTAGAGAGCGTTGCTGGTGTGCATACTCACTTTGCGAAAGCAAGCGCACGGCTTCGGGGGTTTTTGTTTGTGCCATTGTCACTGTCATGACCAAGCACGCGAGTGCTGTTAAAAGAAATTGTCTCATAATGATAAGTATTATTGAATGTTATATGATGTTGTTATCCATCCCGACTGAACCGATGTGCCAGGCTGGCTGCAACGCAATTCCTGCTCAAGCAGCATCTGGTCGGCGATGTATTCTTGTTCGGCTTGTTCAAGTTCGGCATTGGTGCGCATTATTTCTACGCTATCGGCGCAGGACGAGGATTTCTTGACGCGATGTTGCTTTGACGTCTTGACTTGTTTAGACGCCTGCGCCAGATTTGGTTTTGAAGGAGTGATTTTGTCAATCGTGTCGATTGTGACCACGGGCTTGGGCATAGGATTTAATGCCTCAGAATGTGAATGAATAGCGGGTGATGTGTGTATTTGAACCGCCCTCCATTTTATTCCTATAGTGAACAATGCTGCGATGCAAGCCGCTGCAGCCACCCACTTCATCCAGGGGCTTGCGGTAAACGAGTGTCGTTTTGTGTCGAGTTGAGGCTGCATTGAACTTATGTGGTCAAACACACGCTTATATTGATTCCATTCGGGTGGAATCTGTTCCTGGGCAAAATACTGTGTCAGTTGCTCTTCTTCTTTCAGCGTTGATTGGCCGTCGAAAAAGCGTTGCAGCAGGATTTCGATGTGTTTTCTGTTGTTGTTCATTGTGAAGTACTACTTAGTTCGTTTAATAACCATTTACGTGCTCTAGACAACAGAGTTTTAGCAGAATTCTCGCCAATACCCAGTAATTGTCCTATTTCGCGGTAGGTGCGGTGTTCCACTTGCCGCATGATGAGCACAGCGTGCTGTTTAGGTGGCAGTTTGGCAAGTATTTCCTCAACATGTTTCATTGTCTCTCTCCCGATGAGTTGTTCATCGGGGGTGGGAGAGTGGTCGGCCAGAAATTTGGCATTGTCGGTCAGTTTCTCACAATGCTGGTTGCGATGTGCCGAGATGGTTATATTTCTAGCCATGACGGAAACTAAAGCATCTAAACTGCGATACTGTTCCAACTCAGAGCGCATTTGCCACAACTTTAACAAGACTTCTTGAGCCACATCATCGGCCTCGATGGTCGTTGCTCCATAGGCCATGCTCGTTTTGAGGGCATTCCGGCGCCATCTTGTGGCCTGTTTGATAAAATCTTGTTCGCTCGTCATGTGCACAAATGTGTCTCTGTTCTATAAGACGCAGCAGCGGCACTTTTGTAAACAAAGAAACTACACTATTTTGGTCGTGTTTAGGTCAGAGCCTTCCTTAAAGCAGTTTAACTGTGTCGCCAAGCGACACTAAATGTTGTTTGTAGAGCAATCCTAGTGCTTTTTTGAAGTCTTTCTTGCTGCACGAAAACACCTGCATAATGTCATCGGGCGACGACTTGTCGTTCAGTTTCATTTCGCCGTCATGTCGTTTGAGATATTCCATGATGCGCTCTCCCATGTCGTCGACACGCATTTTTTCAATTTTTGATAAGGTCACATCAATCTTGCCATCGTCTCGCACTTGCTTGATGAATCCGTTGTGCCGCTCGCCAATATTGACGTCTCGATACAACTCATTCTGATAAATGATTCCCCAATGACTATTGTTGACAATGATTTTGTATCCCAGTTCTGTGCGCTGTACAATAAGTACGTCTACTTTCTGACGGTGATAGTATCGAGGTGTGTGTCGTGAAAGGAATTTATCGAGTTTGGCGCTGGCCACGATGCGACCTGTGGCTGTGTCGAGATAAACGTGAACAATATAACTGCGCCCGGCAAGCATGCGCACGCGTTGTTCACGGAATGGTACCAGCAGGTCTTTGGCAACGAGTCCCCAGTCGAGGAACGCACCCACGGCATTTACTGCTTTTACCTTCATGAGCGCGAAATCTCCCACGACAGCATGCGGTTTCTCGGTCGTTGCTACCGGCCGGTTTTCGGAGTCATTGTACACAAATACATTGACATCCATACCCAATTTCATCTCGGGAGTAACATAGCGATTGGGCAATAGCACTTCATTGCCTTCCTCATCGGTTAGATACAGGCCAAAGTCTACTACCCGGCCTATTGTGAGCGTGTTGAAATTTCCTATTTTCATGATGGTGCTAATAGATTGTGTCTGCAAATTTACGCAGAATTCTTCGATTCCTATAAGCGAAACGCTAAATTGTATAGAATCAGATATGATTTTTGCGGTTTTCCAATGTTGTTTTGTTTGTAATGTGAGAACAAATCATTAATTTTGCGTCAAACAAAACTTCTAAAAACCATATTTTGCTATGAATAATGTACTCTTTCTAGTGAAAAAATGGACTATGAGAGCTCTTATGGCAACAGGTGCAATGCTGGGACTATCGTCTTGCTTCCATGCAAAGAATGGTCCTTCATCGGGGCCACCTGAATGTGTGTATGGCCCACCTCCGGGAATGGGCAATAGGGTAGAAGTCATTGAGGATGTTTATGGACCGCCTCCTGTTGAAGACGTAGATTCGGCTATAGACAGCGCTGCGACCCAACATGTTCAACGCAAATCGATTCAGAGACCTCGATGACAACCCGTCAATTATTTAATCTGGAGAATACACGTCGTGAACGTCGCTGGCTGGAAAGAAACCATCCTTTGCGCCAGTTGTTTTGGGAGTGCACATTGCGCTGCAATCTGTCGTGTCGTCATTGTGGAAGTGATTGCCGCAAGGAACCTGCGATTAAGGATATGCCATTATCCGACTTTATCTCCGTGCTGGATGATGTGGCTACCATGACACTGCCCAGCCAAGTGCTGGTGAACACTGTCGGCGGAGAGCCGCTTGTCCGTCCCGATATCATTGATTGTGGTCGTGCTATTACTGACCGTGGGTTTATGTGGGGATTTGTAACAAATGGGGTGCTACTGACTTCCTCGCTCATGAATGAACTATTAAAGGCCGGATTGCGCACCGTGGCGGTGAGCCTTGATGGATTGGAACAAGAGCATAATTGGTTACGTGGCACGTCGTTTGAGGGTGCTATGAATGCCATCAAATTACTTACACGTACAGATGGTATCATGTGGGATGTCATTACCTGCGTGAACCAGTGCAATTTTCCCACATTACCTCAACTCAAGCAGTATCTTATTGATGCGGGAGTTAAGAAGTGGCGCATCTTTACGATTTTTCCACAGGGAAGGGCGAAATTGAATTCTGAGTTATTTCTTACTCCTAAACAATATGTTTCCCTGATGGAGTTCATCGTCTCAACACGTAGAGAGAGCCACATCAATCTCTCGTATAGTTGTGAGGGATTCTTAGGCAATTATGAAGGAGAAGCAAGAAACTATTACTATCGTTGTGATGCAGGAACTCAGACCGCTTCTATTCTCGCCAACGGCGACATAAGTGGATGTATGAGCATACGTTCACATTATGCTCAAGGCAACATCTATCATGATCGTTTTAGCCAAGTGTGGCAAACACGATTTGAGCAGATGCGTGACCGACGATGGATGAAGCATGATGAGTGTGCTAAATGCAAGGCGTGGGACTGGTGTGTCGGTGGTCCTTTTCACTTGCGAGGCGATTCGGGAGAAATGCTGCATTGCAATTATCTCACCATTCAATCTGCAGAATAAATGACAGTGTATAAAAAATGGGTGCCGCTGATAATGTGGCACCCATTCTTGTAATTGCGGGAATTGGTTTACTTCTTGAGACCCATCTGCTCGTATTTGTAGTCGATATCATCGATGAGACGTTTGGCATCTTTGCCCTTTTCGGGATCAATTTCGCCTGCTTTCTTCAAGTAGGGCAGTGCCTTCTCATAGATAGGTTGCAACATGGGGACGAGTTGCGAAGTAGTGGCAGTGGGATTGTCAACAATGATTTTGCTGGCCTGGTTGTAATACATGCGACCCAGGTTGTAGTTGGCATCGGCATTGTTGGGATCAAGTTCCACCGACTTCTGATAGAACGGCAGTGCGGCATCGGTGCCCTTGTCCTGCTCGGCCACAAAGCCCTTCATGTCGTAAATCATTGAGTTGTCGGGAGTAGTAACAAGTGCGTCATCGAGAAAACGCATGGCACCCGAGAAATCTTTTGCATCAACAAGGCCTTGAATGACATTTGCCATTGCCGAAGTTTGATACAGATTCACGTTGTTTTCATTGTAACCACCCTTGATGGCAGTGGTCAGGTTCTTATAAGAATTGACGAAATCTTTAGAATAATACTGGGCAAATCCCTGGAAGAACTTAGTCATGGCCAAGTCTTCGGCAGACAGTTGTATGCCGGCGCTTTTGGCAAAATCCTTGTCCATCAGGTTGAAGAAATAATTGTAGGCTTGAGAAGCCATGTCGTATTTCTGCTCATTGATACATTCGCCAGCGAAGGAGTACACATCGTTGATGTGGCCAGAAAGTAACGTGTTGATGTCCTTTGAATATTTCGTTTTCACTTTGGGATTGCCTTCCTTGTCCAGTTTGAAAGAACCATCTTTGTTGGTCTCCTTCACGCTGTCCAGGGGCAGTGCGGTCTGCAAATAGTTGAAGCCATCCATGAGTGTTTTCCCCATGAGAGCGGCATCCACTTCCTGACCCAGTTGCTTGTGAGCCTGCATCTGGTCAAACAGCCCAAAGGCGGCCTTTCCGGCTACAAACCATGTCTGTGCATCACGAGCTGTCTCGGGGTTGGTGAGAGCAGGCTGGATTTTACTCAGAGCAGTCTGCAGCTCTTCCACTTTGTTGGAGCCAGCAACCTTAGCAACTTCTTTCACCAGGCTCATTTGAGCCATTGCGCTTGAGGCCATCATTGATGCGCACGCAAGCAAAAGAAAAGTTTTTTTCATTTTCAGTTGAGTTAATTGTAGTTTATGTTTTTATTCTTTAGATGCTATTGAATTCGTTTGGTTAGATGCAAAAGGATTGATTAAGTTTAATTCTATCTACCAAAGAAATCGAAAATTTATTCATTTACATCATTTGTTACTTCATTATCTACATTGTTCTCAGAAGTGGGCTCCGAAACCTCGTCAATCGTGTTGAAAGCCTCGGTTACGCTTTCCTCATCGGTGGTCTCGGGCTCGGTATCTACCTTGCAGACAGAAGCAATGGTGTCGTTTTTGCGCTCCAGGTTAATGAGGCGCACACCTTGTGTGGCGCGTCCCATTACTCGCAGTGAACTCACCTTTAGGCGAATGGTGATACCGCTCTTGTTGATAATAACAAGGTCGTTGTCGTCGCTTACGTTTCTGATAGAAATGAGTTTGCCTGTTTTTTCGGTGATGTTCATGGTCTTGACACCCTTTCCACCGCGGTTGGTGACACGGTAGTCTTCAAGTTTGCTTCGTTTGCCCATACCTTGCTCGCTGACGACAAGCACATCTTGAGTCGTGTTGGCTTTCATGCAAACCATGCCCACGACTTCATCGTCGGCATCATCCAGCGTCATGCCGCGCACACCTGTCGCGGTGCGTCCCATGACACGCACTTTGTTCTCGTCAAAGCGAATGGCACGACCGTTGCGGTTGGCAAGAATGATTTCACTGTCGCCTTCGGTCATCACAGCACCAATGAGCTGATCGCCGTCATTGATGTTAAGTGCACGCACACCTGTCTGTCGCGGTCGTGAGAACTCGCTGAGGCATGTGCGCTTGACCACACCATTTTTGGTAGCAAACATGATGTAGTGTGACTGGTTATACTCAGGGTTGAGCAATTGTGTGGCTCTAACAAACGCAAAGATTCTGTTCTCAGGCCCCAGGTTGAGCAGGTTCTGAATGGCTCGTCCCTTGCTGTTCTTGGTGCCTTCGGGAATCTGGAACACACGCAGCCAGTAGCAGCGTCCCAGTGCGGTGAAGAAGAGCATATAATTATGGTTGGTAGCTTCGTACACAAACTCGATGAAGTCTTCATCGCGCGTGTCGCTTCCCTTGGCACCAACGCCTCCTCGGGCTTGTGTGCGATATTCGCTTAGTGGGGTGCGCTTGATGTAACCGAAGTGAGAAATTGTGATGATCATGGGGTCATCGCTGTAGAAGTCTTCGGCGTTCATCTCCTCATCATTGGGGTTGATTTGAGTGCGACGTTCATCACCATATTTTTCTTTCACCTCCAGCAATTCGTCTTCAATCACCTTGCGGCACACAGCAGGATCGTTGAGGATAGAATTTAAGAAAGCGATAGTTTTCTCCAGTTCTGCCAGTTCGTCGTGGAGTTTATTTTGCTCAAGATTGGTGAGCTGGCGCAGACGCATTTCCACGATAGCGCGTGTCTGCAACTCGTCTAGATTGAATCTTTCACCCAAACGCTGGCATGCCTCATCGGTTGACTTGCTCGACTTGATGATTGCGATAACCTCATCGATGTTGTCACTGGCCACAATCAGTCCGCGCACGATGTGAGCGCGGTCCTCGGCTTTCTTTAGTTGGTAACGGGTGCGGCGAATCACCACTTCGTGACGGTGCTCCAGGAAATATTGCAGCAGTTCCTTGAGATTGACAGTCTTGGGGCGGCCATTCACTAAGCACACATTGTTCACACTGAATGATGACTGTAGCTCAGTCATCTTATAGAGCTTGTTGAGAATGACGTTAGCATTGAAGTCTTTCTTCACATCCACCACGATGCGCATACCGTGACGGTCGCTCTCGTCGTTCACGTCGTGAATGCCATCGATTTTCTTTTCCTCTACAAGTCGGGCTATATTCTCAATGAGTTCACGCTTGTTGACATTGTAAGGTATCTCATTGACCACGATGCGGTCATGTCCGTGCTCACTTTCAATTTCGGCTTTAGCACGCACAACAATGCGTCCGCGTCCTGTCTCGAAAGCGTCTTTCACACCCTGGTAACCATAAATAATACCACCGGTGGGGAAGTCGGGAGCCTTGATGTACTGCATCAGGTCGCTCACTTCCATTTCAGGGTTTTCCAGCAGAGCTACACAACCATCGATACATTCGCTGAGGTTGTGGGGCGGCATGTTAGTGGCCATACCCACAGCGATGCCCGATGCTCCGTTGACAAGCAGGTTAGGGAAACGTGTTGGCAACACTTCTGGTTCTTCCAGAGTGTTGTCAAAGTTGGGAACGAAGTCGACGGTATCCTCATCCAGGTCGCTCATCATGAGCTCGCCCATCTTAGCTAAGCGAGCTTCTGTGTAACGCATTGCGGCAGGGCTGTCGCCATCTACCGAACCCAGGTTACCTTGTCCGTCAACTAGAGGGTAACGCATCACCCAGTCTTGCGCCAAACGGACCATTGCGAAATAGACCGATAAGTCGCCATGAGGGTGGTATTTACCCAAAACTTCACCCACGATACGTGCCGACTTTTTGGTCGGTTGATTGGAGAAGTTTTTCAATTTTGCCATACCGAAAAGTACACGCCTGTGCACGGGCTTAAAGCCGTCGCGCACATCGGGTAGTGCACGCGAAACGATGACCGACATCGAGTAGTTAATGTAACTGGTCCTCATTTCGTTTTCGATATTGATCTCTAAAATGCGATCACTATTCATGAAAACTATTTAATTAAAATTGCACTAATACAGACACCGCACCGCAGACTAAAATGCGTCCCAGCTGGAACGAATGCCCATTTCGTTCAAAATACCTACAAAATTAGTGATTTTATTCCATGCACCAATGTTATGCAATGCTATATTTGGTGAAAAGTGTGTTAAATGGCGTGGGGGCGCCGCAAGTGCAGATTGTTTTATGACTGAATTAAGGAGAAGTCTTTGCTTTTTGAAAATTTCTCTATAATTTTGCACTAATAAAAGTTATGAATATTATGGTAAATCGAATATCACACACCAGCCATTTTACAGTAACCCATAACGAAACTGCACAAAGTATGGGATCGGGAGATATGCCTGTGTTGGCTACTCCTGCGTTGGTGGCGATTATGGAAAATGCAGCCATGCTTGCCGTCGCTACCCAACTGGAAGATGGCGAAACGACTGTGGGTGGTAGCATCAGTGTTAAGCACTTGAAGCCGTCACCGGTGGGCGCGACCATTATCGCTACAGCGACACTTAAAAATCGTGATGGGCATCGCATGGATTTTGATATCACAGCCCTGCAAGATGATGTGGTTGTGGGCACAGCCACGCATACTCGCTTTGTTGTTAATCGCATAAAATTTATGAATAAGCTATGAATATGAAATTGATTTATATTTTGGCTATGCTTTTCCCTTTTATGGCTAATTCTGCCAACAAAGACGAAATTCGTCAATTTGATGCGCAGGTAGATTCAATTTTTAGTGCAGTATATTTCGATGCAAATCAGCCCGGGGCAGCCGTATTGATTATGAAAGACTGGAAAATTGTCTCAAACCATTGTTATGGCATAGCAGATATTGAGACCCAAATTCCGGTCACTAATAATACCAATTTTTGCATCGCGTCGGTGTCAAAGCAATTTGCGGCTGTTGCCATTTTACAATTGGCACAACAAGGTAAGTTATCACTAAATGACCCTATTAGCAAATTTTTCCCCGAATTTAAGGCACCATTCTTCAATACCATTACACTCCATCACATTTTGAGCCATACTTCGGGTATTCCCGATGCTCGGCTCCGCAACGACCGTAACTTTGTGCTCTATTCAACCGATGTGGAATCGGTCGGCTACATGAAGACGCTGAACCATCTCAATTTCACGCCTGGAACACAATATGAATACATCAATCCCACATATCAACTCATTTATCAGATAGTGGAGCGGGTAAGCGGGTCGCCATTTGAACAATACATGAAAAAAAATGTATTCTCACGAGCCGGCATGAAACACACCATCTATTTCGAACCAGACCGAGACATCAAGCATCTTGCGCATGGTTATGCGTGGGATGAAGACAACCACAAATATGCCGAATATGATTATGGTGAAGAGTCCTTCTTCGCAACAAAAGCCGACGGAGCCCTTTACTCGTCAATTAATGATTTCGTGAAATGGGAAAAGGCATTGGCCAAATTGAAAGTGTGGAATGTCGCCTCTCGTCAGATGGCATATAGTAGAAAGGTGACAATTCCCTCAGATGCCGAATATGGCTATCAACCGTACACGGGCTATGGGTATGGCTTCTTTATTCAGGCGATGCCTGGTAGATGTCCTGTTGTTTATCACACTGGTGATAATGGCGGCTTTACTATTTATGCCGGTAAAGTGCCGCTTCACAATGTGGTATTCCTCTTTTTCTCGACAAGAAACGACATCGATCGCATGCAGCTAGTTAATGCTGTTTACGAGAAAATGGAACCGCTTGGGTGGTTGCGGCCTTGAGGCCGCAGGCCTGTGCCGGAAGTGTCAAAATGGCACTTTTGTGGCAAAAATGGTTTTCGCATGTTTTTTGTAGTAATGTAATTACTAAATGATTAATCATGACATCTAAAGACATCTATAAAAATCGTGACCGGGTTCACGCATTGTTGTACCAGTCACGTATCAATGACGCATTTGAGGCACTAGACCCTATGATACAAGCTTCCGGTTCGTGGGAATTGCGAGAACAGGTCGAGCAACTTCAAGTCTCATACCGTTTCATGCTGCAATACTTGAATCAAGGTATTTTGGACCCGAAACGGGGTGAGGTGCTGGCACATATATCAGGCCAACTGCATTTGATGGTTGATAGGGCGGCTATTTCGCTTCTTGAGCCAGAGAGCAATGAGGTGTTTTTCGTCAGGCGACGTGAACTGAATAATGTCTCTCTAGAAGAGATTGTACATTCGCATCGTGCAGAACTCAATAAATTCTCCCTGCTGGTGTCTGTGCCGGCCGAGCAACGTGATGATGCTCATATAAGCAACGTGCTCACTCAGCGCGAGCTGCATGAAACAGCAATTTTTAATAAGATATGGAGCACGTTTCCCACACCAGCCGATGATGCTGAGTTAATAATGGGTTTGATGCGTGACACTGATTATCCTGCGTATGCAAAAAGTTTGATTATATCAGCTTTACTGCTAGGGTTGCTTAGAGTGTATGATGAGCGTAAGGTGCAATTGTTAATGGACACTTACACGACAAGTGATGTGCCTATGGTGCAAATGCGGGCATTGGTGGCCACGTTATTGTCACTCAAATTGCACCATCAACGTGTAGCATTATCTGCATCACTGGTTCCCCATGCAAGAGCCATGAGCGATATGCCTGGATTTGCCACCGACATGGCAACCGCGCAATTCCAGTTGGCGCGTTCTCGTAATACGGAAAATATCACTCGTCGTGTCAACGAGGATATCATGCCAGGATTGATGAAGCTGCGCCCCGATGTGTTGCGAAAGATGAATGAAACTCCCATCGACATGGCCGACTTGGAAGCGAATCCCGAATGGCAAGAAATGCTGGAAAACAGTGGAATGGCAAAAAAAATGGAGGAATTTAACGAGATGCAACTGGATGGGAGCGATGTGTTTATAACTACATTTTCCAGATTGAAAACATTCCCCTTCTTCCAAACGCTTTCCAACTGGTTTATCCCTTTCCACGAAGAAAATTCTGTTATCTATTCTGTTTTTAATGGCGATGAGGCTCCACTGCGCATGGTGGTTACCCGTGCACCCTTTTTGTGCGATAGTGACAGGTATTCCTTCGGCCTGTCGCTTAAGTCCATGCCATTAAGTCAACGACAGCTCATCGTGGGACAAATCAAGCAGCAAGTGGAACAAGTAGGGGAGATGCAGCAAGCCGAGTTGCCCAATCATCAGCGAGAGCGTGAGCGTCAGGCCAACATGTATGTGCAAGATTTGTACCGTTTCTTCAAATTGTTTTCGCGTCGCCGAGAGTTCATCCCGGCATTTGATGATAACATGGATTTTACCGATATTCCATTGTTGGGCGGGGATGCGTGTCGACCCGATGCTCTTTCACTCATCGCTGAGTTCTACTTTAAAAATGGTTTTTATGATGATGCCATTAAGTACTATCAATATGTGCTTGCCGAGACCGATAATGTAGACCCGCACATTTTCCAAAAGATGGGATTCTGTCAACAGAGCTTGGGACACATGCAAGCGGCTATAGAACAATACCACCGCTATGAACTGGCCGATGAACGTGACTTGTGGACCGTGAAGCACATGGCCTCATGCTATCGTATGCTGAAAGACTATGATCGGGCAATGGAGTACTATCGAATAGCAGAAGATCTCCGACCCGGTACTGTGGTAAATGCCATCAATATGGGGCATTGCCTTCTAGAACAAGGCGATACAGAAGGAGCAATGCAGTTTTACTTTAAGGCCGACCTCATGGACGATAGTAAGCATCGTGCACGGCGTCCCATAGCCTGGTGCTCATTTTTGATGAAAAATGACGAGCGAAGTCTTGATTACTATAATCGCATCATCAGTGACGATAAGCCATCGGCTCAAGATTACCTTAACCGTGGCCACGTGTTGCTGGCCATGCATCGCATCTCAGATGCGATTGTCAGTTACAAGAATGCGTTGAAACTGATGGGAGGAAATGTCTCGGCTCTTCGTGATGCCTTTATGGCTGATGCCGACACGATGCAATCTCGTGGCATAGAATTGCCCGACTTGTCGCTGCTTATAGATGCTGTTGCCACAACAATAAATACAAATGAATAATCTCATGAAGGAATTAGAACCGGGCGTGATTTTTGCCCAGCCATGGAATGAAAAGGGATTGCCCCCATTTGAACATATTACTACAGCCGACTATGAACCCGCCATTCTCCGGGCCATGGACGTGCATCATCGTGAAATCGATGAGATTGTGAGTCAAGAAGATGCCCCTACTTTTGAAAATACTATATTGCGGCTGGAACGTTCTGGTGAACTGTTGAACCGAGTGCTGAATGTGTTTTATCCGATGCTCTCGGCTTGTGCCGACGATGAGATGATGGCTATTTCAACCCGCTTGGCACCGTTACTGGCCGAGCATAGCAGTGCTATCACTCTTAACGAAGAACTTTGGCATCGGGTAAAGTGGGTTTGCGACCACTTTGATGCCAGTTGTCATGACACAGAAGACCAGATGCTGCTCAAAAAAACACGTGAAGCGTTTGAGCGAAGTGGTGCGACACTCGAAGGTGAGGACCGCGAAAAATACCGTGCACTTTCAAAACAACTCACAGAGCTGACTCTGAAATTTGAACAGAATCATCTGAAAGCAACTTCCAGCATAGAGATGTGGCTTACGGGTGATGATTTGGACGGGTTGCCCGAGACTGCTGTTGAGGCTGCCGCTGTTGCTGCAAAAGAAAAAGGTCGTGAAGGAGAATACCTCATCACATTACACGCTCCTAGTTATATGCCCTTTATGAAATACTCGGCGCGTCGTGACTTGCGTCGGCGGTTGTATTTGTTGTATAACACGCAATGCACTGCCGGTGAGTTTGACAACACCCAGCTCACCAAAGACATTGCTAACACTCGACTGGCCATTGCACGCTTGATGGGCTGCTCAACTTATGCGCAATACCGCCTGCAATACTCCATGGCACAGACTCCGCAACGTGTGATGGATATGTTGGAACAGTTGAAGGAGGCCTATGCTCCTGCCATGCGGCAAGAGATGCACCAACTCGCAGAGTTTGCAGCCTCGATTGAGCATGAGCGATTGACGCTCATGCCGTGGGATTATGCCTATTATGCCAACAAACAGAAAGAAGCACTCTTTGACCTCAATGATGAGGAATTACGCCCATTTTTTCCACTGGAGTCTGTCATTAGTGGCGTATTTGGACTGGCCACAAGGCTATACGGTTTGCATTTTATTGAGAATCGAGATGCTCAGCGCTTTAACCCCGAAGTGAAGGTCTATACGGTCAATGATGAGAACGGTGCATACGTCGGGACACTTTATACCGACTTTTTCCCGCGCGATACCAAGCAGAGTGGAGCTTGGATGACCAACTTCGGCGAGCAGTGGGCCGATGCATCGGGCATGGATCATCGTCCTATTGTGTCTCTCACGATGAATTTCACCCGTCCCACTCCTTCACGCCCATCATTGCTTACCTATGGAGAGGTGAACACGTTCCTGCATGAGTTTGGGCATGCATTGCATAGCTTGTTGTCGCGCTGCAAGTATGTCTCCACATCGGGTACTAATGTGTATCGAGACTTTGTGGAAATGCCGTCGCAGTTTCATGAGAACTATTTGCGCCAACCCGACTTCCTTAATAGTTTCGCTCGCCATTATCTGACAGGCGATTGTATTCCTCAATCGCTCATCGACAAGGTGCAGGCATCGTCGCAATATGGGGCGGGATATGCGTGCCTGCGTCAACTGGGATTTGGTTATCTGGACATGGCATGGCACATGATCACCGAGCCATACCAGGGGCAGCCTAATAGTCTGGAGCGGTCGGCCATGAAGCCGGTACAGATTTTCGAACCAGTGGATGGTTGCATGACATCTACGCAGTTTGGGCACATTTTTTCTGGAGGGTATGCCGCTGGCTATTATGGCTATAAATGGGCCGAGATGCTTGATGCCGATGCTTTCTCGCGCATGGAAGAAGAGGGAATTTTTAATCGTGATACTGCGGCCGATTTGGTGCGCTGCATCTTGTCGCGAGGTTCGTCGGACGAGGCCATGACTCTCTATGAACAATTCTGTGGCCGGCCGCCGCGCATCGATGCCATGTTGCGCCGCGATGGCATTATCCCACAGAATGAATAATCTCAGATTCCCGTGTCGCACAGAAAATGTTTTCTGAAACACAGAAAGTGCTGAACGTGAG
The DNA here is from genome assembly GCA_017940245.1 of Muribaculaceae bacterium. Taxonomy (GTDB): domain Bacteria; phylum Bacteroidota; class Bacteroidia; order Bacteroidales; family Muribaculaceae; genus Sodaliphilus. Next base: position 22,907 of record JAGAYZ010000069.1, on the reverse strand, counting down.
CATGCTCAAAAGCTGCCGTTCAGCACTTATTTGGCTATAGAGGACTGGATTTGATTTGGTCTATAGGCTCAGTCTTGAGGTGGCATGAAACGGGAATTATTTATTTCAACCGGGTCGGCGCCTTCTTCTGGTGTGGCGGCATCGTTCATGCTGCTGTTGTTCCCTTCAATTGTTGACGTCATGTTGTCAAGGCTCTCTTCATTAACTGTGTCGAGAGTCGTGTTGTCTTGCGCATTGAGGTCGGTCGACAATTCATTATTCTCAACTTCATCGAGTAGGGCAGAATCGCTTTCAGCAAGAATGTGGTCGAAATTTTTGCGTCGGAAAATGAAGTTGTGTCCAAGGTATTTGTCGCGCACTACCGGGTTTTCTGCAAGGCGTTCGCTGGCATCCTCAAACAGGATTTTTCCTTCAAATAACAGATAGGCCCGGTCGCAGATGGATAGCGTTTCGGGTGCATTGTGGTCGGTAATGAGAATACCGATGTTTTTAGACTTGAGGCTGTAGACAATACTCTGAATGTCTTCTACGGCAATAGGGTCCACGCCCGCGAAAGGCTCGTCGAGCATGATGAAACGTGGATTGATAGCCAGACAGCGTGCGATTTCACAACGGCGCCGCTCGCCACCCGAGAGCCGATTTCCAAGGTTTTTTCGCACTTTTTGTAAGTGGAACTCGGCAATGAGTTGTTCAAGGCGGTCGCGCTGGTACTCAGGTGACGTGTCGGTCATTTCCAGAATTGTGCGTATGTTGTCTTCCACTGTCAGGGTGCGGAATACAGATGCTTCTTGAGGCAGATAGCCGATGCCCAATTGAGCGCGTTTATAGACGGGCAAAGTGGTGATGTCCACGTCGTTGAGGAAGACACGGCCTTCGTTGGGTGTTACCAGACCGGTGGTCATATAGAAAGTGGTGGTTTTCCCTGCTCCATTAGGTCCAAGCAAACCCACTATTTCTCCTTGATGCAACTCAATGGATACGTGGTTCACCACTGTACGCTGGCGGTATTTTTTCACCAGGTTGTTGGTGGTGAGCACCAGATTCCCGGCTTCTCCCGACGCATGCAGTTTTGCAGCAACCTCTTTAGAGGATGGCTTGGCTGCTTTTGTCTGGCTGGTCGTTTTGCCGGTGCTTGCGGTTTTCTTTTTTTTCCAGAAGAGCAGATTCATCGGGCCTGTTTGTTCAGTTGACTCTTGATGTAATCGGTAATCAGATTGATGGCGACCTCGTTATGTCCTCCTTCGGGCACGATGATATTGGCAAATTTCTTGGCAGGCTCAATATGAAGCAAGTGCATGGGCTTGAGCACCTGCTGATAACGATCGATCACGTCCTGAGCGGTGCGCCCGCGTTCTATGCAGTCGCGGGAGATGACACGAATTAGGCGATCGTCGCCATCGGCATCCACAAAGACTTTAATATCCATCATGTCGCGCAAGCGCGGATCACTAAGCACCAAGATGCCTTCGATGATAACCACATCGTGTGGCCCCATGGGCACAGTTTCTTCCAGACGTGAGCAGGTGAGATAACTATACGTGGGCATTTCTATTGATTGACCTTCACGCAACATCTCTAAGTGTTTCAGCAACAGGTCCCAGTCGAAGGCTGCAGGCTCATCGAAGTTGATTTTCTGACGATCTTCAATGGGAACATGGCTGGAATCCTTGTAATAAGAGTCCTGCGAGATGATACCCACTTCCCCCTTGGGCAGGCGTTCCATAATTTTCCTTACCACAGTGGTTTTTCCTGAGCCGGTGCCTCCGGCGATACCGATGATGATCATAACGAAAGAATAAGTTGTTCTAGATTTGATGGCAAAGTTACAACATATTGTTGAAAATGTAGCAATTTTGCTCGAGAATTAACAAAGAATTTCGTCCAGCAAGGCTTTGCAGTGGCTTGGCAGGATGATATGGTGGTTGCCAATGGGGCTGGTGAGAAAATAATTGATTTTTTCTCGGTCGCGCAACTGCAGGATTTGCTGAGTGCGGCACAAGTCGGGTTTGGACTGGCTGCGAGTGAGCATTCCTTCTTCGGCGTAATGGCGCGACAAGTCGCCAGCCACCTTAAAGATGGTGATGGGACCTTCTTGCATGAACCCACGCACTCCGATGCCAATGCCCGACTCAAAGTGGGTGTCAAGTTCATATCGCCCTACCATGTTTAGTGGAATGGTGCAATGGGCGAAAAGCATTTCACCCGACTCCGGATTGAGCAGTGCTGGGTTGGCCTGGAAACCCGAAACGCCTAGCAGGGCATGAGCGATAGTCATGGATAGCAGTGCCGGAATGTCGCCCTCGCAACCAGCCACGTAGCCCTCGGCGTTCAGTTTGGCCAGGGCCAGACATCCCGTGTTTTGCACAGCAGAAAGCAAATCAAAACAGCGGATGGTGAAGCCTGTTAGGTGATATCTTTCTATTATTTCTTTGAGCGATATGTAAATATCGTATGAACCTTTAAGCGATTGTTTAATGTTTTCGGAGTGGGCTTTTTCGGTCCATTCTTGGGGAATGTTACTCGCTTGGGCGCATTTTATAGTGCTGATTAACTCGTCCATGGAGATGTCGACAAACTCAATGCCCAGTTGCTGCTTGATGATGATACGGTTCGCCCCACTGGCTATTAGCCAATCGCTTGGTTTACCTATCACGCCGAGCCGACATCCTTCGAGCTTTTTGCGTGCCTCTCCGGCTTGTGCTAACAGTGTGATGCGGCGTCTTACGCTCTCGGGGGTACCATGGAGAATCTCTCCTCTCAATCCGTTGTTGCGCAAATAGGATAGAATTTCCAGTGAAGCGGCAAGAGAATTACTTTTTCCGGATGTGAGCAGATAAAATGGCCGTCGCGTGAGGCGGGCTAGTTGAGGAAGCAATTCCTTAAAAATGCCTTCGGTGCCACCTGTGCGCACATAAATCATGTCCAGGGAATGGCTGCCGAAACTCGCGAAGTCGTTTTCAATAATCTCACTATGTGTGAGTTGCAAACTTTCAAGAAACTGTTTTGTTGCTGCATCCACGGCTGTGTGGTCGTGCAAAGGTGAAGTCAATGGGTAAATGGCAATGTCCATGTGGCAAGTAATTTTAATTCATGATACAAAGGTAGTGATTTTTCGGCTTATATCGTATATAAAGGAGGCATTATTTGATGTTGTGTGTTGTGTCATCGCAATAAAATTGCTAATTTTGCAACGCATAAAATCAGATAAAAAATGAAAAAAATAGCTTTGATAACAGGTGCCACAAGTGGCATTGGACGTGCTTGCGCTTTGCGCTTTGCGCGGGAAGGATATGACGTAATCATAACGGGTCGCACCGTGAATAAATTGCAAGAACTCAGTGAAGAAATACAAGCACAGGGCGTGAATGTTCTGGTGCTTAATTATGATGTGCGCGACTGCAAAGCCTGCCACGAAGCCATTGCATCATTGCCTGCTGAATGGAGCGAAGTGGATGTGCTCGTCAATAATGCCGGCCTGGCATTAGGATTGGAGGCTGAATATGAGGGTGATTATGAAGACTGGGAAATAATGATCGACACCAATGTTAAAGGGTTGCTTTACATGACTCGTGAGGTGGTTCCTGGAATGGTGGCCCGAAATCGGGGGCATGTCATCAACATCGGTTCGGTGGCCGGTGATGCGGCTTATGCCGGTGGTAATGTCTATTGCGCGACCAAGGCCGCTGTTAAGGCCCTCTCAGATGGCCTGCGCATAGACTTGGCGCACACTGCAGTGCGCGTGACCAACTTGAAACCAGGATTAGTAGAAACCAATTTCAGCAACACACGTTTTCATGGCGATACCGCTCGTGCCGCCAGCGTGTATAAAGGTGTGAAACCACTCACGGGCGATGACATTGCCGACGTGGCTTTCTATGCTGCAAGTGCACCCGAGCATGTGCAGATAGCCGAGGTGCTGGTGTTGGCTACGCATCAGGCTAGTGGGTCGGTGATTTGCCGCAGTTGATATAACATGTAAAAGGAGAATTGATTATGTATGAACCGCTGGCCGAACGCATGCGTCCCAAGTCGCTCGATGAGTACATCGGGCAACGTCATCTTGTGGGCGATGGAGCAGTTATCCGTCGCATGATAGAGAGTGGCAATATCTCATCGTTCATTCTGTGGGGGCCTCCTGGTGTCGGGAAGACCACGCTGGCCCGTATTATTGCCGAACAGACGCAAGTGCCGTTCTATACACTGTCGGCCGTAACCAGTGGCGTGAAGGAGGTGCGAGACGTGCTCGACCGTTGCAAGGCCGACACGCGCAGCATGTTTTCAAAAGGCCGTCCAGTGCTATTTATAGATGAAATCCATCGTTTCAATAAGTCGCAACAAGACTCTTTGCTGGGAGCTGTGGAAAATGGTACTGTGACCCTCATTGGCGCAACGACCGAGAATCCTTCGTTTGAAGTGATTCGTCCGCTATTGTCGCGTGCTCAGGTCTATGTGCTCAATCCACTTGATGAAGAAGACTTGCTGCAGTTGCTAAATCGAGCGTTGGCGACCGACAAGATGTTTGCCGGGCGCGAGGTTCGTGTGGAGCAGACCGATGCGCTGATTCGTTTTTCGGGCGGAGATGCTCGCAAGTTGCTAAACATTTTGGATCTGATCATGCAGTCGCTCAATGCCCGCGAGCCATTTGTCGTCAATGATGAGATTGTCACAAGCCGTCTGCAACAGAATCCGCTTGCATTTGACAAGGGTGGGGAGATGCACTATGATATTATTTCTGCATTTATCAAGAGTGTCAGGGGCAGTGACCCTGATGCGGCCGTCTATTGGTTGGCGCGTCTGATTGCTGGCGGTGAGGACCCCAAATTTATTGCGCGCCGATTGTGTATCCTGGCGGCAGAAGATGTAGGTCTGGCCAATCCAACGGCGCTACTGTTGGCAAATGCCACATTTGATATCATCAATAAGATAGGTTGGCCAGAGGGGCGCATACCCCTTAGTGAGTGTGCCATTTATCTTGCTGCATCACCCAAGAGTAATAGCGCATATTTGGCCATTGGAGCCGCGCAAGCATTAGTGGAGCAAACCGGCAATGCGCCCGTGCCGTTGCATCTGCGCAATGCGCCCACCAAATTGATGAAAGAACTGGGCTACGGAGCCGACTACAAGTATGCTCACGATTATCCGGGTCATTTTGTCCGGCAGGAGTATATGCCTGAATCGCTTAATCATCCCCAGTTGTGGCATCCCCAAGACAATCCGGTAGAAAACAGGCTGGCCGATCGTCATGACCGGCTTTGGGTCAGTGCAGATAATCGTCCGGCCGACTAGTTGAGTGACAAAGTCCACATTGCAACTGCCTCTATTTTTGCATTGACCTTAAAACATCAATATAAAGAAGAAGGATTTCTATTGAAATCCTTCTTTTTGTGACTCCTACAGGACTCAAACCTGTAACCTTTTGATCCGTAGTCAAACGCTCTATTCAATTGAGCTAAGGAGCCATTGTTTTGCGATTGCGAGTGCAAAATTACTGCTTTTTGTCGAACTGACCAAATTTTTTTCAAACTTTTTTCAACAAAAATTTTCACAAATTCGGTAGTTGACACATTGACAATGTTTTAAAGCAGCCATGTGGCGATTGCCCAAACTGCAAAAATTGCCAAAGCAATGAGCGAAGGCTTAGCCAGAGTCTTATAATCTACAATGTAAAGTTCTTGTTTTGGAGCGTCGACATGCTCGGGACGCTCGCTGGCGATAGCCAATTTTTGCTCGTCGATGGGTTCGATGGGTTGTTCAACCTCGTTATATAGTGTTGCTCTCATAATGAATTTAATTTTCTGCAAAGTTAGTGATTTTTTTTAATCTATCAAAAAGCATCCATGAAAATTATTTATCTATTAGTTCAATATCATGAATTATGTTTTACCCGATAGTCATGTGCCAGACTTGAATGGGGCACCAAAAAATCATCGGCTATAACTTTCGGTTAAATAATTTGCAAAATTCGTGTCTTATTCTTAATTTTGCAAAAAAAATGCGTAAAATCTGCAATAGATTGGCATATTCTAAAATGATTATTTCTTTGATTTGATAGTCAACCTATTGATTTTTATGTATTTGGATTTGTTTAGAATTCAAATAGGATTGATAATGCCAAAAATATTGCAGTGTAGCATAAAACAGTATATTTTTGTGAGAATATAATGGTATATGGTACGAATTAATAATTATTTTGTGCACTTGTTCATTATTGCTCTGTTGGCGGTTGGAATATCGGCTCAGGCAGGTAATACATTATGTGCTGAGGCCGATGTTAGTAATGATTCATTACCACAAAGTGAAGTTGAGAAAATCGTTTTAACTCCCGAAGAAATCGTGGTGCAAGGTGAAATGGAACAACAAGAAGCCGGCACAGAAGGTGAGTCGGCTTCACTGTCGCATCTTTCATTGTCGGTGCCCGATGATGAAAAGACATCGAGTGAAAGCTATCAACCGCACCGCGGAATGGACTGGCGCATGTTTAAGAGTGTGACCAATCCCGCCACAAAGTCATATACATTCTGGCAAGATCAGACATGGGTGGGAATACCCGTGTTTTTTGCTGGCCTGATTGCTAAAGGTGAGAAAGAAGCCTTCAGGCAGAATTATAAGAATCCGAATACGAAGATTCGTCTCATCAAGTATAATTTTCATAGTGAAATAGATAATTACACTCAATATGTGCCATTGGCTTTAACCATCGGTCTGCATTTGGGTGGGGTGGAAGGTCGTTCCGACTGGCCTCGTTTTTGGGCCTCATCGGCCATGTCGGCAGCAATTATGGCTGGGCTTGTGAACGGTATTAAATATACTGCCAGTGAGATGCGCCCCGACGGTTCGACGCGTAATTCATGGCCCTCTGGGCATACGGCTACCGCCTTTATGGCCGCCACCATATTACATAAGGAGTATGGCTTGACGCGCTCGCCATGGTATTCGGTGGGTGCATATACGCTAGCAACAGCTACAGGCGTGATGCGTGTGTTGAACAACCGGCATTGGATTTCTGATGTGCTTTCGGGTGCGGGTATCGGCATCCTGTCGGTAGAACTGGGTTATGGCATCTGCGACTTGTTGTTCAAGGGGCGAGGTTTGCTGCGAAATGATTTAAACTTTTATCCCGATTTGCGGGCAAATCCCTCGTTCTTTTCGATATCAATGGGAATAGGGCTGGGTAACCGCAATCTAACGCTTCCGGGGATTGAGTATAATTTCCCGAAAGAGCTTGTTGAAGACCAATCGGAATCTGTTTCGCCTCCGCTGGAGTTGAAGTTCAGAATGGCTACTGCCGTGGGTGCCGAGGCCGCTTATTTCTTTAACCCATACGTGGGAGTGGGAGGCCGATTGCGCGTGAAAAGTACTCCTATTAACGGTTGGAGTGCGTTCGCAATGAGCGATCATGCCGATTTGAAAGAGTTCTTGTCTGATCCATCCATGGCTAATACCATACAAAACATTCAGTTAACTATCGAGAGTGACCACATTACGGAATTTGCAGGCGATGCTGGCGTGTATTTTAGCTTGCCTTTGTCGTCACGCTTCGCCCTTGGATCGAAACTTCTCGTGGGTCGTAGTATAATGGACGATATTGATGTCAATGCAGCCTACGATGGGCAGCAGCTACAATTTAATATTGATGGCCTGGACGATCCTAACGCTCAAATGTTTACTCCAACAGGAGCAATGGTTTCAAGTAAATGGGATTATATCAATGTGAGCGCGTCTAATTCTATGAAATTCGGTACGGGCATTTCCTTGACCTATGCTCATCGAAACTCATTTTCATGGCGAGTGTTTTGCGATTACGATTTTTCGAGGAAAACGTTTAAAGCCGAATACAACCCCATGAAATTTTTGAAAGACTTGTCGCCCGATATGGCCGATTTGCTGAATACATTGGGTGTTGACGTGACTCAGTCTTTCACATCAAGTATGCGCAAGTCGCTTCACCAGTGGGTGCTGGGAGGCGCATTATGTGTGTCTTTCTGATAAGTCATAAATATTTTAATATATGAAAAAAACTATTTTGTTATTTGTAATGCTTGTGACGGCTATGAGCTCAACACAAGCCCAATCCTACCGGGGGGTTCACCAGTTTGATGGCGAACATCGCAACGAGGTGTCGGGCTATGTGATGTTTGGAGACAACGTTGTCGCAGGCACGTTTGGAGGCTTCGAGGCGTCTTATCGCCGTCATTTGGCCAATAGATGGTATGTGGGCGGTGATGCTCAAATGCAATTTGGCAAGCAACTGTATTCTGTTGATGCAACAGGAGGTTATTGCCTGCCTGTAAAATTTGGTCATCTTTATTTTGATGGAAAGTTAATGCTGAACCGGTATAGCCGTTGGGGCTTTACAGAAACTATTTTTAATCTGTCGGCAACTTGGGAATCGGCCTATTTCGACATGCGCATTGGTGAATCTCTGATTCATTTCCACAGTTCTGCCCGGGGTATGGGCTATGGTCACACCGAGCCTCTGACACTAACTTTCGGAATGGGAGTCAATATCCGTCATCGCACAAATCCATGGAACATAGGTCTTTATGCAAGGAATTATGATGACTTCTATTACGAGAACTGGAACATCAATTGGGGCGTGCGCTGGTATGCTAATATCAATCGGCAAATGCGCCTGTTTGGCGAGCTCAATATTCGTCCTGCTGGCAGTATTAGCCAGTTGGCCAGTAAATATGAGACTTCAATGAAATTGGGACTTAAATATAAATGGTAAGAACTATGAAAGCAAAATATATCATGATTGCCGCATTGGCGGCTTGTGCGTTATTCACCTCGTGTGACAAGGTGAGTCCGGCCGGAGTGCTCATGGCCGGCACTGCAGTTGAAGATCGCGTTAAGATGTCTAATCTATACTACAAACAGTATTTGTATGATTATCAGATCTTGCCGGAGCTCGCACAGACCGATGGCGATTACAGTTTTTTAATTGGGGCTGACAGTCATTTGACGACTGACCCCGGTCGACTGGACGAGATGTTGAAAAATGGTCTAGATAACGATGACCTGCTTTATGTGCATCTGGGCGACATTGCCGATACCAAGGCACAATATTACATTGTTTTGGACTCTTTGCTTAAAGCCGCAAAAGAACGATTCGTGGATAAATATTTTGAAATCAACGAATTTGGACGTTTCTATTATAAGAATAATCCAGATGATAAAGTGGGTTTCAGCTATAACGAAATCAAGTACCCATTCTACCCAGTAGTGGGAAATCACGACCTTACTCACAACGGCTGGGCATTGTGGAGCAATATATTCCACTCTTCGTTTTATGAATTTGACGTGGTGGTGGGGCATGATGAGACTGGCAATCCTTATTATGACCACTTTATTTTCCTGGACACCGCAAGTGGTACGTTAGGAAAAACTCAAGTTGACCTTATTAATGAAGGTGTGCTCGATGGTGACCATAAATATCGTCACACGTTTGCTTTTGGGCATACCAACATTTTCCGTCCTCAGGCCGTTGAGTTCTCTTCTACCTTTGCGCGCGAAGAAACATTCTTCCTGCTTAATCAGTTCGAGAAGTGGAATGCCGACGTCGTCTTTTGCGGTCATGTTCACAAATGGGATGAGAGAGTTTACAACGGTGTGACCTACATCTGCCTTGATTCCATGAGCGAGCGCAACAGCCCCAACCCCGGCGACTACCTGCTGCGCGTGCATGTGAAAAAGGACGGCACCCTGTCGTGGGAACGAGTTCATATGAATTATGTGGCCAAAAAATAGTGAAACCTCTATGAAAACTATTTCAGCACTAAAGGTAATGGTGCTTGGGCTGCTCTGCATGTCGCTTGAAGCTGCGGCTCAATGCGGTCATCACTGTGCCTCGGCGCCCGAGGAAGATGCGAGCGGCTTTGTCACCCTCACCGACGTTGTGCCCGATGCCATTCTGGAGATTCGCTATTTCAGCACATACAATTTTGTGGGAAGCCGCATCGATGGCTATCAGGAGCCGGTTGCATTGTTAACCCGTCAGGCTGCCGACAGCTTGCGGGCCGTGAGCGACGACCTCAAGCGGCAAGGTTATCGCTTGAAAATATACGATGCTTATCGTCCCCAGTGCGGTGTGGACCATTTTGTGCGCTGGTCAAAAGAAATTGGCGACACTTTGATGAAACGCTATTTTTATCCCACTTTTGACAAGCGTGACCTCTTTCCCGACTATATCGCCTACCGCAGCGGGCACACCCGTGGATCAACAGTCGACCTGACGCTGTTCGATATGCGCACCGAGAAAGAGGTGGATATGGGCGGCACGTTCGACTGGTTCGGTGTCGAGAGCCATCCTGGTTATGGCGGTGATGCCGATAAGAAGATCTATAAAGGAAACGCCAGCATCACAGCCGAGCAGTTCCACAATCGCATGATACTGCGACAGGCTATGATGCGCCACGGCTTCAAACCGCTTGCCGAGGAGTGGTGGCATTTCACGCTCAAAAACGAGCCATACCCTAATACCTATTTCACGTTCCCCGTCAAGCAAATCAAATCATGTTGTAACAAATAATAATTATGATGAGAAGAATAAAACTGTTGATACTACCTGTAGTGGCCCTGGCTTGGGCAGCCCTGTCGATGAACGCGCAGAACGCAGTTCAGCCTTATTTTACGACTCATGAGTTGCCTAATTTGATTAAATGCCTGCCACCACCGCCCGACACTATAGGCGAGCATTTTGTGCACGACATTATGCGCTATATGTGGGGCAAACAGCAACGCCTCGATCCCGAGCGCGCAGCCATAGCGCGCCGCGATGCTGTGTGGAGTTACGAGGCTCTGTTTGCCGAGTTCAATGTGCCTTTTGGCCTAACGATTTCTAGGGAAAATACACCCGAAATCTGGAAACTTCTTGAAACCAGTCTTGTGACTACTGATCAAATGCGTGTTGAACCAAAGGCGTTTTACAAGCGCATGCGTCCCTATGTACGTTTCCACGAGCATATTCTCACCTATGATAATGAAGAGGATGAAGTGGAACTGGGTAAAGAGGGTAGTTACCCCTCTGGTCACACCATGCGTGGTTGGACCACAGCGCTGCTACTGGCCGAAATCAATCCTGCTAAAGCCGACACGATTTATGCCCGTGGCTGGATGTATGGAGAGAGCCGTGTGATTGTGGGAGCCCACTGGCAGAGCGACATTGATGCCACACGTGTGGCTGCCAGTATCGGCTATGCCAGCCTGCACACCAGTGCCGCATTCCGTGAGCAGATGGCCAAAGCTCAGGCCGAGTTTGCCGAGAAGACCGGTCAGCAAGTTTCGGGTGTGAAGCGCGTCACCACTACATCTGTCCCCAGCGGCAACAAAGGCACCTACGACTTGCAGGGCCGCCGTTTGGACAAGGCTCCCGATAAAGGACTCTACATCGATGCTTCTCAGCGCCGTGTCATGGCAAAGTAGAACACAGCAGGTGCTTTTATCGCTTTACCCCACATTTTTTCTCCGAATCTCAATGAAAAGGAGAGGAAATGTGGGGTAAAAGTTTGGTGGGGTGGAAAAAAAGTTGTAATTTTGCAGCCGATTTCAAGGCAGCATGCAGCGAAAGCTCCTGTTAGTCCTGTTCTGAGACAAGATCGTTGAAACTTCGATGTTCTGGTTATGATGCTAATTGCCAGGCATAAAGCGTAGGACGATATCCGGTTGCCGAGACGAGATTTCGGCAGGAAATAAATGCAACTTGCCTCTTACGTGTACTCAACACCGGCTTCTCACGGTGCGTAGACGGAGTGGTAAAAGTTGCGCTGAATATTGTGCTACTGCGAGGCACGAGGCACTGACTTGAAATGAGAGAGTTAAAAAACGATTATTAACAACCAAAAGATAAAAACGAAGTTATGTCTAAGGTTTGTCAAATCACAGGAAAGAAGGCGATCACTGGTAACAATGTGTCGCACTCAAAGAGAAGAACAAAACGTAAATTTAATGTGAACGTGTTCAACCGCAAGTTCTACTGGCCCGAAGAGGACACGTGGATTCGCTTGACAGTTTCGGCATCGGGTTTGCGCATCATCAACCGCATCGGTCTTGACGCAGCGCTCAAGAAAGCCGCCGAAGAGGGACATTTAACTGAAATTAAAGCACTCTAAAACGAAACGACTATGGCAAAGAAAGCTAAAGGAGATCGCGTTCAGGTTATCCTCGAATGCACTGAGCAGAAGGCAAGTGGTGTTCCCGGAATGTCTCGCTACATTACCACCAAGAACCGCAAGAACACAACCGAGCGTCTGGAGCTCAAGAAGTACAACCCGTACTTGAAGAAAGTAACTGTTCACAAAGAAATTAAATAATACGTTTAAGATATGGCAAAGAAAGTAGTTGCAACGCTCCAGACTGGTGAAGGTCGCAATTTCAGCAAGGTAATCAAGATGGTCCGTTCGGCCAAGACTGGTGCCTATGTGTTTGAGGAGCGCATGGTTGAGAACGACAAAGTTCAAGAGTACCTGAAGAAATAATTTTTCTTGTAAATAAGGCTCATGTGAGCCCGTCATGATATAAAGTCCTGCGCCAATGTGGCCGTAGGACTTTTTATTTTTGGGTGATTTTGAAAGAAAATGCTGAAGGTATCAGATATTCTTCGTAACTTTGTAGTTTGAAATGAAATTGAATTGATATGGGACTATTTGACATCTTTAAGAAGAAAGATAACACGCAGCAAGTTGCCGTAGAAGCAGAACAGATCCAGCATCAAAAAACGGTCGTTCAGGACGCTGAGCCAACTTCCATGCCACAGCCAGAAGTCGAGCTGGAAGAACAGGCCGATGCCGCGTCGCCAGCCGAGGTGACTGAACCCGTCGCGCAAATGTCGGAATCGGCCGAAGTGCCCGCTCAAGAGCCGACGGAAGTACCCGCACCCGAAGCCGAGCCCCAACCAGAGCCTGAGCCCGAGCCTGAACCGGAAAAGAAAAAGGGCTTCTTTGGCCGTTTTTTCTCTCGTGAAAAGAAAGAAACGCTCGATAAGGGACTGGAGAAAACCAAACAGGGACTCTTTGCCAAGATTGCTCACACGGTGGCCGGCAAGAGCACCATCGACGATGATGTGCTCGACGAGCTGGAAGAAGTGTTCATCACCAGCGATGTGGGCGTGGCTACGACCATTAAGATCCTGGATCGCATCCAAGAACGCGTAAAAAAGGACAAATATGTGGGCACAAGCGAGTTGAACGACCTGCTCTGTGACGAAATCACCCAACTGCTGGCCGACAACAACAATGCCGACATGGAAGATTTCCATGTGCCCGAAGACAAAAAGCCGTACGTAATCATGGTGGTGGGTGTGAATGGCGTGGGAAAGACTACGACCATCGGCAAACTGGCCTATCAGTTCAAACAGGCCGGCAACAAAGTGGTGCTCGGTGCCGCCGACACCTATCGTGCCGCTGCCGATGAGCAACTGGAGATTTGGGGCCAGCGCGTGGGTGTGCCTGTCATCAAGCACGACATGGGCACCGACCCAGCCAGTGTGGCCTACGATGCCGTGGCCAGTGCCAAGGCTCAGAATGCCGATGTGGTCATCATCGACACCGCCGGCCGTCTGCACAATAACGTAGGACTGATGCGTGAGCTGACCAAAATCAAGAACGTGATGCAGAAGGTGCTTCCCGAAGCCCCCAACGAGGTGCTCCTGGTGCTGGATGGCAGCACGGGTCAAAACGCATTTGAGCAAGCCAAGCAGTTTGTGGCTGCTACCGAGGTCAATGCGCTGGCCATCACCAAGCTCGACGGCACCGCCAAGGGAGGGGTGGTGATTGGCATCAGCGACCAGTTCCAGATTCCTGTCAAGTACATCGGTTTGGGCGAAGGCATCGACCACCTGCAAGTGTTCCGCCGTGAAGAATTTGTGCGTTCACTGTTCGGCAAATGAGGCGTAATCACATCAATGTCATTTCGCTGGGCTGCAGCAAGAATCTGGTCGACAGCGAGCACTTGTTGCGCCAGTTGCAAGCCGCAGGTTATACGATTGAACACAATCCGTCGCGAGTGAATGGCGAAATCGTAGTGGTCAACACCTGCGGTTTCATTGCCGATGCGCAGACCGAATCAATCAATACCATTCTGGAGTTAGGTCAAGCCAAGAGCGAGGGCCGCATTCGCCGGCTCTATGTGATGGGCTGTCTGGCCGAGCGATTCATGGCCGACCTGATTCAAGAACTGCCTGAAGTGGATAAGTTTTACGGCAAGTTCAACTGGAGCGAGTTGCTCACCGACCTGGGCAAGAGTTACCGTAGCGACCTGGCCGATGAGCGCATCCTGACCACTCCCGGCCATTATGCCTATCTCAAGATTTCGGAAGGCTGCAACCGTTTTTGCGCTTTCTGTGCCATTCCGCTCATCACCGGGCGGCATCACTCAGTGCCCATCGAGCGCCTGCTGGCCCAGGTGGAGCACCTGGTGAACAAGGGCGTGAAAGAGTTCAACGTGATTGCGCAAGACCTTTCGAGTTATGGCCTGGATCTTTATGGCGAGATGCGATTACCCGAACTGGTGGATCGCATGGCGCAAATCCCGGGGGTAGAATGGATACGCCTTCATTATGCCTATCCCACGCAGTTCCCCTACGAGTTGCTGCCGGTCATGGCTCGTCACGACAATGTGTGCAACTACCTCGACATCGCTCTGCAGCACATCAGCGACAAGGTGCTTACCAATATGCGACGCCACATCGGTCGCCGCGAAACGCTCGACCTTATTGCCCGCCTGCGCCGTGAGGTGCCGGGCATCCACTTGCGCACCACACTCATGGTAGGATTTCCTGGCGAAGGCGAACAGGAGTTTGACGAATTGATGCAATTTGTGCGCGAGGCACGGTTTGAGCGCATGGGCGCGTTTGCCTACAGCGAGGAGGCCGGAACATACGCCGCGCAGCATTACAGCGACGACATTCCGCAAGACGTGAAAGACGACCGCCTGCAGCAGCTGATGAGTCTGCAAGAAGAAATATCGCAAGAAATTCAAGATGAAAAAGTGGGGCAGACCCTGCGGGTCATCATCGACCGTGAAGACGATGATTACTACGTGGGGCGCACGCAGTGGGACTCGCCCGAAGTCGATCCCGAAGTGCTCATCGAAAAGGTGCGTCCGCTGGAAGTGGGACAGTTCTACCCGGTGAAAGTCACCCAAGCCTATCCCTTCGAGCTGCTCGCCATCCCCGATTGATGGCTTGTTGCAGACTTGTTATCTGTCAAGATTTGGGTAATGTGGTGGTTTTTGATGCGAGATTACATTGATTATTGTATTAAGATAATAACCCTTATATAATTGATAATTATGAAAAAAAGAATGTTATTGGTGGCACTGTGTGCTGCGATGTTTTTCCCTGTGTGGAGCGATGTGTATGGCGACGTGAACGGCGACGGCCGTGTTGACGTGGAAGATGTGAACGAAGTGGTGAACGTGATTCTGGGTCTGCCGCATGGCGGCCAGTCGGGCACGCAGACGTTTACTGTAAATGGTGTGAGCTTTACGATGGTAGGAGTGCAGGGTGGTACGTTCACGATGGGTGCGACGGAGGAGCAGGGCAGCGATGCCTACGACAGTGAGAAGCCTGCACATCAGGTGACCTTGTCGAGCTACCGCATCGGTGCGACCGAGGTGACGCAGGCGCTGTGGCAGGCTGTGATGGGGAGCAACCCCAGCTATTACAACGGCACTGGCAATTCGGCTTATGGTTCCAACCATTCAGCGGATTACGGCACGAACCTGCAGCGCCCTGTGGAGTATGTGAGCTGGAACGATTGCCAAGAGTTTATCACGAAGTTGAACCAGCTGACAGGCCAGCAGTTCCGCTTGCCGACGGAGGCAGAGTGGGAGTATGCGGCGCGTGGTGGTAACAAGAGCCAGGGCTATAAGTACGCTGGCAGCAACACCGTGGGCGACGTGGCGTGGTACACAAGTAATAGCAGTTCAACGACTCAAGCCGTAGGCACGAAGCAGGCGAACGAGCTGGGTTTGTACGACATGAGCGGCAACGTGTTGGAGTGGTGCCAGGACTGGTACGGCAGTTACAGCAGCGGTGCTCAGACCAATCCGACGGGTCCCACCAGTGGCTCGTACCGTGTGAACCGTGGTGGCAGCTGGAACCGCAACGCGAGGGACTGCCGCGTGTCGTACCGCGGCTGCAACACGCCGACGTACCGCTACCGCAGCATAGGTCTCCGGCTTGCCCAATAGTTCCACCTTTCTCCAAGAAAAAGAAAAAGTAAAAAAGAGAAGAAGAAAAAAAGAAACGCTCGGCGGAATGTGGAGCAATGCGAGGGCGCAGGCCCTCAAGGCCCGCCCCGCTTGCTGCACATTCCGCCGCCGCTTGCTGTGCGTCAATGATGCCGTCGGCATCGGCCGCATCGGGTCCGCACTGCACTAGCCCCATGCTGCCCAGGCCGATAACTGAAGCAAGCAGGAAGACTTGCAGTAGTGCGAAACACACAGTGCTCAAGGGACGGCACTTCGTGAGATGTGCCGTGGTGGTTTCGACATTTTTTCTGTTCGGCTGGATTTGCAATCCGCCAGCCCGTGAGGGCTACTGCCGCGTCAGTGCGGGGATTACAAATCCCCCGTTAAACCCTGGCGGATTGCAAATCCGCCAGAACAGATTGTATACTATCCCTTTCGGCTGCCACATTGCATGCCGAAGTCGTATGCCGTCGCTGTCACGTCGCGTCGTGGGGGTGACGCAAAAAAAGTCATCGGCGGCAATGCGCTGATGACTTTAACTTTTGAGGCGATAATAGGATATTATCCCAAATAGGCTTTCAGTAATTTGCTTTTTTGTCCTTTCAAGCGGCGGATGGCTTTCTCCTTGATTTGGCGCACGCGCTCGCGTGTGAGGTCGAATTTTGCGCCAATCTCTTCCAGTGTCATTTCCTGGCAACCGATGCCGAAGAACATCTTGAGGATGTCGCGCTCACGAGGATTGAGCTGGTCGAGTGCGCGGTTGACTTCCTTGCTGAGCGATTCCTGGTTGAGGGTGGAGTCGGCCATGGGGCTGTCGTTGTTGGGCAGCACATCGAGCAGGCTGTTGTCTTCACCGTCGACGAAGGGGGCATCGACCGAGACATGGCGACCCGATACCTTCATGGTGTCGCTGATTTTCTCGACGGGTACATCCAGTTCTTCGGCCAGTTCTTCGGCCGAAGGTCTGCGCTCATGAATCTGCTCAAAGCGAGAAAGAGCCTTGCTGATTTTGTTAAGCGAGCCTACCTGGTTGAGCGGCAGTCGCACGATGCGTGATTGCTCGGCAAGAGCCTGGAGAATGGATTGACGAATCCACCATACGGCATAGGAGATAAACTTGAAACCGCGTGTTTCATCGAATTTCTGAGCTGCTTTAATCAAGCCGAAATTTCCCTCATCGATCAAGTCGGGCAGACTTAATCCCTGGTTCTGATACTGTTTTGCTACAGAAACAACGAAACGTAGATTGGCGCTTACAAGTTTGTCACGAGCCTCTTGGTCACCCATGCGGATGCGCTGTGCCAACTCGACTTCTTCATCAACGGTAATCAGCTCCTTGCGGCCGATTTCCTGTAGATATTTGTCAAGCGATGCGCTCTCACGGTTGGTGATGGACTTTGTAATCTTAAGTTGTCTCATTAGTTAGTGCGTATAATAAGCGTGCAAAATTACTATTTTTTTTTCAATTGCACAAACTATATGCAATTTTTGTGCCACAAATTCAAAATATATCAGTTAAAAAGGATTAATGGGCCATGAGGCTTTGTCTATGAAACGAACATTTATTAATTTTGTCGTTTGATTGAAAGAAAATAAAACACAAAATAGTATTATACAATGGGTTTAAACATCGTTGTTCTGGCCAAACAAGTGCCAGACACTCGTAACGTAGGGAAAGATGCGATGAAGGCCGATGGCACGATCAATCGTGCGGCTCTGCCAGCCATCTTCAACCCCGAAGACTTGAATGCTCTGGAGCAGGCATTGCGCCTGAAAGAGCAACATCCTGGTTCCACAGTAGGCATGCTCACCATGGGACCGCCGCGAGCCGGAGAAATCATTCGCCAGGGTTTGTACCGTGGAGCAGATACCGGCTGGTTGCTCACCGATCGCCTTTTTGCCGGTGCCGACACATTGGCAACCTCTTATGCGCTTGCCACCGCTATCAAGAAAATAGGTAAGGTGGATGTGGTGATAGGTGGCCGTCAGGCCATCGATGGTGATACAGCACAAGTGGGACCACAGGTGGCTCAGAAACTGGGGCTGAACCAAGTGACTTATGCCGAAGAGATACTGAAGATAGAAAATGGTGTTGCCACCATTCGCCGTCACATCGACGGTGGTGTGGAAACGGTCGAGGCTCCGCTGCCTGTGGTCATCACGGTCAATGGTAGTGCAGCTCCGTGCCGCCCGTGCAACGCCCGACTGGTGATGAAATACAAGTATGCCACCTGCCCCATGGAACGCACAGGCGATGAGCCATGGAAGGCACTCTATGACGAGCGGCCTTACCTGACACTCAACCAGTGGAGCGTGGCCGATGTAGATGGGGATCCCGAGCAATGCGGACTGAGCGGCTCGCCCACTAAGGTGAAGACCGTGCAGAACATCGTGTTCCAGGCTAAGGAAAGCAAAACGCTCACATCGAGCGATGAGGACATTGATGGAATGATTAAGGAATTGTTGGACGAGAAAATCATCGGTTAAGGCTATGAATAACGTATTTGTATATTGCGAGATAGAAGGTACAACTGTTGCCGAGGTTTCACAGGAATTGCTCACCAAAGGCCGCAAGCTGGCCAGCGAACTGGGTGTGGAACTCCATGCTGTGGTGGCCGGTGACGGCATCAAGGGCAAGGTGGAAGACCAAATTCTGCCTTATGGTGTAGATAAATTGTTCGTGTTCGATGGTAAGGGGCTTTTCCCCTACACGTCGGCGCCACACACCGATATCCTCGTGAACCTGTTCAAGGAAGAAAAACCGCAGATTTGCCTGATGGGGGCTACGGTGATAGGCCGTGATTTGGGTCCACGTGTGTCATCATCGTTGACCAGTGGCCTCACAGCCGACTGCACGCAACTCGAAATAGGCGATTATGACGATGTGAAGACTGGCAAGCATTATGAGAATTTGCTTTATCAGATTCGTCCTGCATTCGGTGGAAACATTGTGGCCACCATCGTCAATCCCGACCATAGGCCCCAGATGGCCACCGTGCGCAGTGGTGTGATGCAGAAAGCTCTTTATGAGGGCCAGGCACGTGGTGAGGTGGTTACCCCCGATGTAGATAAATATGTGGATGCCGCCAGCTATGTGGTCAAGGTGCTCGACCGCCAAGTAGAGCAAGCCAAGCATAACCTCAAAGGCGCTTCAATCGTGGTGGCCGGAGGTTACGGCGTGGGCAGTAAGGAGGGATTTGACATGCTTTTCCAACTTGCAAAAGAGTTGCATGGCGAGGTGGGCGCCTCGCGTGCCGCTGTAGATGCCGGATGGGTGGATCATGACCGGCAAGTGGGCCAGACAGGTGTCACCGTTCATCCCAAGGTGTATATCGCTTGCGGCATCTCGGGACAGATTCAGCACATCGCGGGCATGCAAGATGCTGGCATTATCATCTCAATCAACAACGATCCCGACGCTCCCATCAACAAGATTGCCGACTATGTGATTGTGGGCACAGTTGAAGAAACGGTTTCCAAACTCATCAAGTATTATAAGCAGAACTCAAAATAAGCAATATATTATGGCAAACTATTATACCGATCGGCCTGAAATTGGTTTTCACCTGAATCATCCGCTCATGAAGCGAATCGTGGAACTTCGTGAACACAATTTTGCCGACAAAGATCAATATCCCGATGCGCCTGTCAATTATGAGGATGCCATCGAAAACTACAAGCGAGTGCTGGAAATATGCGGCGAAGTGGCCGCCGAGATCATTGAACCTAACAGCGAGAGCGTGGACCAGGAAGGCCCCCATCTTGAAAACGGCCGCATGATATATGCCAGCAAGACGTTTGAAAATCTGGATGCAACCCGCAAAGCCGGTCTGCACGGCGTGTCCATGCCGCGGCGCTATGGCGGCTTGAACCTGCCCAATGTGGTGTTCTCCATGCTCAGTGAGATGATTTCGGCTGCCGATGCCGGTTTCCAAAATATTTGGTCGTTGCAGAGCTGTATCGACACACTCTATGAGTTCGGCAGCGAGGAGCAGCGTGAGAAGTACATTCCCCGTGTGTGTGCCGGCGAGAGTATGTCGATGGACCTCACCGAGCCCGATGCCGGCAGCGACTTGCAGCGCGTGATGCTTAAGGCCACGCAAGATGCCGACGGCACTTGGCGATTGAATGGTGTGAAGCGTTTCATCACCAATGGTGACAGTGACATCCACCTGGTGCTGGCTCGCAGCGAGGAAGGCACGACCGACGGCCGTGGCTTGTCCATGTTCATCTACGATAAACGCAACGGGGGAGTGGACGTGCGCCACATCGAGAACAAGTTAGGTATTCATGGCTCGCCCACTTGCGAACTGGTCTATAAAAACGCTCCCGCCGAGTTGTGCGGCAGCACCCGTCTAGGCCTCATCAAATATGTGATGGCGCTGATGAATGGTGCCCGTCTGGGTATAGCGGCACAGAGCGTGGGCGTGGAGCAGGAAGCCTATTGCGAGGGTCTCAACTATGCCAAGGAACGTGCTCAGTTCGGCAAGAAGATTGTCACGTTCCCGGCGGTGTATGATATGATTTCGCGCATGAAGGCCAAGCTGGATGCAGGCCGCTCGTTGCTTTATCAGACGGCACGTTACGTCGACATTTACAAGGCACTGGAAGACATTGCCCGCGAACGCACCCTCACCCCTGAGGAACGCCAGGAGATGAAGAAATATCAGCGCATGGCCGATGCTTTCACGCCGCTGGCCAAGGGAATGAACTCGGAATATGCCAACCAGAATGCCTACGACGCCATCTCTATCCACGGAGGGTCGGGCTTCATCATGGAATATAAGAGCCAGCGCTTGTATCGCGACGCGCGCATTTTCTCCATCTATGAGGGTACCACGCAGTTGCAGGTGGTAGCCGCAGTGCGATATATCACCAATGGCACTTACCTGAATCTCATCAAGGAAATGCTCGAAGCCCAGTGTAGTGACCAGATGAAACCGTTGCAGAATCGTGTAAAAGACATGGTAGAACTTTATGAGCAGGCCATCAATGCCGTTAAAGAGGCTGCCGATGTGGAAACACACGACTTCCTGGCCCGCAGGCTCTACGACATGACTGCCGAGATCATCATGTCGCTGCTCATCATTGATGATGCTACGCGTGCGCCTGAACTTTTCGCTAAAAGCGCACAAGTCTATGTGCGCATGGCCGAAGAGGGCGTAAGAGGTCGTCATGCCTATGTGATGGCATTCGGGCCTGATGATTTGGTGGCTTTCCGTGCTCAGCAACCTGAACAAGCCGATTAATTTGTCAATCATTTAAGGGTGAGCCGGTGCATTTAGCCGGCTCACCGTCTTATAATTACCTCATTACTATGAAACGATTATCTTTCTTTCTTGTGACATTGCTGGCTGTACTGACTGCCGATGCTTGCACATCGGCCATTGTGAGTGGGTGCCTCACTGCCAATGGACGCCCGTTGCTGTGGAAAAACCGCGACACCGGCGAGCAGAACAATCGTGTGGAGCGCCACAAGGCCCACAATGGACTGCTGGAATTCGTGGCGCTGTTTGACGCTCGCGACACGCGCGACACGGCAGCATGGATGGGTTTCAACGAACGCGGTTTCGCCATCATGAACACTGCCTCCTATAATTTGAACAAGGACAATGTGCCGGCTAAAGATATGGATCGTGAAGGAGTGGTGATGCGGTATGCGCTGGAACGCTGTGTCACGGTCGACGATTTTGAGCGCCTGCTGCAGCAATGGAAAAAGCCCATGGGAGTGGAGGCCAACTTCGGTGTGATCGACGCTTATGGTAATGGAGCCTATTTTGAAACCGGCAATTACTCTTACACTAGATATGACCTGAGCGATGAACCCAGTGGCATCCTCACTCGAACCAACTATTCGTTCAGCGGCCGTGCCGACGAGGGGCAGGGCTACATCCGGCACGAAAACGAAAAACACCTGCTCGAGCCCTTTATCGCACAGAAAAACATCACTCCGGCCACCTTCACCGAGGTGCTTTCACGCACCTTCTACCACAGCATGCGCGGCAAGGATTATACCTACAGTGAGCAATGGGTGGTGGACCAGGATTTCATCCCACGTGCCATCAGCACGGCATCGGTGGTGATTGAGGGTGTGTTGCCCGGCGAGCATCCCGGACTCACCACTATGTGGATAGCTCTAGGTTACCCGCCCTGTGCCGAGGTGTTTGCCTGCTGGACGGGCGAGGGTGGTGTGCCCGATGTGTTGCGTGGCACCACAGCACAGCGACACTCGGTACAGTGCGACCTGGTGGGCAAGCGTGAGGCCGAGGTCTTTCACAACAAGCGCGGTAACGGAAAGCGCTACATCGACCTGTCGAAACTCTATAACAGTGCTGGCACCGGATATTGTCAGCAACTCATTCCCAAGAACATGGAGGCCTATCGCCAAGGCTATGCCCAACTGGAACGCCGTCGCCTTGCTCTCACTGCCCGACGGTAAGCATCCCCCTAACCTTTACTGAATCTCAAGCAGATTGCGCAGATAGAACAAAAGAATTTATAAGGGCTTGTAAGTTATGGGCCACCGCATTGCGGCAGCCCAAATTTATGTTCAAGTAGAAAAACTTTGCGTAATCTCCTGTTTTCGGCGCGAGTTGATTGTTGAGAAAAATGATATCTGATAATCAGTGATTTACCTGAAAACATTTGCAAAATGGCGTGTCCCATGCTATCTTTGCATATGTTTTTGCGTAGAAGAAAGAATAAATCGGGCTCTG